>VHCX01000025.1 GCA_016871615.1 Verrucomicrobiota bacterium
ACCTCCCGGGCTTCCTGACCATCAACCCCACCCTGGGGCATGGCGGGGTGGGCAACTGGTCGAGCGCCTTCCTGCCGGCGGTCCACCAGGGAACCCCGATCGGCGGCGGCGTGCCGGTCGACCGGGCGACCATCCACTACCTCCACGACCCCGACGGCGAGGCACGCACCCAGCGCGCGCAACTCGACCTGTTGGGCCGGATGAACCGGGACCACCAGGGTGCGGTCGGGGCCGACCCGGTATTGGAGGCCCAGATCGAGGCCTTCGAATTGGCCTTCCGCATGCAGTCCGAGGCGCCCGAGGCGATGGACGTCGGGCGCGAATCCGAGGCCACCCGGCGCCTCTACGGCCTCGACGACCCGAAGACCTCCTCCTTCGCGCGGCAGTGCCTGCTGGCCCGCCGCTTCAGCGAGCGTGGGGTGCGATTCGTCCAGGCGACCCACGGCTATTGGGACCAGCATTCGGACCTCATCCGCGACCATGGACGATTGGCCTCGGAGGTCGATCGCCCCATCGCCGGGCTCCTGCAGGACCTCAAGGCCCGGGGACTCTGGGACGAGACGCTGGTGATGTGGGGTGGGGAGTTCGGCCGGACCCCGACGCTGCAGGGCGACGATGGACGCGATCACCACCCGCACGCCTTCACGATGTGGCTGGCCGGCGGGGCCGTGAAGAACGGCTTCAGCTACGGGCTCACCGACGACTACGGGTTCTACGGCGTCGACCAGAAGGTGCACGTGCACGACCTGCACGCCACGCTGCTGGCCCTGCTGGGCCTCGACCACGAGGACCTGACCTACCGCCATGCCGGCCGCGACTTCCGCCTGACCGATGTCCACGGCCGCGTGGTCGACGAGATCTTCGCCTGAACCGGGCAGCCCACGGCCCTCAGGGCACGACCACCATCCGGTAGAACCGCTGGCCCGCATCCCACGTCAGGGGCAGCGACACCTCCCGGGCCATCGTGCCTGCGGCGATGTCCTGAGAGCGGTCCCAGGGGCCGGCCACGCTGTCGGAAATCTCCAGGCGATACGACCGGTCCGCCTGCGCGGTGAAGCGCAGGGACCACCCGCGGCCCTCACGGGCCACCGAAAGGCGGAAGACGCTCCCGGGGTTGCGTGGGTCGGTGCCGGCGAGAAATTCCCGCAGGTTGGTCGCCCCGTCGCCGTCCGGGTCGCCGGCGCCGTCGGCGGCGTCGGGACGCAGGCCGTTGCGGGTTTCCCAGTCGTCGGGCATCCCGTCGCCGTCGGAGTCGGCCTCCGGCTGCGCGTTGGAACGGCCCGGGGTGGCCCGGCCGGGGAAGCGCACCCGGGTGGTCGATCCATCGGGGAGGAACCCTTCCGAGACCCCCTCGTCCTGCACCGTGTAGTCCACGGAGTCCACGACGCCCCCGTGGCCGGCCACCAGACGGAGGGTCTCCCCGAGGGCGTTGAGGCGGAAGTCCAGCCGGGATCCCGGCACCTCGGCGGTGCTTCCGTCCATGCGGAAGCGGGCGAAGCCCTTGCCGGCGAGGAAACCCGGTGCGGGCAGGGTGCGGTTGGTGGCCCCGCGGATGCTGGGATCGTCGGTGAGCACCCACCGGGAAAGGTCCACCGGAAGAGGGTCGGCATTGTGCAGTTCGACGAATTCCATCGCGCGGCCGCCGGTGGCCAGCCACTCGTTGATCCGCACCCCGGAACCGTCCGACATCGCCGCCGGGGTGAACGGCGGCTCCGGCCCGTCGGATCCGGAGGCGAGCACCCAGTTGGGGCCGTTGCGCCAGACCGGTCGACCCGGGACCTGTGGACCGTAGTCGACCCGGTCCCAGACCCGGCCATCGTCGCCCTCGAGGCGCACCTCGCCACCGTCGTCGGGCAGGGTGGCCAGGGGCGACCAGAGCCGGAGCGGGTCGGCCACGGGCACGGCCGGTGCCCCGCCCAGGATCCGCAGGCGTTGGCCGGGCGCGAGCGGTGCCGGCCCGTCCAGTTCGACCGTGCGGGACGGCAGGTCGGGTGGGTCGATCACCAACCGAAGGCCCGCCCGGGAGACCGGGACCCCGGCGAAATTCTCCACGTCCACCCAGTCGACGCCGGAACGGGCGAGGAACGCCGAAAGGCGCAGGGTCTGCCCGGGAACTTCGACCCGGTTGCTCAAGCCCGGACTTCCGGGGGAGGCAAGAGCCTGGATCGCGCCGGAACCGTCGGGGATCCGGGCCAGCGTGGTGCCGCGGACCGGGGCGGCGTAGGACAGACGCTCCACCTCGGCCCCGCCGGGTTCCTGCAGCGCCAGGAACCCCGCACCGGCGGGCAGGTCCCCGTCGATCCGCGTCGGTGACGAGCCCGGGCCGAGCCGGAGCACCAGGAAGCCCCCGGGGGCGACGAACGCCGGGCCGGGAAGGCGGAACACGGTGTTGGACGCCAGGAGCATCCAACCGGAGACGGCCGCCGGTCGCGCGTCCGGGTTGTGCACCTCGATCCACGGCAGACCCGCCGGCGGCGACAACTGCCATTCATTGAGCCTGAGGGCGGTGGAGAGCTCCCGCGATGCCAGCGGTTGGTTGGCGGCGCCCGGCGTGGGGTGGGCCAGCACCCAGGTGCCGGAGCCGTCGCGGGCCATCGAGAATCCCGGGACCTGGGGCCCGAAACGCACCCCGTCCACCCGCTCCCCGTCGGCATCCAGCAGCACGAGGGTCTCCCCGTCGGCGTCGAGGGCGAAGGGGAGGCGGTCGGGGGCGGTGACGCCGCCCTCGGCGCTCGAGAACACCCGGAATGCACCCGGGCCCAGCCGGGTTCCCGCCGGGATCACGAAGCGTCGCGCCTCCCCGTTGTCGGTGACCGAGAAGCCGCCGACGTCCACGGCGGTGGAACCCGGGTTGTGCAATTCCACCCAGTCGGGCAGGCCGGAGGCGTGCACCTCGTGGATGCGCACCGCAGGGGTGATGGAAGCCGGTTGCGGCGGTCGTCCCGGGGTGCCCCCGGGGGCACCGGCCGTCCAGGCGGTCGGATCTCCGGGATCGGCCGAGGGATCCCGGAATTCCAGCGAGCTGCCGCCGCCATCGGCCGAGCGGGGCCACGGCGGCGAATCGCCGTAGCCGGCTGCGGCGACCAGCCGGCCGGCTGCATCCCGCAGTTCCAGCCGCTCGCCCCCGTTGGAAAGGCTGCCCTCGTACCAGCCGAAGACGGCGGTCCCGGGATGGCGCTGACGGAAGAGGTCGGGGCGCGTCCCGTTGCCCAGGACGAACCGGGCGCCGGCCGCCAGGATCGCCCGCTGGCTGGGGAAGCGGAAGGTGATGCCCGAGAACTGGTGGCCCGAGAGGTCCACCGGTGTGGTCCCCGGATTCCAGAGTTCGAGGAACTCGTAGGCGTCCCCGCCGACCGGGTTGTACTGGATCTCGGAGAAGACCACCGGTCGCGGTGCGGCGGCGGCCTGGAAATCCGCCGAGGTCAGCGCGCTCCAGTTGGTGCCGTCGAGCGTCCTGGCCCGGATCCTCAGCGGCGGACGCAACGACAGGGCGTCGGCGTAGCGGAGGGCCTCTGACGACACGGCGGAGCTGAACGGGATGCGGGGATCGTTGCCGTTGGTGGTGTACCAGACAATGCCGCTGCGGCGGGTCATCGTCAGCCTGGTGCCATCGACCACCCGGCCGCCGAAGACGTTGAGCACGGGGGCGTTGGACGACGCGAGGAACCCGGCCTTCTGGAAGGCGTTGGTCATGTGGCGCCGCCGTCCGTTGATCCAGGGCGTGATGACGTCGGAGAAGCCGCTGATCGACGGGGACAGCCGGGCCCGCATCGCGGTGTAGGCGGCGCGGATGCGCTCGTCGGTGAGCGGTCCGCCGTTGAAGAAGGCCCGGTGCACCCGGTCGGCGAAGAGCAGGCGGAACTCCGGGGAGCGCTTGAGGCTGTTGAAGAGCTGCTGGTAGTCGGTGGTCCCCCAGGGTGGCGAGGTGCTTGAGAGCGTGTTGGCGATGGTGTCGTAGGAGACGCCGTGCGAGCCGAAGGAGAACTCCGCGTCCCAGGGATAGAACCGGAACTTCGATCCCGGAACCCGCTCCCGGGCCGCCCGGGTGTTGTTGTGCGGCCAGTCGTCGTTGTCCGACCAGAGGTGCGGAAGCAGGTAGTCGACGAAGTTCTCGAGATCCATCCGGGCGGCGACGTCGAGGTAGTTGGTCCGGATCGTCAGGTCGCGCCGCGCCGCCGTACGCAGGGCGGTCCAGGCGATCGAATCACCGCCGAGTGCCACGTTGCCGACCCCGATGACGTCCCAGAGCGCGCCGCCCCCGTGGTAGGCCTGCAGGAAGTCCTCGTTGACGCGCTCGGCCGGGTTGTAGATGCCCCGGTAGGCCCCGTTCAGGAAGAGATGCACGAAGGTGCCATGGCTGGCCACGATGCCGACCTGGTCGCAGAGGGTCCGGACGAACTCGTCCTTGAGCAGCGGATTGCTGTGGTCGTTCATGCCCGCCCGAAGGTGCAGCGTGTCGAACTCCGGGACCGTGGTGCCGGGGAAGACCGGGTAGCGGAGCTTCCCCTCGCCGTATTCGCCGCGGAAATACAGCCGGAACGAGTATTTGCTCTGGGGCAGCGCCGTGGTGTTGTAGGCATACCGGCCCCGGATGTAGTCGCCGCCGGCGACCCGGATCCCGGCATCCACCTGGAATCCGCCGTTGTCCTCGGGCCGGATCCACTCCACCGACACCGGCCGCTCCCAGGCGATCCCATGGTTGAGGGTGTTCCTCGGATTGAACTCCAGGATGCCCGTGCGCCCGTAGAGGTGGTTGGTCGCCGTGACGAGGCTCACGACCGGCAGGAGCCGCCGGTTGTTCGCAAGATTGTAGAGGTAGGTGTGCGTCTGGACCCGGGAGGGCAGCTGGTTGGAGGCGAAGCCGGCGGCCCGGATCACGCGGTTGGCCGTGATCGGGATGGGTTGCGTGTAGCGGAGGCCGTTGGTCGGCGTCGGCACGCTGCCGTTGGTGGTGTAGCGGATCTCGACCCCGGGCAGCGGCGAGGCGATCGAAAGCGTGAAGGGGTGGGCGAAGAACCCGCGCGGGACGCTGAAGTGAAGGTCGGGCAGGGCATTGGTCACGAGGCTGGTGCCGTTGGCCTTGCCCGGCGTCGGAACCGGGAAGAAACGAAAGACCCGGTTCGTCTCCGGGCCACTCAGGCCGTAGGAGAAGTTCGGTGCCTGCCGGGGGTAGTCGAGCCGGTCGACGGGCATCCGTGGCAGCTCCGGGCCTGACAGCAGCAGCGTGCCGCCGTTGTCGGCGAGGCGGAAGTTGGTGTGCAGGTAGCGGCTGGTGGGCTGGTTGGTCCGGTCCTTCGCCGACGCCCAGAGCAGGGTCGATCCCGACGGCGGGAGCACCAGGCTCGGGAAGACCCAAAGATCCGGGAGGTCGGGGTCGTTGGTCAGGCTCCAGCCGGCGAGGTCCACCTCGGTGTCTCCGCCATTGAACAGCTCGATCCAGTCCTCGGGGTCGCCCTCCTCGTCCTTCAGGCCCGACAGGTTCTCCGCGAGGATCTCCCGCAGGACGACCCCGGGAGGGGGGCGCAGGGGGCTCACCGGATAGGACCAGCCCTCCCCCTCGAATCGCCTCGCCTCGTCCCCCTCGGCACGGATCCCGTGGCCCGGCGTCCAGGCGAGCTGGGCCTGGCCGCTCCGTGCCGCATCGAACCGGAACCGGTACGGCCCCGCACCGAGGCCCTCCACCTCCAGGGCGGCCACCCCGTCGAGGCGAAGGTCGCCCGAGTCGACCCCGGTCACCGGGCGGTTGAAGACGACCTGCACCGAGGTCAGGTGCCGGAGAGCGGTCCCCGGAACCGGCAACACCGAGTCGACGGCGGGCGGGCGGGGGTCGACGAGATCATAGCTCCAGTTCGATCCCGCCACCGAGGCGTCGAAGCGGGTGGGCGGTTGACCCAGATCCTGGATGGCGTGCAGCGGGCCCCAGGTCACCGTCACGGCGCCGTAGGGGGGTTGGCGGAAGACGAAGGTGTAGGTCCTGCCGCCGCCGGAGTGCGAGGTGGCGGGGACGCCGTTGACCAGGAAGTCGGCGGCCGAGACGCCATTGACCGGGACGCTGAAGGTCACGCTGACACGATCCAGCATCTCGACCGTCCCCGGGGTCGGGTCGATGGCGACGATTCCGACCTGGGCCCGGGCAATCCGGCATCCCAGGGCCAGGCAACAGAGGATCCAACGGGTGACGTGGACGAAGCGGAGGCGCGACATGCAAGTGTGGCCTTCAGGCTCGCCGGAGGTGCCGTCAGCGTCAAAGCCCGAAGCGGAGCAGGAACGCCATTGAAGGCGATGGGCCGTTGGTGTTCCGTTCGCACCCATGGTTTGTCGGATTCAGACCCTCCTGCTCGGGTTCCTGGCCTGGGCCGCCTTCGCGCGGGCGGAGCTCCCCGGGGAGCTTCCCGAGGTGCCCATGGGCGTCGCGTGGAAGGATCCCAAGGCGTTGACCCCCGGCAGCCGCGTGGTGGTCGAGATGGGGCTGTACCGATGGGCCCTCCGATGGGTTCCTCCGGGCCGTTTCCGGATGGGAAGCCCACCGGACGAACCGCTTCGCGACAAGGACGAGATTCCGCATGAGGTGACCTTCGAGCGGGGCTTCTTCATGGCCGAGACCGAGTGCACCCAGGCCCAGTGGATGGCCATCCTCACCAACAACCCGAGCCACGGGAAGGCCCCCGACCAGCCGGTGAACCAGGTGTCGTGGCCGGAGGCCAAGGAATACTGCCGGCGACTCACCCTGGCCCAACGGGATCGGGGACTGATCCCGGACCGATGGGAGTGGGATCTGCCGACCGAGGCCCAGTGGGAATACGCCTGCCGGGCCGGGACGACCGGGGCGTTCGCCGGGGACCTGCCAAGCATGGCCTGGATCGAATCGAATTCCGAGGGTCGGGCGCATGCCGTGAAGACCCGTGCGCCGAACGCGTGGGGCCTCCACGACCTGCATGGCAGCGTCTGGGAATGGTGCCGCGACTGGTATGGCGACTACCCCTTGGACCCCGTGGTGGACCCGACCGGCCCGGCGGCCGGCACCTTCCGGACCTATCGCGGAGGCAGCCGGATCTACGGAGCGCGTCGCGCCCGCTCGGCCATTCGCGGGGCCATGACCCCGGAGTTGAAGGGCGACTACCTCGGGTTCCGCCCGGTGCTCCTGCCGCCCCGTTGAGGCCCGCCGGGCGACCTCAACGGTGACCCCCGGTATGGGTCCGCAACGAGCAGTTGCCGCCCCTCCGGTCGCGCCCCTATCCTTGGCCCGTCTTCCCAACCACGGGTATCTATGGCTAAAAAACAACTCCGCATCGGTCTCATCGGCTACGGCTTCATGGGACGCGCCCATTCCAACGCATTCGCCCAGGTCGGCCACTTCTTCCCGTCGAGCTATGAGATCGTCCTGAAGGCGGTCTGCGCGCGCGACGCGGTCAAGGCCCAGGAATTCGCCGACCGCTGGGGCTACGAGTCGATCGAAACCGACTGGAAGAAGCTCCTGGCCCGCAAGGACATCGACGTGGTGGACATCGCCGTGCCCAACAACCTGCACGCCGAGATCGCCATCGCCGCGGCCAAGGCCGGAAAGATGATCCTGTGCGAGAAGCCCCTGGCCCTCAATTCGAAGCAGGCCGAGGGCATGGTCAAGGCCATCGAGAAGGCCAAGGTGCCCAACATGGTCTGGTACAACTACCGGCGTTGCCCGGCCGTCGTCCTGGCCAAGCAGCTCATCGACTCGGGCAAGCTCGGCAAGGTGTTCCACTACCGCGCCAACTTCCTCCAGGACTGGACCATCAATCCCGAGCTGCCGCAGGGCGGGGCGGCCCTGTGGCGCCTCGACGTCAAGGCCGCCGGCTCCGGCGTCACGGGCGACCTCCTGGCCCATTGCATCGACACGGCCATGTGGCTCAACGGCGGCATCAAGGATGTCAGCGCGATGACCGAGACCTTCATCAAGGAGCGCAAGCACACCCTCACCGGCAAGGTCGAGAAGGTGGGCATCGACGACGCCTGCGCGTTCCTGTGCCATTTCAACAACGGCTCGCTGGGCCTCTTCGAGTCGACCCGCTACGCCCGCGGCCACAAGGCGCTCTACACCTTCGAGATCAACGGCGAGAACATGAGCCTCAAGTGGGACCTGCACGATTTGCACCGCCTCCAGATCTTCGATTACAGCGATGTCGGGGCCGAGCGCGGCTGGAAGAGCGTCCACGTCTCCGACGGTGACCACCCGTACACCGGGAAGTGGTGGGTGCCCGGTCTGCAGCTGGGCTACGAGCACAGCTTCATCCATCAGGTCGTGGAGTTCATCTCGGGTCTCGAGAGCGGCAAGAACGCCAAGCCGGACTTCAGGGACGGCCTGGCCACCGACTACGTCGTCGATGCCGTCCTGGCCTCGGCCAAGACGCACAAGTGGACCAAGGTCAAGCAGGTGAAGGGCTGAGGCCTCAGGCAGTTTCCCGTGGCGGGAACGACGCGGGCGGGCGGGGCGATGCAGGGCCCTTCCCGCCCGTTTTGCGCCGGCGCCCGGCGAAGTTCGGTTTGGCCTCGGTCGGCCTCCCGTGGCATACCAGCGGGCGCATGGAATACGAAGCGGTCATCGGTCTGGAGACCCACGTCCAACTCAAGACCCACTCGAAGATGTGGTGCGGGTGCGCCAACGCCTTCGGATCGGATCCCAACACCAACGTCTGCCCGATCTGCCTGGGCATGCCGGGCGTGCTGCCGGTGCCCAACGCCGAGGCCATCCGCCTGACCGTGCTGACCGGATACCTGCTCAACTGCGAGATTCCCCGCTTCGCCAAGTTCGACCGCAAGAACTACTTCTACCCCGATTCGGCCAAGAACTACCAGGTCACCCAGTACGACAAACCCTCGACGGCCAACGGCTGGATCGAGTTCGAGTTCGACGGGCCCGGCTCGGTGGACGGCCTCGCCCGGGTCCGGATCACCCGGGCGCACCTTGAGGAGGACGTCGGCAAGAACAGCCACTTCGACCGCTTCAGCGGGGTGGACTTCAACCGCGCCGGCGTGCCGCTGCTGGAGATCGTGTCCGAGCCCGACCTCAACGGTCCCGACATGGCCTATGCCTACCTCCGCGCCCTCACCGACGTGCTGTACCGGGGCGGCATCAGCGACTGCGACCTGGAGAAGGGCATGGTGCGCTGCGACGTGAACGTCTCGGTGCGTCCCAAGGGCAGCACGAAGCTCGGGGCCAAGATCGAGATCAAGAACATGAACTCCTTCTCCGGGGTGCGATGCGCCCTCGAGTACGAGATCCCGCGACAGATCGAGGCCGTGAAGCGCGGTGAGACGCTGCGCCAGGAGACGCGCCGGTGGGACGACCTCGCCGGCATCACCGAGGCGATGCGCTCCAAGGAGGATGCCCACGACTACCGGTACTTCCCCGAGCCGGACCTCATGCCCCTGGCGCCGACCGACGAGTGGCTGGCTTCCGTGCGGGCGCAGGTGGTCGAATTGCCCCTCGCCCGCAAGCGGCGGTTCCTCCGCGAGTACGGCCTGCCCGACGGCGACGCGGAGATCTTCCGCGACAACCTGCCGCTGGCCGGTTTCTTCGAGAAGGCCGCGCAGGGCGCCTCCCAGCCGAAGGCGATCGCCAACTGGGTGATCAACAATCTGCAGGCGCGCCTGAGCGACTCGGGCACAGCCGTGGACGAGGTGCGCATCCGGCCGGAGCAGGTGCGGGAACTGGTCGGCCTCGTGGACGGCGGATCCATCAGCAGCAAGATCGCGCAGGACGTCTTCGCCGAGATGTTCACCACGGGGGACTCACCCAAGGCCATCGTCGAGCGCAACGGCTGGTCGCAGGTCAGCGATGTGGGTGCCCTCGAGGCCCTCTGCGACCAGGCCATCGCCGCCAACCCCGGGCCCGCCGCCGACTTCCGGGCCGGCAAGTCGGCCGCCCTCAACGCCCTCAAGGGCCAGGTGATGAAGCTCTCCAAGGGCAAGGCCAACCCCGCCTTGGCCGGCGAAATCCTCGAGCGCAAGCTGCGCGCATAGACACGCCGGGCCGTTGTCGGGGAGTCCGAGCCGGGGCAGTCCGAGCCCAACGGTCGGGGGCGGCGCGCGCAATGGACTCCATGGCACGCAAACGGCCCCGGGAACCTTCGGGCTCCACGGGGCCGCATCGTCGTCGGCCCGATTGGGTCGATCGGGCCGGTTTCAGGCGGGCGGAATCAGCGCGTCGGCGAGTAGTCGGTGGGCACGAGGAACACCGACTTCACGCCGCCGGCCACGGTGAGCGATCCGCCGGCGGCCTTCTCGCTGGCCTCCCGGGCGGCCTTCCAGGCCGGATCCTTGCCGAAGGCCGAGAAGCTCGCCTTGGCCGCGTCCTGGGATTTGTGGGTCAGGAAGTAGAGCAGGGTGCGGTCGCCCTCGGGCTGGTCGGCCATCTTGTGGAAGTAGCCCTGGTTGCCCATGCCATACTTCGCGAACAGGCCGATGGTGTGGTCCCGGAACCGGGCATCCAGGTGCG
This sequence comes from Verrucomicrobiota bacterium, assembly GCA_016871615.1. Lineage (GTDB taxonomy): Bacteria > Verrucomicrobiota > Verrucomicrobiia > Limisphaerales > UBA9464 > SXXZ01. The sequence goes on from VHCX01000025.1 coordinate 10,472, forward strand.
AGAGCCGCTCCGGGGTGCTGGTGTAGGTGCGGACTTCCCACACGCCGCCCTTGGAGACATTGCCGGTGCGGACCTTCGGCGAGTAGTCGGTCTCGACCAGGAAGGGGTTCTCGGACTTGGCCACGATGGGCCCGGCGGCTTCGCTGGCCTTCTGGGCGGTCTTCCACTCCGGGTCGGAGGTGAAGGCCTTCCAGGCCGTCTCCCGCGCCTCGCGGCTGGGGTAGCGCAGCAGGAAGTGCAGCCGCTGGTCGGCCGGGTCGGCCGGCATCCAGTAACCGATGCTTTCGATGCCGTGCTTCTTGAAGAGGCGCAGGGTGTGGTTGCGGAAGCGGTTGTGCAGCGCCTCCGCACGGCCGGGGAGGATGGTGTAGATGCGCAGTTCGTAGACGGCGGCGGTGTGGCCGGAGCCGGTGGACTGGCACCCGGTGAGCAGGGCCGCTCCTGCGACGGAGGCGGTCTTCAGGAAATTGCGACGGTGGATCATCAAGACCAAGCCTCCGGCCGGGCGACGTGGCGTCAAACAAAAACCTTGTTGCCGGCCCCGGCCACCGTTACCGCTTCCCGCACATGACCGAGCGGCGCGCCAAGATCCAGCGGAAGACCAGCGAGACCTCCATCCGCGTGGACCTCGACATCGACGGTCGGGGCCGGGCCCGGGTGAAGACCGGGGTCGGTTTCCTGGACCACATGCTCTGTGCCTTTGCCAAGCACTCGGTGTGCGACCTCAAGCTCACGTGCTCGGGGGACCTGCACATCGACGCCCACCACACGGTCGAGGACTGTGGCATCGCCCTCGGGCAGGCCTTCCTGCAGGCCCTCGGCGACAAGCGAGGCATCCGACGCTACGGAACGGGCTTCGACCCCCGCAATCCCTTCACCGGCGAGGCCCATGTGCCCATGGACGAGGTGCTGGCCCGCTGCGTGATCGATTTCAGCGGGCGACCTTGCCTGGTCTGGCGTGGCATGGATTCGATGGCCCAGCGGCGGATCCCGGAGGCCGACCGGAATCAGGACATGTCCTCCCGGTTCCGCTTTGGCCTCGCCCGGGAGTTCTTCCAGGGATTCACCAACGAGGCGCGGTGCAATCTGCACCTCGAGCTTTTGTACGGGGGCGAACCCCACCATGTGGCGGAGGCCCTCTTCAAGGCCTTCGCCAAGGCAGTGGACGTCGCCTGCCAGCGGGATCCGCGGATCGCCGGGGTGATCCCCAGCAGCAAGGGGGCCCTTTGAGAGGCACCGTGGCCGTACCCGGCCGGCGACCTGCCCGGCCGTCGTTCCGGCCGGAACTTCTCCCTGAATAATCGCCCAACCGCACCGTCGATGCCCCTGTCGGTGAAACACGATTATCCGTCAGCAGCCGACGAGACTCTGGTCCAGTGGGCTCAACGGGGGGATACCGAGGCGTTCGAGGAACTGGTGCACCGGCACCGGGACAAGATCTACGCCAGGGCCCTGATGATGATGCGGAATGACGACCAGGCGCTCGAATTTTCACAGGAAGCATGGGTCAAGGCGTGGCAACGGTTGGTTCAATTCCAGGGCGACTCGAGTTTCGCCACGTGGGTGACGCGCATCGTCATCAACCTCTGCCTCGACCAGTTGCGGCGGCAGAAGCGCGTCCGCACCGAATCCATCGAGGCCATGGACGAGGAGTCCGGCGGGGTGGAGCGGCACCTGCCGGTGCCGGAGTCCAACCCCACTGCCGGTCTCGAGCAGGACGAACTCCGGAGGCGCATCGATGAAGCGCTGGGGAAACTCACCGACGCCCATCGGACCGTGGTGGTCCTTCATGAGTTTGAGGGGCTGGAGTACAAGGAGATCGCCAAGCGCGTCGGCATCTCGATCGGAACGGTCATGTCGCGCCTCTTTTACGCGCGCCGCCGGCTGGCATTCCTTCTACAATCTTTGAAGCGGGAGCGTTCCGAATGAAAACCAACGAGCAACTCATCGACCTGCAGGCCTACGTCGACGGTGAACTGTCCGACGAGAAGCGCCGACGGGTCGAGGCGGCACTTCCCGCCGACATCGACGCCCGGGAGCTGGTCGAAGGGCTGCGCCGTCTCTCCGGCCTCCTGCGCGACCACGAACCCAAGGCCGCCGTTCCCTGGAGCCGGGAGTTCTACTGGAGCCAGATCCGACGCCGGATCGACGCCGACGCCGCCGGAAGCCAGGCCACCTCCGCCCCGGCCCATGCGGCCTCCACGGCCTCTGCCTCGTCGGCCCTCGGATGGCTCCGGTGGCTGATCCCGGCGCTGGGGGTCGCCACGGTGGCCGTCGTCGTCTCAACCCGCTCGACCGGGCCCGCCCACCGGGAGTTCGCCGTCGCCGCCGGCGGCGACGACATCACGATGGCCGACGTGTCCTCCACCGTCTTCCGCTCGGAAAGCGACGGCGTGACGGTGCACTGGATCCAATAAAACATTGGCGTCCGGCCCTCCGGATGCCTTGATCCGTCCCGAACACCGACCTTCCGCGGCCCTGAATGAAACGTTCCTCGATGATCCGGTTGACGAGCCCGAGGCTGGGTTGGCTCCCCATGGGCCGACCGATGTCCGTCCTCATGTCCGTCCTCATGGCCTCGATCACGGCCCTGACTCCCTTGGGCGCCCTCGCTGGCGATCTTCGGCTGCGCCTTGAGCTGGCCTGGGGTACCGACGGGGTCGCTCCCGAGGGCAAGAACCTCAAGGAGTTGGATGCCAAGGGACGCGAAAAGCTCCGGCACTTCCGCTGGAAGAACTACTGGGTGGTCAAGTCGACCCCGGTGATCCTCGATGCCAAGACCGTGCAGAAGGTCGCCTTGGACCGTTGCCAGGTCGATTTCAAGACCACCGCCGACGGGCATGTCGAGGTGAAGCTCCACAGCATCAACGAGGCGAAGGAGGCCAAACTGGTGAAGACCCTCCAGCACTCCCACGAGGCCCTCAAGCGGGGCGAATTCCTGATCATCGCCGGCGATGACAAGGACAAGTGGAACGACGCCTGGTTTGTCATCATCCGGGCCGAGCCCTGACCGGGCCACAATTGGGGGTTCCGTGCCCCCGTGGTCCGGCATCCTTCGTCGCAGCTGCCACAACCGGTAGGACGGGCGCCGGTCAGAAGCCCCAATTGGTTGTGTAATTCCGAAAGCTGTTGTCCTCGGAGACGCCAGCGCGTTAGACTTTCCCCCGAACAATCGAGCGGACCCTTTGCCGGTTGTCGCCCCGAGATTCCATATGGCCGAAAACCTTCCGTCCAAGGAGACCTACACGAGTTCCCAGATCAGCACGCTGGAGGGACTGGAGGCCGTCCGGAAGAAGCCCGGCATGTACATCGGCGGCACCGATGAGCGTGCCCTCCACCACTGCGTTTCGGAGGTGCTGGACAACTCCGTCGACGAACACCTGGCCGGCCATTGCAAGCGGATCGAGGTGGTCATCCACGTCGACGGTTCGATCTCCATCCGCGACGACGGCCGGGGCATCCCGGTCGACATCCACCCGCTCAAGAAGATTCCGGCCGTCGAACTGGTGCTCACCACGCTGCATTCCGGCGGCAAGTACGGCCAGGGGGGCTACAAGTTCTCGGGCGGCACCCACGGCGTCGGGGCCAAGTGCGTCAACGCCGTCTCCCAATGGTTCGAGGTGGAGGTGAGCCGCGAGGGCAAGGTCCACCACATGGAGTTCGAGCGCGGCAAGGTGACCAAGAAACTCGAGGTGATTGGCAAGGCCAAGGGCCGCGGCACGCTCATCACCTTCAAGCCCGACCCGGAGATCTTCCGCGACACGGTCGAGTTCAAGTCCGACCGAATCACCCAGCGCCTCCGCGAATTGGCCTGCATCAATTCCGGGCTCGAGATCACCTTCCTCGACGAGCGCCAGCCGGAGCCGAAGCTCGAGACCTTCCTGTACAAGGAGGGGCTCGAGGAGTTCGTGCGCCAGCTCAACAAGAGCCGGGTCACGCTGCATCCCAAGCCGATCAGCGTCCTCAAGGAGAGCAAGACCACCACGGCCGAGAAGGAGGTCGAGATCCACATCCACGTCGTGCTGCAGTACAACGACAGCTACAACGACCAGGTCCTCTGCTACACCAACACCATCCACAACCCGGATGGCGGCACGCACCTGTCGGGTTTCCGCACGGCCCTGACCCGCTCGGTCAACCAGTACGCCAAGTCCAACAGCCTGCTGAAGGAGAAGGACCCGCAGATCACCGGCGACGATGTCCGCGAGGGCCTCACGGCCGCCATCTCCATCAAGCACAGCGATCCGAAGTTCGAGTCGCAGACCAAGGTGAAGCTCATCTCGCCCGAGGTGGAGAGCATCGTGGGTTCGGCCTCGTACGAGGGGTTGATGAACTACTTCGACGACAACCCGGTGGTGGCCAAGAAGATCGTCGAGAAGGCCCTCAACGCGGCCCGGGCCCGCGAGGCGGCCCGCAAGGCGCGCGAGGCGGTCCGCAAGACGGCCCTGACCGGTGGCGGCCTGCCGGGCAAGCTGGCCGATTGCTCCGACCGCGATCCCGCCAACACCGAGCTGTACATCGTCGAGGGCGACTCGGCAGGTGGCTCGGCCAAGCAGGGACGCGACCGGAAGTTCCAGGCCATCCTCCCGATCCGCGGCAAGCTCATCAACGTCGAGAAGGCCCGCCTCGACAAGGTCCTGCAGAACAACGAAATCCGGACCATGATCACCGCCATCGGCACGGGCATCGGGGCCGGCGAGGGCGAGGGGGCCTTCAAGATCGAGAGCCTCCGCTACCACAAGGTCATCATCATGACCGACGCGGATGTCGACGGCTCCCACATCCGCACGCTGCTGCTGACCTTCTTCTACCGCCAGATGACCCAGCTCATCCGGGACGGGTACGTCTACATCGCCCAGCCGCCGCTGTACTCCATCACCCGCAAGAAGCGCACCGACTACGTCGATGACGACATGCAACTCAACCGCATCCTGCTGCAGAATGGAACCGAGGAGGTACGCCTCAAGAACCTGGCCGACGGCAGGGAGGTTCCCGCCAAGCAGCTCGAGGAGATCCTGGGCCTGCTCGAGACCCTCGACAAGCACGCCACCTTCATCCGGCGGCAGGGCGGCGACTTCGCCGACTACGTGGCCCGACGCGCGCCCGACGGCGCGTTGCCGCAACACCTGGTGAAGGTGCGCGAGGGCAACGTGGAGACCGTGCATTACTTCATGTCGAACGAGGAGCAGGAGGCCTTCAAGACGGCCAATCCCGACCTGTTCGGTGACACCGAGGCCAAGGAGCGTCTCGAGAAGGCCAAGGGACAGAGCCGTCGCGCGTCGCATGTGCACCTGCACCTCGAGTCGCGGGCCATCGGCGAACTGCTGGCCAAGTTGACCAAGAAGGGCCTGGCCATCGACCACTACGCCGCGCAGGACAATCCCCTCTTCGAGCTCATCGAAGGCGAGGGCGAGCGGGCCAACGTGACGCCGATCTTCTCCATCCCCGAGATCCTCAACGGCGTGAAGGAGGTGGGCAAGAAGGGCATCCAGATCTACCGCTTCAAGGGACTGGGCGAAATGGACGCCAAGGAACTGTTCGAGACCACCATGAACCCGGCCAAGCGCAAGCTGCTGCGGATCGAGCTGTCCGACGCGGTCGAGGCCGAGGAGATGTTCACCCGCCTGATGGGCGACGTGGTCGAGCCGCGCCGACAATTCATCGAGGACAACGCGCTGAACGTCCGCAACCTCGACGTCTGAACCCAAGCGTCGGTGGCCGACCGGGACCGCGCGGTCAAGCCTCCCGAACCGTCACCCCAACGACACGTTTTTCCGCACATGCCAGACGAGAATCCCCCCAAAGGACCGCAAGCCAGCGGCGGTGCCTACACGGGTAACGAGAAGATCCACTCCATCAATGTCGCCGAGGAGATCAAGGCCTCGTTCCTCGACTACTCGATGTCCGTCATCATCTCCCGTGCGTTGCCCGACGTGCGGGACGGACTCAAGCCCTCCCAGCGGCGCATCCTCTTCGCCATGGAAGGCCTTTCGCTCTTTCCCGGGCGCAAGCACATGAAGTGCGCCAAGATCTGCGGACAGACCTCCGGCGACTATCATCCGCATGGCGAGGCGGTGATCTACCCGACCCTCGTTCACATGGCCCAGCCGTGGGCGATGCGGGAGAAGCTCGTGGACGGCAAGGGCAACTTCGGCTCGGTGGAGAACGATCCGCCGGCGGCCATGCGTTACACCGAGGCCCGCCTCACCCATCTGGGGGCGGCCTTGATGACCGACATGGACAAGGACACGGTCGACTTCGTACCCAACTACGACGAGCGACTCATGGAGCCGTCGGTCCTGCCGGCGGCCTTCCCCAACCTGCTGGTCAACGGCGGCACCGGCATCGCCGTGGGCATGGCCACCAACATGGCCCCCCACAATCTCGGCGAGGTCATCGACGGCATCTGCGCCCAGATCGACAACCCGGCCATCACCATCCCGGAGTTGATGAAATTCATCAAGGGGCCCGACTTCCCGACCGGGGGCTTCATCTGCGGCATCGAGGGCATCCAGAACTATTTCAAGACGGGCCGTGGGAGCATCAAGCTGCGTGGCCGCATCGGCGTCGAGGAGATCAAGGGCAACCGCGAGCAGCTGGTCATCACGGAGATCCCGTACAACGTCAACCGGGCCGGTCTCGAGGAGCAGATTGCCGGCCTCGTGCAGGAGAAGATCATCACCGAGATCTCGGCGATGCGGAACGAGTCCGACGAGAACTGCCGCCTGGTGATCGAGCTCAAGCGCGACGCCAGCCCGCGGGTGGTCATCAACAACCTCTTCAAGCACACCCAGCTCGAGACCACCTTCAGCGTCAACGCCCTGGCCATCGACCATGGCAAGCCCAAGACGCTCAATCTCAAGGAGATCATCCAGTGCTACATCGAGCATCGCCGCGAGGTGGTGCTGCGCCGCACACGCTTCGAGCTGCGCAAGGCCGAGGAGCGGGCCGAGTTGCTCGAGGGCTACATCTGCGCCCTCAACAACCTCGACGAGTTCATCCGCATCATCCGCAGTTCCAAGACCCGCGACGAGGCCCGCATCAAGCTGCTGGCCTTCGAGTGGACGCGGGCCCAGGTGGAACGCTGGAGCATCCTCATCCGCAGCGGGGAGCGGCTCAACGCCTCGGGTCGCTATGCGCTGACCGGGCGCCAGGTCGATGCCATCCTGGAGCTGCGCCTGTACCAGCTCACCGGCCTGGAGATCGACAAGGTCAAGTCCGAGTACGCCGAGCTCATCGAGCGCATCAAGGACCTGCTGGACATCCTGGCCCGCGAGTCCCGCGTGCTCTCCATCATCAAGAAGGAGCTGCGCGAGCTGAAGGACAAGCATGCCAGCCCGCGCATGTCCGAGATCGTCCCCGACGAGGGCGAGATGGCCATCGAGGACCTCATCGCCAACGAGGGGGTGATCGTGACCCTGACCCACAACGGCCTGATCAAGCGCACGAACGTCTCCAGCTACCGGGCCCAGAAGCGCGGCGGAAAGGGCGTCATCGGCATGAGCACGCGCGAGGCCGACAAGGCCGAGGACAGCGACTTCATCGAGCACCTCTTCACCTGCAGCACCCATGACTACCTCATGTTCTTCACGAACCTGGGCCGGGTGTACGTCGAGCGGGTGCACGAGATCCCCGACATGGGGCGGGCCGCCAAGGGACGCAGCATCGCCAACCTGTTGGAACTGCGCGCCGAGGAGAAGATCCAGACCCTGGTCCGGGTGACCTCGAAGTACGGGGCCAACAAGGAGGACCTCACCTGGAAACAAGCCAACGAGCTCTTCTTCGTGACACGCATGGGCACGGTCAAGCGCACCGAGTTGTCCGATTTCCAAAATGTCCGCAAGGGTGGCATCATCGCCATCAACCTCGAGAAGGGCGACGACCTCGTCGAGGTGCGCCTGACCAACGGCCAGAACGAGATCGTGCTCATCACCCAGCAGGGCATGAGCATCCGTTTCCAGGAGGGTCAGGTGCGATCCATGGGCCGCAACGCGGGCGGCGTGAAGGGCATCGAACTCGAGAAGGGCGACGCGGTGGTGGCCCTGGCCCTGGTCGATCCGGACGCCACGCTGCTGGTGGCCGGCGAGAACGGCATCGGCAAGCGGACCGACTTCGAGGAATACCGCCAGCAAAGCCGTGGCGGCAAGGGCATCATCACCATGAAGACCGGCGACAAGACCGGCAATGTGGTGGGTGCCTTGACCGTGCGCGATTCCGACGAGCTGATGCTCATCACCTCGGGCGGCCAGATGGTGCGCATTCCGGTCAAGGGCATCCGCGAGGCCGGCCGCAACACCATGGGCGTGAAGCTCATCAACCTCGCCGACAAGGACAAGCTCCAGGCCATCGCCCCGGTCATCAGCGAATCCCAGGAAGAGGACGCCGCGTCCGAGCCGGCCGCCTGATGGCCGCCGGTGCGCAGGGGTCCACCCGGCCGACGCCACGCCTCCCACGCCGGGTCACCCGGGAACCGAAGGAGGGCACGTGGGGCTGGACATCGACCGCGGTTGGAACAGGGTCGAGGAGGGACTAGGACCGACGCGAAGGGTCAAAGCCCATGGTCCGGCGGCGCAAGGTCCGGCGATGGGGCGGTCAGCCGATGCGCCAGATGATCCGGGCCTTGTTCAGGTCGTAGGGGGACATCTCCATCTTGACCCGTCGCCGGGCGTCAGGCGCACGAAGCGCTTGCGCATCTTGCCGGAGATCGTCGCCAGGACGATGTGCTTGTTGTCGAGTTCGACGCGGAACATCGTCCCGGCCAGAACCGCGATCACCTTGCCCTCAACCTCGATGTGTTCTTCCATGAGATACCGTGTCGATGTGCCGGGGAGTCCGGGAAGGCCCGGAGCCGGCTGAGGGCGGGACGTTGACGGCTCAATCGGCCCTGACAAGCCGGTTTTCGTGCCTGTCAACCCGCGCGGTCCGGATGGCAGGGTCTCGTGATGCGGACCGAGACGTGGCGTGCCTCGGGGATGATGAACTTGCGCACCTCCACATGGACCCGTCGTGCGCCGAACTCCCGGAGCACCAGGTCGGCGATTTCCGAGACGAGGGTCTCGATCAGGCGCCACGACCGACCTCGGCCCAGTCCCAGGAGCCGCTGGCTGACGGCGTAGTAGTTGATGGTGTGGGCCAGGTCGTCACCGGCGGCGGCGGGTCGGATGTCGGTCTCCATCTCCACCGAGATCAGCAGGCGCTGGGGGTGGACCCGTTCCTCGTCGGGAACACCGATGTGGTAGTGGACCTCGAGGTCGCGCAGCGTGATGGTGTCCATGGAGAGCGAGGACGCTAGGCCAGCGGCGACTGGAGGGTCTGCGCCTGGACCGCTTCGAGCAGGCGTCGGGTCGGTGCGTTGAGGGGCAGGGTGAAGGCCTGGTCCCAGTCGACCCAGACGTGGTCCTGGGCTTCATCGTTGAGCCGGACCGTCTGCCCGGGAAGCGCCCGGCAGGTGTAGTTGAGCAGGATGAAGTGGGCCTCCCGGTAGAACTCCGTCGACCGGATCGAGTCCTGCACCAGGACGAACTCGATGTCGTCCACCTCGAGCCCCGTCTCTTCGCGGAGCTCCCGTCGCAGGGCGTCCTCGGACGCCTCGCCCCACTTGATCTTGCCTCCGGGAATCCCCCACAACCCCGACCACTTGGCCGTCTTGAAGAGCAGCATCCGCCCGGCATCGTCGCGGATGAGCGCCCCCACCGTGGGGATGGGGTAGGGCGTCCGGGCCGGGGCCGCCGGAGCGAGGCGGAGTCCGTTGTCCTCCAGGTGCCGGCGCAGTTCGGACAGGTGCTCGACGATGAGGTGGGGCTTGGCCTCGCGGAGCTTGTCGAGGTTGTCGTAACCCGTCAGCACCCCCACCGCATGGACGCCTCCGTGGTGCGCTGTCTCGATGTCGTGCCGCATGTCGCCGATGAAGATCGTCTGCGCCGGATCCAGCGTGTTCTCCTCGAGGATCCGGTGGATGAGGTCCTTCTTGTCGTGGGCGCCGAGGTAGGTCCGGTCCAGGAGACCGACGAAGCCGGAGGCGCACTCCTGATGGGCAAAGAGAGCCGGGTGCACGGCACTGAGCAGGAAGGTCCGCAGGTTCCGCTCGCGGCAGAACTCCAGGAAGTCGCGGGCGTGGGGCAGCGGCGTGACCGAGTCCTGGACCTGCCGAAAGCCGTCTAGGAACCAGCGCTCGAGGTCGGGCAGGGCCTCCTTCGGCACCCGCTCGACGTAGAAGTCGCGCGCCGGCAACCGGAACTCCCGGCGGAACTGCTCCAGTGGCATGGCCGGGACACCGGCCTGCTCGAGCGCATGGTTCGAGGCCCGCCAGACGGCCGGCAAGTCGTCCACCAGGGTGCCGGACCAGTCAAAGATCACGTTGCGGATCACAGCCGGACCCTATCCCCAGGGCAGCCGCCCGCAAACGCGGGATTTGCCTGAAGCCAGTCCTGCCATGCGGCCCGCATCGAGGGAAAGGCCAGGTCCCCGGGGGCCACGTCGGACGGCGCGTGCCAGCCGACCGCCTCGACCTCACCCGCGTCCACCTCGCCGGAGGTCGCTGCCGGATCCGCCAGTCGGGCGGTGAAGAACAGGTCGAGCACGGGGTAGAGCACGCCCCCGAAGAGGTACTCGTTGGGCTGGGATCCCAGGAACCGGAGGTCCGTCAACCGCAGGCCGACCTCCTCATGCACCTCGCGGTGGACGGCATCCTCGGCGCGTTCGCCCACATCGATGAAGCCTCCGGGCGGGGCCAGCTTGCCGGCGCCCGGTTCCTTCGCGCGTCGGATCAAGAGCACCCTGCCGGCGGCATCCTGGACGAACACCGCGACGGCCACCGCCGGGTTGAAGTACAACCGGAACCCACAGGCCATGCAAGCCATGGGCCCCTTGCCGTCCGGCGGCACGATCGGTTGACCGCATCGTGGACAATGTCGGAAGTGTCGGTGGGGAAACATGCCGTTGGCGAAGGGCGACCCGGGAAGTTCCGGATCCGGTTCTGATCGTAGGCCGCGCTGGCCCCGGGCTCGAAACCAAAAACCGTGCCCGACGATGGGTTGATTCCAAATCGCACCGCCTGCCGCCTGCCGTGTGGCAGGCTTGAGGACAATCTGAACTCCTTGCCGACCGGAGGGGTGCCGAAGCTTTCCGGGGAAGCCGATCTGCGGCATCCTGCACCCGTTCATGAGTGTTCGTACCCGCTCCGAGGCCCTGTTCGCCGAAGCCCTCCGGCACACCCCGGGAGGGGTCCATTCGCCGGTGAGGGCATTCCGGGCCGTTGGTGGCAGCCCGTTCTTCGCGGCCTCGGCCGCCGGCGCCCGGGTCATGGATGCCGACGGCAACGCCTACATCGACTATGTCGGCACCTGGGGACCTGCCATCCTCGGGCATGCGGCCGGGCCCGTCGTTGAGGCCGTGCAGGCGGCGGCGGCGCGCGGGACGAGCTTCGGCATCCCGCATGAGGGGGAGGTGGCCTTGGCACGTCAGGTGAAGGCGATGGTGCCGTCGGTGGAGAAGGTGCGTTTCTGCAACAGCGGCACCGAGTCCACGATGGCAGCGATCCGCCTGGCCCGGGGATTCACCGGTCGTGACCTGATCGTGAAGTTCGCCGGGTGCTACCACGGCCACTCCGACGCGCTGCTGGTCAAGGCGGGATCGGGCGCGCTCACCCTGGGCACCCCCGACAGCGCCGGCGTGCCGGAGGCCGTGGCCCGCCAGACCCTGGTGCTGCCGTTCAACGATCCGGAGGCCCTTCGGGCGACGTTCCGCGACCATGGACGATCGCTGGCGGCGGTCATCCTCGAGTTGGTGCCCGCCAATGCGGGCCTCTATTTGCCGAGGCCTGGGTTCCTCGAGGAGTTGCGCCGCCTCACCCACGACCACGGCACGGTGCTCATCGCCGACGAGGTGATGACCGGATTCCGGCTTGGTCCGGCCGGTGCCCAGGGCGTCTTCGGACTGACACCCGACCTGAGCTGCTTCGGCAAAATCATCGGCGGCGGGCTTCCGGTGGGAGCCTTCGGCGGTCGGGGCGACATCATGGACCGGCTGGCCCCGCTGGGGCCGGTCTACCAGGCGGGCACCCTGAGCGGGAACCCGTTGGCCATGGCCGCCGGCCTGGCGGCTCTGGAGACCTTGCGCACGACCGACGCCTGGAACCGGCTGGAGGCGCTCGGGGCCGAACTGGAGCAGGGGATGGTGGCCGGCGCCAAGGCTGCCCGGATCCCGGTCCGCTTTCAGGGCATCGGCTCCATGTTCTGCGCCTACTTCACCGACCGGCCGGTGTGGAACCTCGATGACGCGATGCACAGCGACCGCACCCGTTTCGCGCGATTCTTCCATGGCATGCTCGACCGCGGCGTGTACCTGGCCCCGTCCCAGTTCGAGGCCGGGTTCCTTTCGACAGCGCACACGTCGGATGACATCGAAACCACGGTGCGGGCCGCCGAGGCGGTGTTCGCGACGCTTTGAGGCTTCCGCCTGAGTTGCGACAACCGGCGCCTGGTGATGGCGTTCCGGGGCGCATTCCCGGGATTGTCTGCCGCGGATGGAACGGTAGTCTCGCCGCCATGTCCCCGATGCGTATCGTCCTGCTTGCGGCAGCCGTCCTCGCCCTGGAGTCCCATGCCCTTGCCGCCGGTCCCCGCGCCCTTCCGGCAGGCCAGCGTCCCGACGACATCCGACTTCAGCCCCCGAAGGATCTGGACGGGTACTTCCCATTCCATCCGCCGGACTCCAAGGAAGCCTGGCAGCGACGGGCCGGTCAGGTGCGGCAGAGAATCCTGGTGTCGCAAGGCCTGTGGCCCATGCCCACCCGTTCCGAGCTGAACCCGTCGATCCATGGGCGCATCGATCGCGGGGAGTACACCCTCGAGAAGGTGGCCTTCGAGAGCGCGCCCGGCTTTTTCGTCACGGGCAACCTGTACCGGCCCAAGAAGACCGGGGGCGGCAAGGTGCCCGGCGTGTTGTTCGCCCATGGCCATTGGGCCAATGCCCGGCTGTCGCAGGCCACCGACGCAGAGTTGCGCCAGGAAATCGCCACGGGTCAGGAACGCTTCACCGAGGGCGGGAAGAGCCGCTTCCAGTCGATGTGCGTCCAGCTCGCGCGGATGGGCTGTGTCGTCTGGCAGTGGGACATGCTGGGTGATTCCGATTCGCAGCAGATCTCCCGCCAGGTGGTGCACCACTTCTCCAAGCAGCGGCCCGAGATGAACACGACCGAGAACTGGGGCCTGTACAGCCCGCAGGCCGAGGCGCACCTCCAGAGCATCATGGGCCTGCAGACCTGGAATGCGGTCCGCTCGCTCGACTTCCTGCTCGACCTGCCCGAGGTGGACCCGGAACGGGTGGCCATCACCGGTGCCAGCGGCGGCGGAACCCAGACCATGTTGCTGGCCGCCATCGACCCGCGCGTCACCCTGTCCTTCCCGGCGGTGATGGTGAGCACGGCGATGCAGGGCGGCTGCACCTGCGAGAATGCCAGCCTGCTGCGGGTGGGCACGGGCAACGTCGAATTCGCCGGACTCTTCGCGCCCAAGCCGCAGGGCATGACAACCGCCGACGACTGGACCCGGGAGATGTCGACCAAGGGATTTCCGGACCTCAAGCGGCTCTACGGAATGCTGGGTTCGGCCGATCGAGTGATGCTCCAGCGGGGCGAGCACTTCCCGCACAACTACAACGCCGTGTCCCGCACGGCCTTCTACAACTGGGTCAACCGGCACTTCAAGCTCGGCCAGCAGGAGCCGGTGCTCGAGCGCGACTACACGGTGTCTTCCCGCTCGGAACTCAGCGTCTGGGATGCCACGCATCCCGCCCCGAAGGCCGCCGACCCGGACTTCGAGCGCGGGTTGCTCCGCCTCTGGACCGAGGACGCGGAACGGCAGCTCGAGGCACTGGCCTCGAGTTCGCCGGAGCAGCACCGGCGGGTGCTCCAGGTGGGTTGGGATGTCGTGCTGGACGCCCGCGATCCTGAACCGCCGGGCTCGATCGCCTGGGATCAGAAGGACAAGCAGGACCGGGGTTCCTGGCTCCAGATGGCCGGACTCCTCCGAAACGGATCGCGCCGCGAGGAAATCCCGGTGGTGTTCTGCCACCCGAAGGCCTGGAACGGCAAGACCGTGGTCTGGCTGACCGGCGAGGGCAAATCCGGGCTCTTCGACGCGGACGGCGGATTGACTCCCGCCGCACGGAAGCTCGTCGAGGGCGGTTCCACCCTCGTCGGGGTGGACCTGCTCCACCAGGGCGAATCCTCCGTGGACGGCCAACCGCTCACCCGGACACCCCGCGTGAAGAACCCCCGCGAGGCCGCGGCGTACACCTTCGGCTACAACCCGGCCGTGTTCGTGCAACGGGTGCATGATGTCCTGAGCGTGGTGCAGTACATCCGGGGTCATGAGAAGCCCTCGAGCCGGGTGTCGCTGGTGGCGCTGGACGGCACCGCTCCCATCGCGGCGGCGGCCCGGGCCCAGGCGGGCCGGGGCCTCGATCGCGTGGCACTTCGCTTGGGCGACTTCCGCTTCGGACGCATCCTGAACCTGCACTCGCCCGACTTCCTGCCCGGGGGTGCCAAATATGGGGATGTGGACGGTCTCCTCGCACTCGGCCAGGCCGAACTCCAGCGACAGACCACGGCCGATCCGGCCGCCGCCGCCGACTGGGTGGCCCGCTGAGTGGGCCCGGCCGAACAGGCAACCCCGCGGTCTGCGGCAAAATACCGCACGCGCCAACGGGGGAGGCGGCCTGCTGGAGGTTGACCAGCCTCCGGCGGGCGCGGTCCCTTGGGTCTGCTGTGCGGCATCGTTGGCGCCAATGGGTGGTGGTCGGGCTCGTGGGGATTTCCCTCGGGCTCCAGTGGACCCTGCTCCAGTCGATCGCCTGGACGGTCATGCTGCTGGACCGCGGCGCGGAGATGGGCTGGCAGCGGGCGCTGGAGACCACCTTCGACGGTCGTCATCCCTGCGCGCTGTGTCGTGTGGTCCGCAAGGGGCGGGATGCCGAGAAGCAGCACACGGGCACCCTGGTGATCTCCCTCCAGCAGACCGACATGGTGGCCTCCGACGAGTCCCCGGCGTGGGCGGCTCCCCGGCGGTTTTGCCTGGGTCTCCCCCCGGTGCGTGACGAGGGTGCCGCCTTCAAGCGGTTCCCGCCTCCCTGGCAGCCTCCGCGCCGGGCCTGACACCGGCTTACCCCAGAGGCTCCGGGTCGCGTCCCGGCAGTCGCCTCCGTTCGGCCTGGGCTTCCGATCCGTCCTCCGGTGAGGAATCCCGACTTGGGCCCGTTCCGCAGGTTTCTGGGGTGGGTCGTGCCACCTCCCGATGACGTCGACGGCGCCTCGTTTCCGGCCGGGCACCGTCCTTTCCCGGGAACCCCGTCCGGAAACCACCGCAGCCATCCTCTCCAGAACCGTCCCATGAACCGTCCGTTTTCCATCGTTTCCATCCCGTCCTGTGTCACCGCCATCCTCGGGGCCTCCGCGCTCCAGGCGGCCGAATCGCAAGCCCTGCCCAAGGTCCTCATCGAAGGATCGTCAGAACCGACCCTGACCGTGTCGTCCTTGGCCGCCGCCTCCGCAGCCCTCGCGCAGGTGCCCGGCGGCACTTCGCTCGTCGATGGCGGGGTGATCCGCCAGGGGCGCGCCTCGACGCTCCGCGACGCCCTGGACTTCACCACGGGCGTCTTCGTGCAATCGCGATTCGGTGCCGAGGAGGCCCGCATCTCGATCCGTGGATCCGGCCTCCAGCGCACCTTCCATGGACGGGGTCTCAAGATCCTGCAGGATGGCGTGCCCCTGAACCTCGCCGACGGCGGCGTGGACACGCAGTCGATCGAGCCGTTGGCAACCCGCTACATCGAGGTGTGGCGCGGCGCCAATGCGCTTCGCGACGGCGGTACCACGCTCGGAGGCGCGGTGAACTTCGTCAGTCCCACCGGCCGGGACGCCAGCCCGTTCCAATCGCGCCTCGAACTCGGTTCCTTCGGCTACCTGAGGGGCCAGGTCAGCAGCGGCTTTGCTTCGGGTCCTGCCGACTACTACGCCAGCCTGACGCGGTTCACCCAGGACGGATATCGCCAGCACGCGGCGCAGGAAGCCGACCGGGTCCTGGCCAACGTGGGCTACCGGATCTCGGACGCGTTGGACAACCGACTGTGGCTCACCGCCGTGCGCACCGATTCGCAGTTGTCGGGATCCCTGTCGTTGAGCAATGCCTTGAACCATCCCCGGTTGGGCAGCTTCGCCGGCGATCAGAAGCGGGACTATTCGCTGTTCCGCGTGAGCGACCTCCTGGCCTGGACCTCGGACCCGACCCAGGCGCAGGTGTCGGTTTTCTGGAGCCACAAGGATCTCGACTATCCCATCTTCCAGGTGCTGGACCAGAACTCCAACGACCTCGGACTGGATGCGCGCCTGGTCCACTCGGGTGCGATCGCCGGATGGAACAACCGCTTCACCGCCGGCTTCGCGCCCGTCTACGGCTGGGTCGAGGACAACCGCTTCGTGAACGGCGTCTTCGCCGGCCGTCCGCGTCGAGGCGCCAAGACGGCCGAGCGCACCCAGACCTCGATGAACCTCGACACCTACTTCGAGGGCACCCTGAGTCTCGGAGACCGGTGGAGCCTGGTGGCGGGGACGTCCATCTCCTACGCCCGTCGCGAATTTGCCGACCGATTCCTGTCGGACGCCGACCAGACCGACACCCAGGATTACCTCGACATCAACCCCAAGGTCGGAGCCATCTGGCAGGCGACGCCGGAGGTGCAGGTCTTCGGCAACGTCAGCCGCAACTTCGAGCCGCCGACCTTCGGCGAACTCAGTCGCCCGGCCACCCCGGGCGCGGTCAACGGGCTGGTGCAACTCGAGGCCCAGACGGGCACCACGGTGGAAGTCGGCACCCGTGGCAAGGCCGGACGCTTCGACTGGGATGCGTCCTTGTACCAGGCCTGGATGGAGGACGAATTGCTGAGCCTCCAGGTCGGCAACTTCAACCCGCCCATCACCCAGACCCTCAACGCAGGCCGCACGATCCACGGGGGCCTCGAGCTGGGCGGCGGTTGGCGGATCCTCGATGGTGGCCTCCTGGCCACAGGGTCGGAGGCCAAGCCCGACGGAATCCGCCTCCAGGGCAACTACCTGCTGGACGACTTCCGCTTCGACGGGGACGCCGTGCATGGCGACAACCGCCTGCCGGGCATTCCGCAGCACTACCTGCGCGGAGAGCTGCGGTACGAACACCCGTGCGGGTTCTACTGCGGCCCCAACGTCGAGTGGGCCCCGGACTCCTACGCCATCGACCTCGCCAACACCCGGGCGGCCAATGCCCCGGGCTACGCGATCCTCGGCCTTCGCGCCGGCTACCAGACCTCGCGCGGGCTGTCCGTGTTCTTCGACGCCCGCAATCTCACCGACGAGGCCTACATCGCCACCACCGGCGTGCTGAATCGCGCCACCCCGGCCTCCGCGGCCTACAACCCCGGTGACGGTCGCTCATTCTTCGGCGGCGTGGAGATCCGGTTCTGAGCTGCCATGCGCAGGAAGATTTTGGCCGGCTGCCGGCTCATGAACCCGGACTTGCAGCACGATCCAACGGCCGGCTGCGGCCCTGTCCCGGCACGGGAGCGGCCGAAGCAGGGATGGGTGATCCTGGCGCCGGCGGACGCGGCGGACCTCCCGCGAGCCTTCGAGGCTCTGGAGGCCAGCGGTCTTCGCCCGATTCCCTGGGAACCAACGCCGGATGCATCCCCGCAGACCGATCCCGGCGCCGCCCAGGTTCCGGTTGCGGAGCTCATCGCGCCGCAGATGTGGATTGTCCGGCCTGCCGATGCCCTCCGGTTCCTCGGGGCCGCATCGACCGATGGGCAGGGCTCGTCGGGCGAATCCACCACTCCCTCCCTCTGGAGGCTCGAGTGGAACCACATCCAGCGGGTGCTGGCCGACTGCGGGGGCAACATCTCGGCGGCGGCGCGGCGCCTGGGCATGCACCGGCGATCGCTCCAGCGGAAACTGGCCAAGCATCCGCCCGCGCGCTGAGGAGGGCGTGAGGGAGGGAGGCGGTCGGCGCCTCCGGCGGAAAACGGGACGGGGGAACGGACGGGGGGAGGAAATCCCCTCAGTTCCGGGCTTCGAGCGCCTGGATCGCTTCCCGGATCCGGGCCTGGGCCGGCCCCTCGGGCGTGCCCTCAAGCACCCGCCGGAGATCGGCCGCAGCACCCTCGCGATCGCCGAGTTGGGTCTTGAGCCGGGCCCGGTCGACCCGCTCGGCCGACTCGGTGCGGGCATCCGGAGCCAGCGCCACGAGCAGGTCCGCATACGGCAAGGCCGACTCGACCCCGGACCGTTCGAGGGTGAAGGCACGGAGGTTGTGGATCATCCGCAGCACGATGGCCCGGGGCGGGGCCGCCTCGAGGAACTCGCTGCGGACCGGCACGCCGGCGCTCTGGCTGCCGAGGTCGTCGGCATCGGAGAAGGTGATGGGCACCCCGCCGTTGAAGGGGTCGAAGAGGCGCGCCGGTCCACCCGGGGGGGCATGGCGCACCAGGAAATGCCCGGGCAGCGGCAATCCCTCCAGGTGGGCGATGCCCGCCGCCTTGGCCACCTCGAGAACGACGATGCTCAGGGTGATGGGGATGCCCTCACGATCCTCGAGGACGGACGGGAGATGGCTGTTGGCCGGATTGCGGTAGTCCCCACGGCTGCCATGGAATCCCTGCTCCTCGAAGAGGAACCGGCGGAGGAGCGCGACCGGATCGGCCGCCGGCGCGCCCGAGGCACCGGCCTGCGCCATCCAGGCCCGGGCCTCGCTGCCGAGGGTTGCCAGTTGCCGCTCGGCCTCGTCCAGGTCCATGGCCGGCAGGTCATGCCAGGCCAACAGCAGCGCCGCCCTCGCCACCCGGATCTCGTCGGCCGGTTTGGCCAGTTCAGCAATCAGTGCCTCGCGGGCGGCTTCCCGGTGGAGGTCCTTCGCCAGCTTGCGCAGGCGCTGGGCTTCGCCCTCGAGGCGCTCGGCCCGCCCCTGCAGGAACCGGTTTGCGGCCTTGGGGTGGGCCTTCAGGGCCTCGCGGGGCTCCCGGCCCGCGGTGAACCCTGCCACGACCTCCGGCGGAAGCTCGTCGGATCCGGCAGCCGGCTGGCCGACCCGGAAGTCCCGGAACTCGGCCCGGGTGTTTCGAAACTTGGCCAACCCCACCCGGGCACCCCGCAGGGCGGCATCCCGGGTACGGAAGACCACCTCGCCATTCACTGAGCATTCCCAGGCCCCCTCGGCCCACCGCACGCGCAGGGTGTTCCAGTCGCCGCTTCGGTAGGCTGCCGCCGGCACGGTGCCGAGGATGCGCCACGATAGGACGTCCGGTCCTTCAAAGGCCGTCAGGCGCAGCTCCCCTCCGGTGGGATAGAACCCGTAGTGCCGCCCATCGCCGTCCCCGGCGAAGATCAATCCCGCCGCGCCCGCCTCGTCATCCAGACGCACCGTGACTTCCAATTCAGAGGCTTCCGCGGCCGGCTCCCGCCGCAACAGGTAGGAGCGACCGCCAAAGCCGGCGCCCACCCCATCCACGAGAACCCTCGATCCTTTTTGTCGCCAGCTCGCCCCGAGGAACGGCTCCCACCGGGAGGCATCGAGGGCCCCCAGACGAAGCCACCGCTCCATGGACATGGGGTTGGGTCGTTCGAGCAACACCCGGAGGTGGTTGGCCGGCGTGGCAAACCCGAGGTTCTGGGTGAGCAGGCTTTTGGCGTTGACGATGCCATGCACCCGGCCCGAGCGGTCGAGCAGCGGTCCACCGCTGTTCCCGGGTTCGATGGGCATGGCCAACTGGAGCATGGGATGGCCGTCGAGGTCCCTCCGGGCCGAGAGCACCCCCTCGACGACGCTGTGGGTGAGCCCCAGCGGGTGACCCACGGCCACTACCGGGGCTCCCTGGGGCAGGGAATCACTGTCCCCGAGGGGGACGGCGACGAGGTTCATGGCACGCACCTTGAGGATGGCCAGGTCGTGGGGCCGGTCCCAGGCGTGCACCCCGAGCACCTCAGGCGTGCTGCCGTCCGCCAGGCGGACCTGCAGCGCACGGCCTTCGCCGATGACATGCAGGCTGGTGGCGACGAGGCCGTCGGCATCGATGACAAAGCCCGTGCCGACGCCTTCCTGGGTGCCGTCGCGGCCCCTGCCGTCGATCCGGACGATGGCCGCGCGGGTCTGCTCCACCAACCGTTCGGTCGACAGTCCTGCGGCGGCCGGGGAGACGGACCGACCGGATCGCGTTCCGGGTCTGACCGTCGATTTGGATGCGGATTTGGCGGTCGAATTGGGGGCCCCGGCCGTCTCCTTGGGTGACGCGGCCTCGGCGACGGACCATCCGATCAGAAGGAGGAGGGGCAGGATGGGGCGCACGGTCGGATCCTAGCGCCTTTCGGCCGGGATGCGAGCCCCGGCGAGGAAGCGCTCGAAGCCGCCCCCCAGCAATTCGGCGGCATCCCGTTGGATTTCAGCGTCGGTGACCTCCCACCCGGCGGCCGCCGCCGCGGCGTACTTGTCGGTGAGCACCTCGGCGAGGATCGACCGGGAGTGGTGCCACTTGTAGAGCACCTGATCCAGCACCCGCGCGTCGGAGTGCTGCGGCGTGAACGAAGTGCCCAATAACTCGAGGCGCATCGTGGTGATCTCTCGGATCAGTTGCGGGGTGTTCGTGAACCACCAACAGCCGAAGGGGTGAAGGTTCGGGAACTTCCGGGCCAGCACCACCAGTTCGTGCTGGTTCTCGCGGGCGAGGCAGGTGACGAGGAAGCGGTTGTCCGGATGGGCCGCGCACAGCGCCTGCAGGGCGGTGAGATTGGCCAGTCCGACGCCGTCGCCCGCCATGCGCAGGCGCGGGTTCACGGCGCGTTGGACCCCCATCATCAGGGCGAAGGCCTGGCCGTGATCCCGGCAGTGCGGCAGCACAGCGCCCTCGATCAATCGCGCGATGTCGGTGTCGGCCGGCCAGGCGAAGGACGGCGGCAGCGACACCATGCAGTAGCGGCTGTCGATGCGGGCGGTCCAGTCGGCGAGGAAGCGGCGGACCTCTCCGAGGGTTTGGGCCGTCAGTTCCCGGGTCACGGCACAGCCTTGTTCTCGAAGCCAACCGGCGGTCTCGGGCCACGCGACGAGCAGGGGGTCGATGCGCAAGGCGGCAACGAAGCGGGGATCGCGGGTGAAACCGCGGTCCCAGGTGGGCCGTTCGACCGGATCGAACGGCGAGTTCGTCATGCAGATGGAGGCGAGGTTCGCGGTCTGCATCACCCGGTCGATGAACCGGTCCGGGTTTTGGGCCGCGTACCAGCCGCGGAGGCTCTCGAGGTCGTGCTTCCGGGGTTCGATGCCGAGCAGGTTGAGGGTGGTGATGACGCCGCGGCAGGCCTCGGAAACGGGGGAATGATCGACGAAGAGGGCTTTCCAGACGAATTCGGCCTGCTCTTGTTTGGAGGCGTTCCAGAAGCGTTCGATCGGCACCTCCATCTGTCGTGAGGCTTCGCTGACCAGGTAGTGGTAGACCAGCAGCTCATCGATCCCCCAGAGCAGCAGTTCACCCTGGGCGGGATCGTACAAGTGGGTGTGGATGTCGTGGACCGGGGTGGCCTGGACGATGCGTGAAACCCGTGCGAGGAGCGGATCAGCCATGGTGCGTGGCGGCATCAAACGTCAGGCCCTCTCCGCGGGCAACCTTCGAGACGCTCCGATCGAGGTCGCGCCGGCGGCCGGGAAGGGGAAGCCACCGATTGGGGCTTGGAGGTGTCGACGATCCGGCGTTGAGTGGGCGCATGAAGCATTGGACCCGGAGGGACTTCCTGAAGGCGGCGTCGACGGGGGCGTCCATGGTGGCGGCGGGATGTGCGACGGAGGGAGGGGGAGCCCCAGACGGGGGCCTGGTCGGGAGCCAGCTTTACGGATGGGGGCAATACTACCACCGGGAGGGCAAGGATCTGAACGCCCACCTGGACGAGGTGTTTTCGGCGCTTCGGGACGCCGGATACGACTACGCCGAGGGCAATCTGGATTCGGGTCGGCCGGAGAAGAACGCGGAGTTTGCGGACAAGCTACGGGCCAAGGGGTTGCGGCCGGTGAGTCTGTACACCGGGGGCGCCTTGCACGGCGACGGTGCCGAGGTCGTGGTAGATCGGTTGGTGGTGGCCTCAACGGTGGCGGCGCATTCGGGATTCGAGGTGATCGTCTGCAATGCCGACCCCATCGGGCGCGACAAGACCGACGAGGAGCTCAAGCGCCAGGGGCGTTCGCTGGCCATGCTCGGCCGGGAACTCAAGGCCCTGAAGCTGCGCCTCGGCGTGCATCACCACACGCCGGAGTTGGTCCGCGACGGCCGCGAATACCACCACAACTTCGCCGTCACACAGGCCGGTGAGGTCGACTTCTGCATCGACACGCACTGGATGCTGCGGGGAGGCATCGTGCCGATGGACGCGCTGCGGCAATACGGGGATCGGATGGTCTCATGGCATTTGCGCCAAAGTCGCGACAAGACCTGGTGGGAGGACCTCGATGAGGGGGACATCGACTACGCCGAGATCGCCGCGTTTGCCAGGTCCCGCCGGATGGCCCGCCGCTACTCGGTGGAGTTGGCTCTGGAAGGCGGCACCCGGATCACCCGGTCGGTCGTCGAGAACCATCGCCGGAGCCGGGAATTCGTGCGGCGCGTGTTCGGGGCGTAAACCCCGGATCACCCCCTCCGGGATCCGCCTTGGCGGATCTGTTGTGAGGAACCGCGGGCACTGGGCCAAGTGGGGGGCCTCCTGCATCCGTTGCCATGGGCGCGGGCGTGGTGCGCTCCTGGGGGGAACCGGTGGGCGGGACGGCGCGGACGGCCCGATGGACGGGCCCCGGGGCGGCCTGGCGAGCCCCGGGGGCCGCTGGCCGATGGACGATGGACGGAGCTTGGGGTCAACGCGAGGGCCAAGACGCCCTCGCCCGTGGGATCACCGGTCGGCTTTGCGCGCGGCCTTTTCGGCCTTGGCGTTCTCCTCGAGCAGGCGGGTCAGGGATTCCGAGGGCTTCAGGCCCAGGGCGGTCGCGGCGTGCTTGACGGCGTCGGGACCAAATTCCTTGGTCTTCTTGGCTGAGCCCAGCCGCACCGGCCAGTCGCGGGCGCCCTGCTGCTTGCGGGCCAGCCACAGGAATCCGTCGGCACCGGCCGGCCACGCCTCACCGACCGACACCCACAGTCGCACCGCCGTGCTGGGAGGCAGGCGCGTGGCCAGGGGCGGCAACTGGCTGGCCGTCAACGGCAGTTGGACCAACTGGCAGCGCAGCAGCGACGGATCCCGCGGGGACACGCCGGCCGCCACGTAGCCGTCCGGTTCGGAGAACAGCGCCGTGAGCGCCTGTCCGTTGGCCGGGGCCGGCCACTCGAATCGGACCACGTCGAGCACGTTGGTCTCGAAGTCGCGGCCCTCGCCGGGCAGCGTCACGGTCAAGGAAGCGGCCCCCAGCCCGACCTTCGGGAGACCGGGCTCCTCGGACAAGGTGGGTGCGATGGCCGTGAAGGAGACCGGGGCGGCCGACAACCGGGCCCGCATCAGGGCCACCGCGTCGTCCAGGGAGACCACGTGGTGCACGTCGCCCGTGACGGGCGTGGGTGGATGCTGGCGACGCGGCGGGGTGGCCCCGAAGAACTGGTCGGCTGAGCCGCTGCGGGAGGCCCCGCCCGCCAGGCGGATCGCGTGGTTCATGGCCTTGGCGAGGGCCTGGGCCTGGGCCTCGTCATCGACGCCGATCCAACCGGAGGAGACCGACCGGGCAGGCATCTCCTCGTTGACATCCTGCCACTTCCGCACACCGGTCACCCGACCCGAATCGCTCAGCCACACCGCAAACGCCCGCCGATCCCCGGCGAACCACAGGCGGACATGCGTGGCGTCCGGGTCGAGATCGGCGAGCGAGAACTCGGTGGATTCGCTCCGGTCCAGGCCTCCGGGAATCCCGTCGCTGGCGGTGGTGCGGAAGCGCAGGCGCCGCCCCAGCACCTGCGACAGCTTCACGCGCAGGCGGCCGCCGCCGCCGATGTTCCGGAACTGCCCATGCTCCTCGACCGTGCGCCGGATGAAATCGATGGTTTCGTCGAAGGTGGGATCGGCCTGCAATGGGACCGGGGCCCCGGTGGCCAGGGCGATCGACAACCGGAGCACCGGCCACCAGGTTGCCAGTCCCCGGGGCAATGTTTCCCGCCCACGCACCCCGACGGTGGCGGTCCGGGAGTGCGACAGGGCGGTGGGCATGCGGAATGGGGGACGATGGCCGCGGGCCGTGATCCGGTGGACCGAAAGACGGCCAGGGCGGACGCCTTCAGCGCTTGAAGGCCAGCGGCGCCGGTTGCGGGGCCGCCGGGGCCGCCCCGGGCATCTCGTGGGCGCAAGGCTGGTTGATGGGCACCTCGGGCGCGCGGTTGTTCGGATGAACGATGCGGTTCTGGAGCATCCACGCCTCGACCTCTTCGCCCGAGACATCGGCCAGCATCTTGCCGTCGATCTCGACGGTCGGTTGCTTGGTCTGGCCGGTCTTCTGGACCATTTGGTCGAAGAACTCCGGGCGGTTGATGATGTCGCGCTCCTCGAAGGCGAGGTCGTACTTCTTGAAGACGGCGCGAACCCCGGCGCTCCATCCGCACCAGGGTTTCAGGTAGGCGATGATCGTAGGCTTCGACATATTTCACGGGGAAACTGGCAGTTCATCCGTCCGGCGCAACCCGGGAAACATCGGGCGGCACTCAGGGTCTCACGGCCGCCCCGCAACCCTCGGCAGGGCTCCGGACCAACGCTCAGGCCTCCTTGGCCGGATCGTATCCCAACCAGGGCCCTAGCCAGCGCTCCATCTCGGCCTCGGGAACCCCCTTGCGGCGGGCCAGGTCGGAGACCTGGTCACGGCCCAGGCGACCGACGGCGAAGTACTTGGACTGGGGGTGGGCGAAATACAGGCCGCTCACACTGCTGCCGGGCCACATGGCGCAGCTCTCGGTGAGCCGGATGCCGGTGCGGGCCTCGACCTCCAGCAGTGACCACAGGGTGCGCTTCTCGGTGTGATCCGGGCTCGCCGGATACCCGCCGGCCGGGCGGATGCCCCGATAGCGTTCCTCGATGAGGTCCTCCGGCGTGAGCCGTTCGGCTGCGCCGAAGCCCCATTCCCGGCGCACGCGCTCGTGCAGGTACTCGGCGAAGGCCTCGGCCAGACGATCGGCCAGGGCCTCGGCCATGATGGCGTTGTAGTCGTCGTGGGCGGCCTTGTATTCCGCCGCCACCTCGTCGAGCCCGATCCCGGTGGTGACGGCGAAGGCTCCCACGTGGTCCTCAGAGCCCTTGGGGGCCACGAAGTCGGCCAGGGACCACTGCGGCGTGCCGTCCTCCTTGACCATCTGCTGACGTAGCATGTGGAAGGTGGTCTCCACCCGGGAACGGGACGCGTCGGAGAACACGTGCACCGAGTCGCCGTCACGATTGGCCGGGAAGATCCCATAGACGCCGCAGGCGCGGATGCGCTTGCGGGCGATCAGGTCGTCGAGCAGTGCCTGGGCATCGGCGAAGAGGCGCCGAGCCTCCTCGCCATACTTCTCGTGCTGCAGGATCGCCGGATAGCGACCGCGCAGCTCCCAGGTGTGGAAGAACGGCGACCAGTCGATGTACGGCCGCAGGGTCTCCAAGGGCACGTCGTCGAGGACACGAACCCCGGTGAATTCCGGGCGGGGCAGGTCCGAGAACTCGAGGTTGGCCCCCTTGGCCCGGGCCTGTTCCAGACCGAGCAGGGGAGTGTTGGTGGCCTCGTGGCTGCTCCGCAGGCGCTGGTACTCGTCGCGGATCTGGCTCACGTAGGCCGGCTTGAGGTCGGGGTTGATGAGGTTGCTCACGACGGGCACGGCACGACTGGCGTCCAGCACGTGGATGACCGGTTGCGAATACCCCGGGGCCAGTTTCACGGCGGTGTGGGCCTTGCTCGTGGTGGCTCCGCCGATGAGCAGCGGTTGCCGCATGCCCAGGCGCTCCATCTCGCGGGCCACATGGGCCATCTCGTCGAGCGACGGCGTGATGAGGCCGCTGAGGCCGATCACATCGACCTGATGGTCTTGCGCGGCCTTGAGGATCTTCTCGCAGGACACCATGACCCCGAGGTCGATGACCTCGTAGTTGTTGCAGCCCAGGACCACGCCCACGATGTTCTTGCCGATGTCGTGCACGTCGCCCTTGACGGTGGCCATGAGCACCTTGCCCTGGGTGCGGACCTCACCTCCGGCGGCAACCGCGGCGGCCTTCTCGGCCTCCATGTAGGGGGTCAGGTAGGCGACGGCCTTCTTCATCACGCGGGCCGACTTCACCACCTGCGGAAGGAACATCTTCCCGGCCCCGAACAGGTCGCCGACATGGTTCATGCCGTCCATGAGCGGCCCCTCGATGACCGCCAGCGGGCGACCGAGCTTCTGCCGGGCCTCCTCGGTGTCGGGATCGACATGGGCGTCGATGCCCTTGATGAGCGCGTGGGCCAGGCGCTTCTCGACGGGCTCCGAACGCCAGGCCTCGTCGGCCTTGGCCTCGGCGGCGGCTCCGGGGCCGGACTTGCGCCGCAGCGCTTCGCCGTGGGCCACCAGGCGCTCGGTGGCGTCCGGGCGGCGGTTCAGCAGCACGTCCTCCACCAGGTCACGGAGCCCGGGTTCGATCTCCTCGTACACCTCGAGCAGGCCCGCGTTGACGATGCCCATGTCGAGCCCGGCCCGGATGGCGTGGAAGAGGAAGGCGCTGTGCATCGCCTCACGGACATGGTTGTTGCCCCGGAAGCTGAAGCTGATGTTGGAGACGCCGCCGCTGACCTTGGCCAGGGGAAGGTTCGCCTTGATCCACCGGGTGGCCTCGATGAAGTCCACCGCGTAGTTGTTGTGGGCCTCGATACCGGTCGCCACCGTGAGGATGTTCGGGTCGAAGATGATGTCCTGCGGCGGGAACTGCGCCTGGCGGGTGAGCAGTTCGTAGCTGCGCCGGCAGATTTCGATGCGCCGCTCGAACGAATCGGCCTGGCCCTGCTCGTCGAAGGCCATGACCACCACGGCCGGTCCGTAGCGCCGGATCAGCCGGGCCTGCTCGAGGAAGCGCTCCTCGCCCTCCTTGAGCGAGATGGAGTTCACGATGCCCTTGCCCTGGAGGCAGCGCAGACCCGTCTCCAGCACCGACCACTTCGACGAGTCGACCATGATGGGTACCCGGGCGATGTCGGGCTCGGCGGCGATGAGGTTGAGGAACTTCGACATGGCCGCGGCGCCGTCGAGCATCCCCTCGTCCATGTTGATGTCGATGATCTGGGCCCCCGCCTCGACCTGCTGCTTGCAGATCTCCAGCGCCGCGTCGTAGTCGCCGGCGAGGATGAGCTTGGAGAACTTCGGCGAGCCCGTGACGTTGGCCCGCTCGCCGATGTTGATGAAATTGGTCTGCCGGGTCTGGTTGAAGGCCTCCATGCCGCTGAGGCGCAGGAGCGGTTCCAGCGTAGGCGTCTTGCGCGGGGCCAGGCCCTTCACGGCCTCGGCGATGGCCTGGATGTGGGGCGGGGTCGTGCCGCAGCAGCCGCCCACCACGTTGAGCCAGCCCTCTTCGGCCCATGGCCGGATCTGCGGCGCGAGGGTCTCCGGGGTCTCCGGGAATCCTGTCGGCGACAGCGGGTCGGGCAGGCCGGCGTTGGGATACACGCAGATGCGGGTGTCGGCGATGCGGTGCAGTTCCTGAACGTAGGCCCGCATCTCCTTCGGTCCGAGCGCGCAGTTGAAGCCGATGGTGATGGGTTCGGCATGCCGCACGGAGTTCCAGAAGGCCTCCACCGTCTGGCCCGTGAGCGTGCGGCCCGACAGGTCGGTGATGGTGCCCGAGATCATCAGCGGCAGGCGGACCTGCAACGTGTCCTGCACCTGCTGGATGGCGAAGAGCGCGGCCTTGGCGTTGAGCGTGTCGAAGATGGTCTCCACCAGCAGCACGTCCACGCCGCCCTCGATCAACGCCTCGACCTGCTCGGTGTAGGCGATGACGAGTTGCTGGAAGTTCACGGAGCGGAAGCCGGCGTCGTTGACGTCGGGCGAGATCGACGTCGTCACCGGCATCGGCCCGATGGCCCCGGCAACGTACCTCGGGATGCCCGTGGCCGCCGCCACCGTGTCGGCCGCGCGTCGGGCCAGGCGGGCCGAGGCGAGATTCATCTCGCGGGTGAGTTCGCGCAGGAACGGGTCGACGATCACCTCGTGGAAGAACGCCTGGTCCTTGCGGCCCTCGGCGTGGCGGAAGAAGAAGTCGTGCTGGCCGATGGTGGTGGCCGAGAAGGTGTTGGTCTCGATCAGATCGGCACCGGCCTCCAGGTAGTGGCGGTGGATCTCCTCGATGACCTGGGGTTGGGTGATCTGGAGCAACTCGTTGTTGCCCTTGAGGTCCTTGCCCTTCCAGTCGCGGAAGCGTTCGCCCCGGAACTGGGCCTCGCCCAGTTTGTAGCGCTGGATGACCGTGCCCATCGCCCCATCGATGATGGCGATGCGCTGATCCAGCAGGCCCACGAATCCCTGACCCCGGGTCCACGAACGTGATTGAGCTTCCGACCGATTCGACATGGCCGGAGGGTATCTCCGGAAGGTGGTCAATCCAAGGGATAAATCATCCCATCCCGATTCGTTGATATGTGCGAGAGGCGCTTCTCGGACACCGAGGTGTCGGTGTTTTCCGGCCGCGTGAAGACTTCGACGTCACCTGGATGGATGGATCCGCCGGGGAACGATCGCGTAGCCGACTGGTGACCGTGGGTCGAATGGTGCCGGACGGCCCTGAACATCGCATCGTGGTCGCGTTCGTTCTGACCGAAATGTCGCCGACCCGTCACCTGATTGTCACAGGCGGCTGGGACGTTGGCTCCATGGGCGTAAACTCCGAACCCTCAAGGGACGGCATGGCCAACCAGTGGCTTGCCAGCGACCTCCTGTCACGCGTGTTCCATGCGGTGGGTGCGACACCGTGGTCAGGCCTCGGATTCCAGGCCGAGCCGGGAGGTCCCACGGCGGCCACCCGCATGCTGGCGAGCGTCCTCGTCTTGGCCTATTCGCGAGGCGTGGTCGGATCCGATGAGATTGCCGAGGCCTGCGGGAACGTTCCTGAACTGGAATACCTCTGCTCGGGGGATGTGCCGGAACCGCGGGTGCTCCGTCGATTCCGCCGCCACCACACCCCGGCCCTGGTCGAGGGATTGGCCAGGTTCTGGACCGGTTCCGTGGATGGTATCTCGCCTTTGGCCATGGAACGGGCTCGGCGATGCTTGGAGATGGCAGTGGCGGCCGACAGCCTGGCCATGGACTTCTGAGCGAGAACCCGGTTCGGGCCAGGAATCCGGTTACCGTGGCTCCGGCGGTCCGTGGCCGATGCGACGCCGAAGGTCCGCTCCCAGGAGCCTGCCACCAGGGCCATCGTCCGGCGCCAGATCCGCGC
The DNA here is from genome assembly GCA_016871615.1 of Verrucomicrobiota bacterium. Lineage (GTDB taxonomy): Bacteria > Verrucomicrobiota > Verrucomicrobiia > Limisphaerales > UBA9464 > SXXZ01. Next base: position 39,918 of record VHCX01000025.1, read on the forward strand.
CAGACCGACGTTACCGAGGGGCAGGCTTGATCGGCTGGCCGGCTTTACCGGGGAGGAGTGGCAGGCGCCAGTTCCAGGATGCTTGCGACCAGGGCGGTGATGCCGGTCCTCATGGCGGGTCCGGGCTGCGGTCGGAAGAACGGCGAGTGCAGGGAGGGCAGCGGCCTGCCGGTCCGGACCGCCTCGGCGTTGATCTCCGGCGAAACCACCCCCAGCCAGAACTGGCAGATGGGGATCTTGTCGGCGGTGCGGCCGAATTCGCTGAAGTCCTCGCCGCCCATCACCGGCTGGAGGGCCAGCACCCGACCGGCCCCGAGCCAGGTGGAGGCCGTGCGCGACAGGCGACGGGTCAAGGTCGGATCGTTGTACAGGGCCGGGGTGAACTCGTTGGCCACCTGGACCTGGGGGTGCAGGTCCGCCGGCAGGCCTGCGCTCTCGGCCAGACCGCGGCAGATCCGGCGGATCGAGGCGAGGGTGTTCTGGCGGACCTCCTCGGTGTAGCTGCGCAGGGTGAGCTGCAGGTGCACGCTGTCCGGGATGATGTTGTGCTTCGAGCCGCCATGGATGGAACCCACGGTCACGACGGCAGGCTCGCCCGGGCGGGTCTCTCGGCTCACCACCGTCTGGAGCGCCAGGACGATTTGCGAAGCCAGCACGATGGGATCCTTGGTGAGATGCGGATAGGCCCCATGCCCGCCGACGCCCCGCACGGTGATGTCCACGGAGTCGACGTTGGCGAAGGTGAAGCCCTCGACGAACCCGACGCTGCCCGTGAGCAGCGACGCGTTGCAATGCAGCGCGATGCAGGCGGTGGGCTTCGGGAAGCGCTCGAAGAGACCGTCCTTCAGCACGGCTCTGGCGCCCCCGCCACGTTCCTCGGCCGGTTGGCCCAGGAAGACAAGCGTGCCGCGCCACGAGTCCTTCATGGCCGACAGGAGCCGGGCGGTCCCGACCAGGCACCCCATGTGGATGTCATGGCCGCAGGCATGCATGGTGGGCACCCGTTCGCCCACGTCGTTGGTCATCTGATGCGTGCTCGAGAAGGGCAGGCCGGTCTGTTCGCGCACCGGGAGCCCATCGAGGTCGGATCGCAGAAGGATCACGGGCCCGGGCCCGTTGGTGAGCACCCCCACGACGCCATGCCCGCCGACGCGGCGGGTCACCGTCAGGCCGGCCTTCTCCAGTTCTGCGGCGATCCGAAGGCCGGTCTCCACCTCCCGGAAGGACAATTCGGGCTGCCGGTGGAGGTCACGGTAGAGGGCCTCGAGGGACGGCAGCTCCCGGTCTATCCGCTGGGCCACGTCGTCGGCTGGGGCCGCCGCCGCGGTTCGGGGCGGGCACCCCACCAGGGCCCATGCCAGGCTGATGAAGCCCCACCAACGGGGCTGCCACGCGACCAACGGGATGGAAGTCATGTCCAGAGGTTGCCATCGGGCACGGTCAAGTCATGCCGATTCCCGACGGGCGCGGCGAGGGGAACGACGAGGCCATCCCCAACGAAACAACCCGGCCGAGGCCGGGTTGTGTCTGCGTGATGGAATGACGTCCGGGAGACCCGGGATCGGCACCTCAGCCGTTGTTGCCAATCGCCTCGACCGGGCAGCCCTCCATGGCCTCCTTGCAGGCAGCTTCTTCTTCGGGGGAGGTCGGCTGATTCATCACGTAGGAGTAGCCGCCGTCATCCCAGCGGGTGAAGTTCTTCGGCGCGGTCTCGCGGCAGAGGTCGCAGTCGATGCATTGGTTGTCGACGAAATACTTGCCCGTGACGTTTTCGGAATACCGGTTAGAGATGTCAGCCATAAATCAAAACTTGGCTCGCATCTTCGGCACCGCAAGGCGTGACGGCAAGCGGCATTTTCCCCGGGGTCCTGCCGCGCTTCCGTGCCCGCGGTGATCGTGGAAAGCACCGGGCGGGATCGGCGGGGCGATTCACGCCGCGGACTTCTTGAGGAGGGTGTCCACCATGCCGTCGATGGTGTGGACCTTCGCCTCGGCCGTCGGGTCGATGCCGAGGGCCCGGAGGGCCTTGCTCGTCTCCGGACCGATGGTGAGGGACTTCAGGCCCGGGTGTTTGCGGAGCACCACCGGCAGGTCGAACCGCTGGTGGAAGAACTGGACCGCCGAGCCGCTGGCGAAGGTGAGCCAGTCGGCCCCGGAGGCCAGCAGGCTGGCTGCGGCCCCCTTCGGATCCATCGTCTCGGGCACGGTCCGGTAGCTGGCCACCTCGTCGACGATGCCGCCGCGCTCCTCGAGCAGGCGCCCGAGTTCCGAGGGTGATTCCTCCGGTCGGATGAGCAGCACCCGCAGGTTCTCGACCGATTCCACCCGCTCGATGGCGTCGGCGATCTTCGCGGCAACGAAGGTGTCCGGCATGGCGTCGACCTGGAGGTGCAGTTCGGCCAGGCGGGCCGTGGTGGCCGGGCCCACGGCGGCGATGCGCAACCCGCCTAGGCTCCGGATGTCCGGGTAGGCCTTGAAAAAGGTGTCGAAGAAGCGGGTCACCCCGTTGGGGCTGGTGAACACCAGCCAGTTGTACTCGGTGATGCCCACGATGGCCTCGACGAGGGGCTGCAAGGCCTTGGGAGGTTCGGTGCGCAGGGTGGGGATTTCCAGAACCTCGGCACCGAGCTCTCCGAGGCGGCGGGCCAGCTCCGAGGCCCCCGTGCGTGTGCGGGTCACCACCACCCGTCGGCCATGGAGCGGGCGGCGACCGAACCAGTCCAGTGTCGCGCGCTCGGTCACCACGGGGCCCACGACGATGACCGCCGGACTGGACAGGTCGGCCTGCTCGACCGCGTCGGCGAGGGTGCTGAGCGTGGCCTCGACGCAGCGCTGCCGGGGCGTCGTGCCCCATTGGACCATCGCCGCCGGGGTGCCGGGATCCTTGCCGCCCTCGACCAGGCGGAGGCAGATCTCGCGCACCCGCTCGACGCCCATCAGCACCACCAGCGTCCCGGGCGCGGCGGCCAGCTTGGCGAAGTCGATGGATTGCCCCCCCTTGGCCGGATCCTCGTGGCCGGTGACCACGGTGAATCCCGACGCATGATCCCGGTGGGTCACCGGGATGCCCGCGTAGTTGAGCACCGCCGTCACGGACGACACGCCGGGGACCACCTCGAAGGGCACGCCGGCACGATCCAATTCGGCGGCCTCCTCGCCACCGCGGCCCAGCACGTAGGGATCGCCGCCCTTGAGCCGCACGACGGTGAGGCCGGCGCGGGCCTTCTCGACCAGCAGCCGGTTCATCTCGTCCTGCGGGATGGCGTGGGATCCCGCGCGCTTGCCGGCGTCGATGCGCTCGGCATCGGCCGGCGCGAGCGCCAGCACCGACGGCTGGACCAGCGCGTCGTGGACCACCACCTGGGCACGGGCCAGCAGCTCGGCACCCCGCCGCGTGAGCAGCCCAGCGTCTCCCGGACCGGCTCCGACCAGATACACTCGTCCCTGCGACTTCATCAGACCGCAGAGCCTACCTTGGGGCCTCCGGGCCACCAAGAGCGGAACGAACGCGGGCCGTGAACGCGCCAGGGTCTTTTGTTCTGAGAGCCTCGTAGTGGCGTAAAGTGGGCAGGTTTTCTTTTTTGTAGACCTACGCCCCTCTTTGAGCTCCAGTGATGCGGGATGAAACGCCTGCACCAATCTTCATCAGGTTCAACTTCCGCAACGACCTCCGTCCGCTTGGCATCTTCCAAGGAAGACCAAGCATGGTTCGATGCCCAACTGGATTCTTTCCATGACCTGGGTGCCACGTCACCCATCGGGGACTTTCTCCGTCAGATCGTCGAGATCGACTCGAAGCCGGTGGCCCTTCTGGCCTGGGGTCCGGCCTGTTATGCCCTCAAGGATCGCGATCGCTGGATCAGTTGGAGCGCTCCCCAGCGGGTCGCTCGCCTCAAACTCATCGTCCAGAACCGCCGACTGCTGATCCTTTCACCCAAAGGTGCTTCCCCCAATCTGGCATCACAAGCCATGGGCGCCGCACTCCGAGCCCTTCCTGCCCAATGGTTGGAAGTCTTCGGCTACCAACCGCTCCTGGCCGAGAGTTTCACCGATCCAGAGGGCTACGCCGGCACCACCTACAAGGCTACCAATTGGCAACTCCTCGGCACCACCCAGGGCTATGCCCGAAGCCGCCTCGACTTCTACGTCCCCAATGAAAGCCCCAAGCGCCTCTGGTGCCTGGAGCTCCACCCCAAGGCCCGCGGCATCCTGCGCTCACAGGTCCTGCCCGATTCCTACGCCAAAGCCCTGTCCACTGTTCCCCAAGGACTGCTGCCTTTGTCCACCGGCCAGTTCGAAACCCTCCGCAAAGCCTTTGCCGCCGTCCCAGATCCCCGCCGCAAGGCGGGCAATCACCAGTTCTCCATCGGCATGGTCCTGAGTCTGGTCGCCATGGCCCTCTTGTCCGGTCGCAGGGAAATCGCCGAAATCAGCCGCTTTGCCCAAAGCCTCAGCCAAGATCAGCGCAAACGCCTTGGACTGCCCTATTCACGCACTTCGACCAAATGCCGCCGTGTCCCCGGCTACTCGGTCATTTACCAGATCCTCCGACGCGTGGACCCGGCCGAATTGAATCGGGTTCTCAACGACTGGTTGACCGCCCATGCCTCACAACTGCCACAGGCCTTGGCCTTGGATGGAAAGATGGTTCGCGACCACTTCGGCGTCCTGAGCCTGGCCCGCCACGGTGACGGAGCCCCCGAAGCCATGGCCCTGTACGATCAAAAGGAAGGCACCGAGCGCAGCGAGCAACAGGCTGCGACTGAGCTGCTCGATTCCATGGGAAGCCTCGATGGAAAGGTGATCACTGCCGATGCGCTGCATTGCCAGCGCAAGATCGCCCGGACCATAGCCGAGAAAGGGGGCGATTATCTCCTGCAGGTCAAAGGCAACCAACCCTATCTGGAGAAACAGGCCCTGAAGAAGGCGTCGGCCCCGGGTACCCCCTTTTTGAAGCAAGCCAAGTAGGCCACGGCCGTGTCGACAGCCGAGCCATCCACGCCTTCGCCACCGATGGCATGGCGGTGGATTTTCCGTACGCACGTAGTCTGGTGGTCGTTCGAAGTCGGAGGTCCGAGAAGCGCTCCGGCAAGACCACTGAGGAGATACGTTACTACATCAGCAGCCTCGAACCGGAGGATCTGACGCCAGAACAATGGCTCCAGTTGATCCGAGGCCACTGGGCCGGTGTTGAAAACCGCAACCACTGGCGGCGGGATGCACTGATGGGAGAGGACCGCTCCCGGAGCCGAAGCCGATCTCTCCTGACCAACCTGGCCCTGATCCGCAACGGGCTCCTGAGGGTCCTCAATCGCTGTTTTCCAGGCGATTCAATCCCCGTCATCCGGGAACGCATCCAAGCCAAAACCTCCCTCGCATTCAGAGCCCTCGAGGCCTGAACCGGTCAAAACAAAAGACCCTGGCACGCGACAGCGCGTATGCATGAAGCCATCAGGCGAGCTTTGGGTCGCTGTGGGTAACGAAGGCAATCGCCCTCGCGAGATTGTTCTCGCCCATGGCCGCCTGAAAGT
>VHCX01000026.1 GCA_016871615.1 Verrucomicrobiota bacterium
TCGACGATGTCGCCCTGCTCGAGCGCATCGGCCGGCGAGTGGATGCCGACGGAGGTCAGGTCGAAGATGTCGACATTGTCTACGGTGACCCCCGTGCGGAGGATGGGGTCGGTGGGCGTGTGGTAGCAGCCGATCTTCATGAGACCAAGCCAACACGCTTTCGGCGTCGGACTCAACCTCCCCGGCGTGGGATCGTCCGGTCGTCCGGTGAATCCGTCAGGGTCGACGCCGGCGCGGCTGCCGCCTCAGATGCCCTCGGCCCAATGCGACGCCGTGTGCACGGTGGACACCTCCGGGGCCAGCCCGTCCGAGCCGGTCGACAGGACGCGGTATTCGCGGATCTGGAAGCTCACCGGAATGCCCTGCTCGAGCCCGCGTCGCAGGAACTCGTCCTTCGAGATCCGCGTCCGCAGCACCAGGCCCGAGGGGGTCTCCAGTTCCAGGCGCATCTGCACGCCCAGGAAATACACCTGCCGGATGACAGCCCTCAGGGGGTGTTCGGCGGGATCTGCGGAGACCTGCACGGCATAGGGACGGAAGCCAACGCGCAAGGTGCCTCCCTCGGGCACGCCGTGCGCCGGAAAGGCCAGCTCGTTGAGCCGGGCCACGCCCTGCCGGACGGTCAGTTCGAGCACGTTCAGCACGCCAATGAAGCGCGCCACGAACTCGTTGCGCGGCCGCTCGTAGACCTCGCGCGGGCTGCCCACCTGCTCGAGCCGTCCGCGGCTGAAGATCACGATGCGGTCGCTGACCTCCATCGCCTCCTCCTGGTCGTGGGTGACGAAGAGCGTGGTCACGTGCAGCTCCCGGTGCAGCCGCACCAGCCATTCACGGAGCTCCTGCCGGATCTTGGCGTCGACGGCGCCGAAGGGTTCGTCGAGCAGCAGCACCGATGGCCTCGGTGCTAGCGCCCGGGCGATGGCCACGCGCTGGCGCTGGCCGCCGGACAACTGGTGGGGCAGCCGGCGCCCCAGGCCCTCGAGCCCGAAGAGCCGGAGCAGTTCCCCGACACGAGCCTCGATCTCGGCCTTGGGGGTCTTCCGGATCTTCAGCCCGAAGGCGATGTTGTCGAAGACGCTCATCGTCTTGAAGAGGGCGTAGCTCTGGAAGACGAACCCGATGTTGCGCCGCTGGACGGGCACGTCGTTGACGCGCTCGCCCCGGACCAGAAGGTCGCCCGAGGTGGGCACCTCGAGGCCGGCGATCATGCGCAGCACGGTGGTCTTGCCGCCGCCGCTGGGGCCCAGCAAGGCCACCAATTCGCCGTCGCCGACCGTCAAGGATACGTCCTCGACGGCGGCCATGTCGCCGAATCGTTTGGAGACCTGTCGCAACTCGATGCTCATGGAAGGGAAGGGGAATCGTTCTGGCCGCGGGCGTGCTCGATGGCCTGACGGCGTTCCAGCCACGTCTTCAGGCCAAGGGTCACCAGCGCCAGGATGGCCAGCAGGCTCGCCGCGCTGAACGCGCCCACGGCCTGGTACTCCTGATGCAGTTTCTCGATGCGCAGCGGCAGGGTCTCGGTGACGCCGGAGATGTGGCCGCTGACCACCGAGACGGCCCCGAACTCGCCCATGGCCCGGGCGTTGCAGAGGATGACCCCATAGAGCAGGCCCCATTTCACCGAGGGCAGGGTCACGTGGCGGAAGGTCTGCCATCCGCTGGCCCCGAGGGTCAGGGCCGCCTGTTCGGCGTCGCTTCCCTGGGCCTCCATGAGCGGGATCAGTTCGCGGGCCACGAAGGGAAAGGTCACGAAGAGCGTGGCCAGCACGATGCCCGGCATGGCGAAGATGATCTGGATGTCGCGGGCATCGAGCCATGGCCCGAGCACTCCCTGCGCCCCGAACATCACGACATAGATCAGGCCCGAGACCACGGGCGACACCGAGAAGGGCAGGTCGATGAGCGTGATCAGCAGGGCCTTGCCCCGGAACTGGAACTTGGCCACCGCCCAGGCGGCGATCACGCCGAAGACGAGGTTCAGCGGCACGCAGCAGGCGGACACCAGCAGGGTCAGGCGCACCGAGGCCAGCGTATCGGGGTGCCCGAGGGACTTCTGGTAGGCCGGCCAACCCTTGGCCATCGCCTGGGCGAAGACGTTGGCCAGCGGCACCAGGAGGAACACCCCCACGAAGGCCACGGCCAGGCCGATCAGCACGCGGCGCATCCAGGCCGGTTCCTCGATCCCGCGTCGGGACTTGGCATCGCCGGCCGCTCGGGCCGTCCTGGGAATTCCTCCGGCCATGGTCAGCGCTGGAATCGGCTCGCCCAGCGTTCGAGCAGGTTGATGGTGACGAGGATGGCGAAGGAGGCGGCCAGCATGACGACGGCGACCGCCATGGCGCTGGCGTACTCGAACTGGTCGAGCCATCCCATGATGACCTGTGGTGTGATTTCCGAGACGTAGGGCTTGTTCGTCGAGATGAAGATCACCGAGCCGTACTCGCCGACCGCCCGGGCGAAGGCCAGGGCGAAGCCGGTCAGGAGGGCCGGCAGGAGGGCCGGCAGCACCACGCTGCGGAAGGTCCGCCAACGCCCGGCCCCCAGGGTGGCGGCCGCTTCCTCAAGCTCGACCTCGAAGTCCTCGAGCACCGGCTGCAGCGTTCGGACGACGAAGGGCAGGCTCACGAAGGTCAGGGCCATCACGATCCCGCCAGTCGTGTAGGCCAGCCGGATGTCCAGCGGCACCAGGAAGCGGCCCAGCCAGCCGTTCTGCGAGAAGAGGTTGGCCAGGGTGAGCCCGGCCACCGCCGTGGGCAGGGCGAAGGGGAAATCCACCAGTGCGTCCAGGAACTTCCGCCCCGGGAACCGGTACCGCGTCAACACCCAGGCCAGCAGGGTGCCGAGCACCGCATTCAGGCTCGCGGCGAGGAAGGACGCCCCGAAGGTGAGCCGGTAGGCCGCGAGCGCCCGGTCGCTGAAGGCCACCTTCCCGAAGTCGGCCCAGGTCATCGAGGTGACGCGGATCAGCAGGGCCCCGAGCGGCAGGAGCACCACCAGGCCGAGGTAGGCGAGGGTGTATCCCATCGTCAGCCCGAAGCCGGGCAGGGCGCTGGCTCGTGAAGTCGCCATGAGCGAGAGCCCAGAACGGTACCGGCATCACCGGAGGGCTGTAAACCATCAAAGACAACCGGCTTTGTAGGGTTTTCAGACCCATCTGGGCGCCGTACCAGAGAGTTGGCCGTTGAAGCGGGGCGCCGCTTCAAGGACGATCCGTGGAATGTCGATTCCAAGCGAATTCAGCCACGTCACCGCCGTCACCAAGGCCAACGTCTACTTCGAGGGCAAGGTGGTGTCCCACACCCTCCGGTTTGCCGACGGCTCCAAGAAGACCTTGGGGCTGATCTATCCGGGCAAGTTCCACTTCGGCACGGATCTCGCCGAGCGCATGGAGATCGTGGCTGGCCATTGCGTCATCCGTCTCGACGGAACCGAGGAGACGCGCACCGTGGCGGCCGGGGCGTCCTTCGATGTGCCGGCCAAGTCGGGCTTCGACATCGAGGTGGCGTCTGGCATCTGCGAGTATATCTGCTCGTTCCTGCCCTGAACCGGTCGTCCGGTGGTCCGGTCACCCGTCCGTTCGGGGTGCGCGTCTGCCCGTCCGCGGACTCCGGCTTAAATCGCCTCAAGGATCATCGACACCGTGCGGCCGATGCTGCCCTGGTTCTCGCGGACCACGGCCTGAGCGCGTTGTCCCATCGCACGGCCCTCCTCCGGATCCTCCAACAGGCGCACCACCGCGGTCTCGAGTGCGGCCGCGTCGGGCACCTGAAGGGCACCTCCGGCCCGGACGAACGCCGGAGCGATGTCGGGGAAGTTCTCCATGTGCGGCCCGAAGACCACCGCCTTGCCCAAGGCCGCCGGTTCGATCGGATTCTGACCGCCCTCCGCCGTGAGGCTCTTGCCCACGAAGACGATGTCGGCCCGGCCGTAGAAATGGCGCAGCTCCCCGGTGGTGTTGACCAGCAGGCAGTCCAGGGTCCCCGCCGGGTGCCGGGGGGAGGCCCGCAGGTCCTTTCGGAAGACGAACCGCACGCCCAGGGCGCGAAGTTCCTCGCCCACGGCGGCGCCGCGTTCGTGGTGCCTGGGCACCAGCACCAGGAAGAGGTTCGGGAACCTCGCCTTCAACCGCAGGCACAGGGCCGCAAGGAGGCGCTCCTCGCCGTCATGGGTGCTGCCCGCCACGAGCACGGTCGTGTCGGGCCCGACCCCGAGCGGCCCGAGCAGGGCGGGGACGTCGAGGGGGCTGGGATCGTCGATCCGCGCCGCATCGAACTTCAGGCTGCCGACGACATGGATGGCCTCCGGGCGGCATCCCAGCTCCCGAAGCCGGAGGGCGTCGGCCTCGTTCTGGGCGCCGACGCCGGAGAAGCCCGCGAACAGTTCCCGGAAGAGGAAGCCATACCGGCGGTACCCGCGGAAGGACCGCTCCGACAGGCGCGCGTTGACCAGGAAATGCGGGATGCCCCGCCGTTGCAGGCCCCAGAGGAAATTCGGCCAGATCTCGGCCTCGATCAGGACCACGACCTCGGGGTTGATCAACCCGAGGGCCCTCTGGACGTGCTTCCGCCGGTCGATCGGGTAGTAGATCCTGGTGATGTGGGCCGGGAGACGGTCCCGCAGCAATCCCATGCCCGTCGAGGTGGTGGTGGACACCACGATCTTGTGCAGGGGAAGCAGGGGCTCCATGGCGCGGATCAACTGGGTGCACAGGTTCACCTCCCCGACGCTTACGGCGTGGAACCAGATCACCTGCCGGTTGGTCAGGGCCTGCTTGAGCTTGCCGTCGTAGAGCCCGAAGCGCTCGCCGAAGCCCGCCTGCCAGGCCCCGCGCCGGTACATCTTGAGGAAGTACCAGGGAGCCGAGAGGGCGAAGCCCAGTTGGAACAGAAGATTGTAGATCGCACGCATTCCGTGGCTCGTGGGAGGGTCGCGGACGGCGTCCGGGGCTTGCCCCGGTCGACGCCCGGGGCGCCCTTCAGGTTACCGGGTTCCGGGCCGCCGTTTCGCGGGCCTGGCCACCGGGGAGCCCGGGGTGTCCGTCGTCGCCACATTGCCCACGCGCGCCACGAAGGCCCCGATCCAGTCGCAGGCGAGCCGCTCCCGGGACCTCGCCACCTCCAGCACCTCGTCCGACGACACCACCTGGGCCTTGCCGCCGAGGCCGGCCGCCGCGTTGGTGATGCAACTGCAGGCGGCCACGCGCATCCCCGCCTGCCGCGCGGCGATGACCTCCGGCACCGTGCTCATGCCGACGGCGTCGGCACCCCACCGGCGGAAGGCGCGGATCTCGGCCGGGGTCTCGAAGCTGGGACCCGGCACCGCGAGGTAGACCCCCTCGTGGACCGCCAGTCCGATCGAGCCCGCGGCCTTCTTCAGGTCCGAACGGAGCCCGGGATCGTAGGCCCGGGTCATGTCCACGAATCGCGCCTCGCCCGGGCCCGTCGGCCCGCGCAGAGGGTTCATGCCCATGAAGTTGATGTGGTCGGACAGGATCATGAAGTCGCCCACGCGATGCCTGGGATGGATCCCCCCGGCGGCGTTGGTCGCCAGGAGGGTGTCCACGCCCATGGCGGCGAGCACACGGGTGGCGAAGACGACCTCGGCCGGCTCGAACCCCTCGTAGTAATGGGCCCGGCCGCTCAGCACGGCCACGGGCACGCCGTGCCACGACCCGAGGCGCAGGCATCCCTCGTGGCCCGGGGCCCGGCCGACCGGGAAGCCCGGCAGGTCCCGGTACGGGAACTCCCGTTCCGGGTCGATCGCCCGGGCGACGGGCCCGAAGCCGCTTCCGAGGATGATGCTCAGGCGCGGCCGCTGGCGGGTGCGCCCGAGGATGAGGGCGGCCGTGGACGAGGGGTGCGGCAGGGAATGCGGGCGTCGGGGCATGGCGGGAGGAATCTTGGGGGTTGGCGTGGGTGGGCTCAGCCGGGCACGACGGCGGACCGGCGCTCGTGCGAGGCCAGCGCCGCCTCGAACACCTCATGGCTGCGGACCGCCTCGTCGGGCGTCACGCACCCGAAGCGCGAACCCAGCAGGCCCATGCGCTCGGCGGCGAAGGCGGCCCACATCTGGAGGAAGCAGTCCGGGAATCCGGGCTCGAAGATGCCCCCGGTGATGGTCGGGAACGGGGTCTGGAACCCCAGGTCGGTGCGGCTCCACCACTGGTCCTTGGCGCGTTCGAACCTCCACAGCGTCTTGGGCTCGGCCGTGGAGTAGCGCATGCCGCCGTCGGTCCCGAGAATCTCCAGGGACCAGGTGTTGGTGGCTCCCGGTGCGAGCCGCTTCATCTCCAGGCGCATCGGCGTCTCGATGCCCTGGATCTCCACCTCGGTGTGCAGCATGGCGTTGTCCCACGTGTCGCAGGCGGCGGTGCCGCCTTTGCCGTCCGGACGCTGGTGGTAGACCTTCTGGAGCTGGGCGTAGACGCGGGTCGGGTACCATCCCAGCCGGAACGGCACGTGGACGACATGCATGCCGAGGTCGCCCATCACGCCGATGGCCCCGCAGGTGCGCACCTGCCGCTTCCAGTTGACCGGCTTGGACGGGTCCAGGTCGCTCGCGTGCCAGAAGCAGGAACGCACCTCGAGGGGCTTGCCCATCGCCCCGGAACGCACCCACTCGACGATGCGCTGCACCCCGGGCAGGAAGGGGAACTCCGAACTGCACCGGACGAAACGCCCGGACTTCGCGGCGGCGTCGCGGATGCGGCGGGCGCTGTCGAGGTCGATGCCGAAGGGTTTCTCGGCGAGCAGGTCCTTCCCGGCGGCGAGCACGTCGAGGTAGATCGCCTCGTGCAGGTTGTGCGGGACCGCGACGTACACCACGTCCACGTCGGGTGATGCCAGCAACGCACGGTGGTCCTGCGTCAGGAGCCGGACGGTGGGGATCTGCCGGAACCAGTCGAGCAGGGCCGGTTGCAGGTCGCACACGGCGACCAGCTCGACGGTCACGGGGAAGTCGTTGAGCACGAACCAGCGGGCGAAGGCGCTGGCGGCCTCGCGGCCCATGAGGCCGCCGCCGATGATTCCGACACGGAGGGTGGGTTTCATGAAAGGGTGCGGGGTTCGGGCCCCGGGGGCCGGCCGAGCCGCTCGCGCAGCTCCCGGAAGCGCGGCGCCTCCTTCGGGTGGGCCTCGAGCAGCGACAGCACGTCGCCAATACCCAGGCCGGCCGATTCGAGCAACGGCTCCAGCGGCCGGCCCCGGACGACCTCGGCCTGGGCCTGCTGCAGGAAGCGGAAGGCGGCGGCCGAGCCCCGCCGCCCGAGCACCGCCGATCGCGGGGCCGCCTTCAGGGTGCGCGCCGACTCGGCGAATCCCAGCGCGGAATGTTCCGGATCGGCGGGCCGGTCCACGGACGCCTTCACGGCGTTCCATGCGGCGACGACCGCCTCGGAGCGTCCCCGCATGCCGATGGACCTCCGGAAGCTCAGTTCGACGAAGCGCAGGTGGACCAGGTCCTGGGCCGCCGCGTTGACCTCGCGTCCGGTCCGCGACGGGGCCGCGTTGCGGATCACCTCGAGTTCCGCGGCGAAGATCGCCGGGTCGATCCAGTGGCTCAGGGCCGCCAGCGGCCGGAACGGCCAGGGGATGATGCGCAGGAGCAGGTGACGTTCGAAGGCCCCGGCGCTGCAACCGTGATGGTGGCAGTACGCGTCCCGGAAATTGGCGTGGAGCGCTCGGGTTGGAGGCATGGGTCGGACGGGATCCGCTCGGGTCCCGCACAAGGTTCCGGTCTGGCCCGAAGGCATGTCAACGATGGCGACGATCGATCCGGCAGGTGGCTGTCGGCGAATGCGGCCAGGCCGACGGGAGCCGGATCAGGATTTGACCCGGTACAGCGTCTCCCCGGCCTTCGGCACGTACAGGATGCCTTCGGCCTCGCGACCCTGGTAGTCGGCGGGATCCAGGGTGCGCCAGTCGCGGTAGCCGAGATTGATCTCGCGGCAGATCGATTCGGGAATGCCGGTCGCAAGCGTGACCCGGGCCCGTCGGGTCTCGATGCCGTTCTCGTAGGTTCCCTGGCCGAAGACGTGGGTGCTGTGGGCAAGGGTTCCCCAAGGGAAGTGCCGGAAGTGCTCCCATTGCTTGAGGAAATAGTCGCGGCAATGGTAGCCGACCTGCCGGATGAGGGCCCCATGGACCACGCTGACCTCGTGCAGGTGCGGGGCGTAAATGATGAGTTCGCCCCCGGGCGCGAGCACCGGCTCCAGCTTGTACATGCACTTGGCCCCCACCCAAAGCTCGTCGTACATCGGCGGGGCGCAGCTCAGGATGGTGTGGTATTGGCGGTCCTTCCACTCGATGTGCGTCCGCGCGGACAGGTCGGCGGCCTGGTCCCAGGCCTCCTCCGGCGTGCCGCTGAAGAGGCCCGCCAACCCGTCGCCCCCGGGCTTCACGACCAGCGCCAGGCACAGCTTGGGGATGGGCACCATGGCCCCGGCCCGGTCCACGACCCGGCGCACCGGGGTCCACTTCTGGCCGATTACGCCGACGGTGGTGATCACCGCCCCCAGCCAGTGGAAGAAGTTCAGGATCTCGGGTCCGCTCACCCCGGGGAACAGGTACTTGTTGCCGCCGCTGAACCCGACCACCTCATGCGGGAACACCGGTCCGACGATCACGATCCGGTCGTAGTCGAGCACCCGCCGGTGGATCGAGACCGGCACGTCCATGGCGAAGAGGCCGTCCGAGAGGGCGCGGATCTCCTCGGCGGGAATGGTCCCGAGGGTGGTGAGGGCCGCGGGATTGTCCCACTCGTGGTTGAAGAGCCCGACCGAGGCATAGCGCGTGCGCCGCTCCTCAAGGCTGATCTCAAGACGGCCGCAAATGGCCTCCTCGGACATCGGCGGGTGGGTGCCCAAGGCCACCAGCACATCGAGGGCGGCCACGGCCCCGGACCACTCCGCATGCAGGGCCCTGAAGACGGCACCGATGGGCGCGGTGCGGGTCCCGTCCGGGATGATCAGCAGGATGCGCTGGCCGCGGACCTGGCTGGCGGGGTGGCGTTGGGCGATCCAGGGGGCGATCTCGGCGTCGTTCATCGATCGTGCTCCCGGCAGGCCACCGACAGGGAGGACGCCGAGGGCCTCAGGATGACGCGGGAGCCGGCCCGATGACAAACGCCATGTCGAAGGCCGTGAGGTTGGAAAACGTCCGACCCGGGTGCGGGTGTGGCGTCGCCTCCGGGGGCGGTCCGGTGCGGTTGGGACCGCCCCGGTTGCTGCTGGGGTCGTCGTCGACCCTGGAACCGTAGCCGGACCCCCAGAGCCTGGCCGCGCACCGGCTCAGGAGGACCTCACGGCCGCGAGCACCTCGGCGGCGTGGGTCTCCGGCTTCACCGTGTCCCAGATCCGGGCCACCTTGCCGTCGGCCCCGATCAGGAAGGTCATCCGGTGCATGCCGAGATACCGGCGTCCCATGAACACCTTTTCGCCCCAGGCCCCGAAGGCTTGCGCGACCGACGCTCCGGAATCGGAGACCAGCGCGAAGGGCAACTGGTACTTCTCGGTGAATTTCACATGGGATTTCACCGGGTCGGCGCTGACGCCAAGCACCACCGCCCCGGCCTTCCGGAGGTCGGCGTGGGCATCGCGAAATCCGCAGGCTTCCTTCGTGCATCCGGGTGTGTCGTCCCTTGGGTAAAAATACACGACCACCGGTTTCCCGAGCAGGTCCTTCGAGTGGAGGGTCGACCCGTCGGTGATCGTCGCGCTGAAGGAGGGTGCGGGGTCCCCGACCCGCAGCTGCACCCGTGCCACGGGAGCGGGGGAGGTCTTTGGCGCCGCAGCCGCCTTGGACGCGGCGGCCTTGGCTGGGGTGGCCTTGGCTGGCTTGGCCTTTGCGGTGGTGGGCTGGACGGCGGCGGTCTTGGAGGCCTTGGCGGTCGGTGCCTTGGGTTTCTTGGGATCTGCCATGTGGGATCCTAGGCTCGAACCTCCGGTCCGCAATGGGCCAGGGCCGTCAACCGGAGCCCCTCGAGGGTCAGGCCCGGGACCACCGCGTCGAGTTCCGGCAGGCCGCGGGCGATCAGCCGGGCGTAGCCGCCGGTGGCGATGACCGGCAGGCGTCGGACCCCCAGTTCCCGCTTGAGTTCCCGGACGATGCCCGAGACGAGGCCCCGATAGCCGAACACGGCTCCCGACAACATGGCCTCCTCGGTGTTCCGGCCCACGACCCGCCGGGGCGCCCGGATGCGGATGCGCGGCAGCAGCGCCGTCTTTTCGTGCAGGTAGTCGGTCATCGCCGAAAGCCCCGGCGCGATGATGCCGCCGGCATAGTTCCCGGCCCGGTCGACCACGTCGAAGGTGACGGCCGTGCCGAAGTCGACCACCAGCGCCGGAGCCCCGTGGTGGTGCCGCACGGCCACCGCATTGGCGAGCCGGTCCTGGCCGATGGTCTCGGGCCTGGGATAATCGATGCCGACCCCCCGGAGGGTCGAGGGATTCAAGGACAGGGCCGCGAACCCGAACCGCCGACGGACCCACTGCTGAAGCCTCTCGTCCACCGCGGGCACGACGCTGCAGAAGCAGGCCCCCGTCACCGGCCGATCGGGCAGCAGTGCCTCCAGCCGGCGTGGCGCCTGCCCGTCGGCCCAGGCCGGCGTGGGGATGTCGCCGAGGGAGCCGAGGCGCTTGTCCGTCCCCCACCCGACATGGGTGTTGGTGTTGCCGACATCGAGCAGGAGGATCAAGACGCCACCCCCCGGAGCAGCGACACGTCGCCGCCGATGATGTGCTCGAGCCGGCCGTGGTCGGTGCGCACCAGCAGGGCGCCATCCTCATCGAGGGACTCGGCGCGGCCGACCACCACGCGGTCGCCGGTCCGGATCGAGACGCGCTTGCCGAGGGTGCAGCAGCGCCGCATCCACTCGTCGCTGATCTCGTGGAAATCGCCCCGCCTGAGCCTGCCGTAGGCGCTCTCCAGTTCCGTGAGGACCGATGCCGCGAGGTCGGCGCGGTCGAAGGCCCGGCCCGCCTCGATGCGCAACGACGTGGCGATCGGGCGGAGTTCCCCGGGCAGTTCGTCCTCCGTCTGGTTCACATCGATCCCGATGCCGAGGACGACATGGCGGATGTGGTCGAGTTCCGCGCCCAGTTCCAGCAGGATGCCCGCGGCCTTGCGGGTGCCGAACACGATGTCGTTCGGCCACTTGATCGACGGCCTCAGGCCCGTCTGCCGCTCGATGCCCCGCGCGACGGCGACCGCGCTCACCACGGTGAGCTGGGTGGCGGCCGTCGGCGGGAGCTTCGGCCGCAGCAGCACCGAGAACCACAAGCCCTTGCCCGAGGGGGAGACCCAACGTCGTCCGAGGCGGCCGCGCCCCTTGGTCTGCGACTCGGCGAACACGACGACGCCCTCGCGGACCTCGTCCCGGGCGAGCTTCTCGACGATGTCGTTGGTGGAGGCCGTCTCCTGGAAGACCTGGATCTCCCGGCCGATCCCGGTGACCCGGCCGAGGCGCGCCACGAGGTCGTCAGAGTGGAGTCGGTCGGGACAAGCCCTCAGGCGGTACCCGTGGTGCGGGCTGGCCTCGATGTCGTAGCCCGATCTCCGCAGGTCCTCGATGCGCGCCCAGACGGCCGCCCGCGACACACCCAGCTCCTTGGCCAGCGCGGCGCCGGAGATGCCGGACTCCCCGGCGGTCCTCAGTCTGGCCAGGATGCGTGCGTCGGGGTTCACGGCAGGAAATCCAGCCCGATGTCCACGGCCCGGGCCGAGTGGGTGATCGCACCGACCGAGATGAACTGCACACCGGTCGCGGCCACCGCCCGGATCGTCGCCCCGGAAATGCCTCCGCTGGCCTCGGTCTGGCACCGGCCGGCGATGCCTGCCAAGGCCTCGCGCAGCCTCTCCGGCGGCATGTTGTCCAGCAGCACCCCGTCGGCGCCGGCGTCGGCGGCCTGGCGTGCCTGTTCCGGGGTGTCGGCCTCGACCTGGACGAACAGGCCGGGGAACTGCTCCCGGGCCCTTCGGACCGCCGCGGTCACCGGATCGGGCGGCGCATCGGCGAGGGCCGCAAGGTGGTTGTCCTTGATGAGGATGCGGTCGTGCAGGCCCATGCGGTGGTTCAGTCCGCCGCCGCAGCGTACGGCATACTTCTCGAAGAGGCGCCATCCCGGGGTGGTCTTGCGCGTGTCGAGGATGCGGGTTCCGGTGCCCGCCACGACGGCCACATGGCGGGCGGTGGCGGTGGCGACGCCAGATAGGCGCTGGACGAAGTTCAACGCCACCCGCTCGGCCGACAACAGGGCCCGGGAAGGGCCGGAGACCTCCATCAGCACGGTTCCTGCAGGGCACTCTGCGCCGTCGACGACGTGCCGACGGATCACGGCATTGGGGGCCATCTCCCGGAAGGCCTCCTCGGCGAAGTCGAGCCCGGCCACCGTCAGGCGCTCACGCGCCCTCATGACGGCCGTCGACTTTGCCTCGGGCGGAAGGCAGGCGAGGCTGGTGACGTCCCCGGCGCCGAGGTCCTCCTCGAGGGCCTGCAGCACGGCGGCCCGGATCCGTTGGCCATCCAGCGATTCCACGTGCCAAGGCTGCGGAAGCCCACCGGGCCGCGCAACCGGCAAAGAGCCCCGTCCGGGAGGCCCAGAGGGCAGGGGGTTCGGGATGGGCCTACTGCAGGGCCTCGAACACCTTGCCGACCATGTCCTTGTTGGGGGTCAGGGTGCGGGAACCGGGCCTCCACTTCGCCGGACAGGCCTGCTCGGGATGGCGGACGAGGTAGGTATTGGCCTCCATCTTGCGGAGGAGTTCGGAGGCGTCGCGGCCGACGTTGTAGAAATTGACCTCGCTCGAGACCAGGACCCCCTCCGGATTGAGGATGAAGGTGCCGCGAAGGGCCAGGCCGCTGGCCGGATCATAGACCCCGAAGAGCTTGGACACGGCCCCGGTGGGGTCGGCCGCCAGCGGGTAGCGCACGTCGGCGAGGAGTTTCTCGGAGTTGCGCCAGGCCAGGTGCGCAAACTTGGTGTCGGTGGAGACGCCGTAGACGTCGCAGCCCAGATCTTTGAGCTTGGGGGCCATCTCGGCCAGATCGGCCAGTTCGGTCGGACAGACGAAGGTGAAATCGGCCGGGTAGAAGACCAGTACGGTCCATCGTCCGTCCCGCTTGGCCTGCTCCAGCGAGAACTTGCCGAACTCGCCGGCGGCGGGATCGTATGTTTCCATCTCGAGATTGGGAACGCCTTGGCCGACGCGGAGGGTGATGGATTCGCTCATGACAGCAGTTGGGATGACGGTGGGATTGGGAGTACAAGGTTGAATTCAAGGTCCACGGCGCAGCCGACGAACCGGGCAAATCGATAGCATCTCCGTCGGGCGGTGCAATCCGTCGGCGCGGGTTTTTTGACGGAAGGCTGATGCGGAGTAGTTTACGTTCATGACGTTTCTCCCGTGGATCTCCCTGCTGGCCTGCGGATCGTTGTTGGCTGCCGAATCGTGGAACCAGTGGCGGGGTCCTTCCCGGGATGGCCGCACGTCGGGGCAGTCGTGGCCCGGGAGCCTCGACGAACCGTCGCTGCATCGTCGCTGGCGCGTGCCCCTCGGGCCCGCCTATTCCGGGCCGGTGATGGATGCGGACCGGGTCTTCACCACCGAGACGGTCGACAAGAAGCGGGAGCGGGTCACCGCCCTGAAGCGCTCGGACGGTTCGGTCCTTTGGAAGCGGGATTGGGAGGGGGCGATGTCGGTGCCCTTCTTCGCCCGCTCCAACGGCGACTGGATCCGCGCGACCCCGGCACTCGATGGCGACATCCTGTATGTCGCCGGCATGCGGGATGTGCTGGTGGCGCTCGATACGAAGGACGGTTCGGAGCGGTGGCAGCTCGATTTCGTGCAGCGGTTCGGTTCCGACCTGCCGACCTTCGGCTTCGTCTCGTCGCCCTTGGTCGACGGGGACAGCGTCTACGTTCAGGCCGGTGGCGGGGTGGCCCGCCTGCGGAAGGCCGACGGCCAAGTGGTCTGGCATGGCGTGAAGGACGGCGGTGGCATGATGGGCAGCGCCTTCGGGTCGCCCGTGATCCTCACCTTGGCCGGACGCCGGCAGCTCGTGGTGCAGTCGCGCACCCGGCTGGTCGGCGTCTCGCTGGAGGACGGGTCCGAGTTGTGGGCCCTGCCCGTCGAGTCCTTCCGGGGCATGAACATCCTCACGCCGACGCAGGCGGGTCCTGACCGGCTCTTCACGGCGACCTATGGCGGGAAGACCTTGGGCATCGACCTGAAACCCGAGGGCGGTCGGTTGCGGGCGGTTCCCGCCTGGGAGTTCAAGGCGCAGGGTTACATGACGTCCCCCATCGTCCATGGCGGACACGCCTACCTGCAATTGCGCAGCCAGCGGGCGATGTGCATCGACGTGGCCACGGGGGCCGAGAAGTGGACCACGGGCGAGAGCTTCGGCAAGTACTGGAGCATGGTCTCCCATGGGGACCGCATCCTGGCGCTGGACCAGCGCGGCGAGCTCATCCTCTTCCGGGCGACCCCGGAGAAGTTCGACGTCGTCTCACGCCGCAAGGTCGCCGACTCCGAGACGTGGGCCCACCTCGCCGTCGATTCCGGTTCCCTGTACCTGCGCGAACTCGACGGACTGTCCGCCTGGGACTGGTCCGAGGCAAAGGCCCGTTGAATGAGGCCGTTGGAATGAGACCGTTGGAATGAGTTACCGGCTGCGTCCGATGCCGTGCGCCGATTCCCGAATCGCGGCCGAGGTCAGAAGATGCTGCCGGCGGCCGTGCCGATGACCTGCAGCGGTCCGGCGTCCTCAAGGGTCTCGGTGACTTTTTCGACCTTCTGGAGGGTCAGCTTGAGATTCCGCAGGAAGGCGTCGTCGTTGATCAATTGCCCGACCGTGCCATTGCCCCGGTTCAGCTTTTCGGCCACCTCGCGCAGGTTGGTCATCATGTTGGTCGTCTCCCGGAAGAGCGAGTCGTCCACCATCAGGCGTCCGAGGGTTCCCTTGCCGGAATTCAAGTCGGCCACCATCTGACGCGTCGTCGACAGGGTGACCTTGAGATCCTCGGACGAGGCGATGAGGTTGGTCACCGCCTGGAGGGTCTGGACATAAAGCACGTCCTCCCGCATCAGGCGACCGAGGGTGCCCTCG
This sequence comes from Verrucomicrobiota bacterium, assembly GCA_016871615.1. Lineage (GTDB taxonomy): Bacteria > Verrucomicrobiota > Verrucomicrobiia > Limisphaerales > UBA9464 > SXXZ01. Next base: position 15,109 of record VHCX01000026.1, read on the forward strand.
CCCTTGCCCATGCCGGTGGTGAGGCTGTCGATGTTGCCGAGGATGGACGCGATCTTCGGCTGGTTGTCCTTGATCAGGTCGGTCATCGGGCCCAGAAGCTTGGTGAACTCCTCGCCGCTGAAGCTCTTGCTCATGTTCTGCATGCCGTCGGCGGCGCTCTCGAGCTTGGCCATGATGGCCGCGAGGTCGGGTTGTTCACGGCTTTCCAGCAGGGCCCCCGTGGAGACCACCGGCGAGGCCTGCTTGCCGAACTCCAGGGCGACGAAATTCTGGCCCATGAGGCCGGTGAACTTGATCGAGGCCTTGCTGTCGGTGCGGACCCCGGCGGCGGGCTCCACGGTCATGGCCACCTCCACCTTGCCGTCGGCGATGCGGATGGCCTGAACCCGGCCCACGTCGACGCCCGCGAGCTTGACCGGGTCTCCAACCTTCAGGTCGCCGGCCGTGTTGAACCGGGCCTTGATCGGCACGCCGGACGAGAAAAACCGCCCGCCCCCGACCATCTCGAAGAGCACGAAGGCGGCGACGAAGACGAGGGCGAAGAAGATCCCGAGCCGGGTTTCCAGTGAGTTTTTCATTTAGTCCGATGTCGGGATGGGAATCCCGTCCCTGATGTGTGCCCCGGAACGCTAGGAAGGCAACCCTCCCGGGTCAACGGGCGAGGCGACCTTGAGTGCCGGCCAAGCAGGGGCGTGGGGACCGATCCGGCAGGACACGAAACCGCCCCGGGGCGCGGGTTCGCGTCGCGGGGCGGAGCCACGGCGGGTCTGGATGACCGGATCAGGCGAAGGTGTTCTTCCGGTAGGCACCCATGGCCGGGGCATCCGGGTTCACCTCGGGGCCGAAGTAGCGCAGGCAGACCAGGGGCTCGGTCTCGCTGGTGTTCTCGAAGGTCACACCCGCCTTCGCGCCGTCTTCGGTGCAGAAGTATTCGTCCTCGGTCAGCTCGTGGAAGCGGATGAGCTTCGGGCTGTTCAACGGCAGTCCGTTGATCTTGCCGCTGCCCTGCACGCAGATGAGGCCGTAGGCGCCGTTGTCTTGGATGGTGGCCTTCATGCCCGGGTCCACCGTGAGTTCCTTGGCGGTGAACAGCTGCTCACCATCGACCTTGCCGTACACGATCCAGCGGTCCACGAAGCCTTCCTTGCGGGTGTCGGCCACCGGCACCGGTTCGAGGTAGTGGTTGTCCTTGAAGTTCGGGTCGACGTTCTTGTCCCAGTCGAGCTGCTCGACGATGAAGTCGAGGTCCTGATGGTACTTCTTGGGCATGTCCTTCACCAAGAGGCTCCAGGGCACGTAGCGGCCCTCGACCATGCTCTGGTACATGCCGAACACGTCACTGCCCCACTGCGGCTCATAGGTGCAGAGGCTGCCCGGGGCGTGGAGGATGCAGGGGTCGATCAGCCAGCCGGTGCCGGGCTTGAGGCGGTAGGCCTTGGAGAGGTCCAGGATGCCGTTGTCGCCCCGGTTCCAGTCCTCGAGGCACCTGCGCACCTGGGCCTTGGTCGTGCCCGGCTCGAAGCCCATGAAGGTGTAGGGGAAATGGTTTCCGACGTTGTTGTGCTGGGGCGGGAAGTAGTAGCTCTCGGGCTTGCCTTCGTGGCCCACCAGCTTGGCCTGCTTGGCCGACTGGTGCATGTGGTGGGGGATGGGGCCCATGTTGTCGAAGAACTTGGAGTAGACAGGCCAGCGCCCATACTTCTTCCAGATCGACTTGCCCACCAGGGTGGCCCCGGTGTCTTCGACGGCCTGGCGCAGCGTGAAACGCTCCTTGCCGACCACCACATAGCTCAGACCCTCGTCCGGGACCCGCCCTTCGTTGGCGGCCTCGGTCGTCGAGGCGAACCAGCGTTCATCGATGCCGCCGCGGTTGGCACCGTACGCGTAGGTGTCGTCCGGGTGGAGCTTGAGGCGGAGGCCCGGCTGCAGGAAGGCGCGCGGGACCCAGGCGGGCGCGAGGCGGAGCAGGCCGCCGGTGCGTGAAAGTTCGCTTTCGACCCTGAACTGGGTGTTTTTCCGGAGGGTCTTCAGTTGCGTGACAGTGTTCATCGACAGGCTTTTCAGATTTGGTCCCCCTCGACGGTCGACGGGCTTCCGGCACAAGACTGCCCTACGTGCCGCGATCGGCGAAGGAACGACGAACAATAGTCGCGACGGATGGTCTCGGGCCAAGGGAAATCCTAGCACGAGGCTGAGGAACGGAAGGCTCATCCGCCTGTTGGACCCTTCGCGGTCGCCTGATCCGACGCGGGCTGCGTTGTTTCAGTTCGGCAGCAACCGGAGGACGCCCTGCGAGAGCTGGTTGGCCTGGGCGAGCATGGCGGTGGTGGTCTGGTTGAGGATGTTCTGCTTGGAGAACTCGGTGCTTTCGGTCGCGACGTTGACGTCCTTGATGGCGGAGGTTGCGGCCGAGACTGTCTCGGTGGTCGCCGCGAGGTACTACGAGGCCATGTTGAGACGGGATTGGTTGGCACCGAGCAAGGCCCGGTCGGCGGCCAGCTGGTCGATCGCGGTGCGGATGCTGGCGATCGCGGTCGTTGCGGCTCCGGTGGTCGCGATGTTGGTGGCGGACTGGGTGACCGCGTTGTAGGTGGTCGAGGTCGCCCCGAGGTCGATGCCTGTCATCGTGAGGGTGGTTCCCTCCGGATCGATCACCGACGAAAGGCCGGACGACGAGAACAGGGAGACCCCGTTGAACTCCTTGGTTGCGATGTCCGTGATGAAGCTCTTGAGCTGCAAGAACTCGCTGTTGTATAGGTCCCGCTCGGCGTTGGCCTTGGTGCCGTCGAGCGAGAGCATGGCCAGCTCGCTCATGCGGTTGAGCGTCTTGGCGACGCGCTTGAGGTAACCGTCCTGGGTGATCGAGAAGGACTGGGCGTTCGCGACGTTATCCTTGGCGGAGTTGGCGCGATCGAGCTTGGCGTCGAAGCGCAGGCTGATCGCAAGACCGGCGGCATCGTCGAAGGCGTTCACGATGCGTGATCCCGAGCTCAGCTTGGCCAAGGACTTCGTCAGCGCGGCCGACGTCCTGGTGAGGTCCTTGGCGGCTAATTGCGCCGCCAAGTTGGAACTGGTGATCATACAGTTCTACTGTGCTTTTGGTTGGCGGCAGGACTGAAATCGGAAGGGGCCGCAGACAGGATCGCGTCGGACGGTTTGGAAGGCAGGGAGGGCTTGGAGGCCAGGAGTGACTTGCCCTGGGGACCGAGGAGCGGGGGAATCTGGCCGTGGGGGGCGCGCGTCGCCGCCTCGCGGTTGGCGCGCTGGATCTCCTCGTAGACCTCCTGACGGTGTACGGGGATGCTCGAGGGGGCCTCGATGCCCACCTTATCCGTGTCGCCGTCGGTGCGGATGATCTTGACGACGATCCGACCGTCGATGATGACGCTCTCCCCGGTTTTTCTTGAAAGTATCAGCATGGCACCTTCCTTGGTTCGTGGACTCCTCGTGGCGTTTCAGGACGTTCGGATCGGATGCTTGATCGCGCAGTCCTGCTGGCTGAGCACCAACTGCTTGCCGATCATCGTGTGGCGGTTGATCACGACCGGCCCCTTGAGGTTGACCGTCGCGGAGCCATCGGACTTGAGGGTCACGATGTTGAGGACCAGGGCGTCGTTCGGATTGCGGATCTCGAGGAAGTCCGCATCCTCATCGCTCAGTTCCGGGGCATAGTCGGGGAGCATCAAGTTGGGTGGGACCATCAGGAAGGCAAGATCCTCCCCCTCGGGAACGGCCAACCATAGGAAGGGTTCCTGATCGGGCTTCGTGACGAGCGAGTAGGTCTTGATGCGCTCGAAGCCGAGCAAGCCCAAGGGCAACTGGACCTGGACCTGCAGGGTCTTGGTGATGTCAATTTCTGCGACGCTACTCATGGCGAGATCCCGTGAGCACCGGGCGTGCCAGCCTCTGGATCGTGCCAAAAAACGCGGTTTTTGCCGCTTGCCGGACTGAAACGTCCCATTTGTTCCCTGAAAACAAGAGGGTGCGGCAAAAACGACCGGCACCGATGTCACCCGGGCAACCGGGTTCCGAGGGGGAGGTTTTTCCGGGGGAACCGGCTTCCCGGGACTGGATATCCGGTGGCTTCCGGGGAACACTTCCTGGGATGATTTCCCGTTGGCGCCCGTGGGTGAGGGGATTCTCCGGGCTTTTGGCCGCGGGGGTCACGGTACTTCTGGCCGTGCTAGGCCCGGTCGATGAGCCCGCCCCCTGGCCGGGTCAGCCTGCAAGAATCTCCGCCCAGGCGGCCCTTGCGGCCCAGCGCGCGTCCGCTCGGGTCGAGGTCGGCCCGCCCCGGGCTGGTTGGGCGCGTGCCCGCCTCACGCCGACCCTCGGTGCACCGTCCGACGACGGCCGATCGGGTCGTTTCCGCGAACTCCCCCTGGCCGGCTATGGCGCGAGGCGGGGTCGACCCGCCTCCGGGGTGCAGCAGGACCTCTGGACCAAGGCCTTGGCCCTCGGGGTGGGCGGCCAGAGGGTTGTCCTGATCGCCTCGGACCTTCTCATCGTGCCGAGGGAGGTGGCCGAGGAGGTCTTGGGCCAACTGGCGATCGACCCGGGCCTGCGGAGGGATCAGGTGTACTTCACGGCGACCCACACCCACGGAAGCCTTGGCGGCTGGGGGGAAGGATGGGTGGCAGAGCAGTTCGGGGGCGCCTACGTCCCGGAGGTCCGGATCTGGCTGGCGCTCCGGCTGACCGAGGTTGCCCGGCAAGCGATCGCCGGGATGGGACCGGCGCGTCTTGGGTTCGATGCCTTCGCGGCACCCGATGGTGTCCGCAATCGGCTCGTGGGGGAGCTTGGTGGCGTGGATGCCGAATTCGCCTTCCTCAGGATCCGTCGCGACGACGGACAGGAGGCCCTCTGGGGAAGCTACGGCGCCCACGCGACCGTGCTCGGGGCGGGTGAGATGCGCTTCCATGGCGACTACCCGGGCGTCTGGCAGGAGGCCGTCGAGTCGGCCACCGGCGGGATGGCCCTCTTCGCCGCCGGCGCCGTCGGAAGCCATGGCCCCCGGACGACGCAGCCGGGGTGGGAGGGCGCGCGCCAGTTGGGCGAATCGCTGGCCCGGCGGACGGTCGAGCGCAGCCGCGCGTGCCGCCTCGAGTCCGAGGTGGCGCTGGGCTCGGCCTCGGTGACCTTCGCGCTGCCTCCATTACGGGTGCGCCTCGGCGACCATCTGAGGCTGCGGGAGTGGGCGGCCGGCCGCCTGCTGCCGGTCTCCGATCGGACGACCCTCCAGGGTCTGCGCATCGGACCATGGGTCTGGCTGTCGACCCCGTGCGACTTCTCCGGCGAACTGGCTCTTGATCTCAAGGAGCGTGCGCGGTCGGTCGGCCTCCGGTGCGCGGTCACCAGCTTCAATGGCGACTACCTCGGCTATGTCATCCCCACCCGTTACGCCTCGATGGACAGCTACGAGTCCCGGACCATGTCCTTCTATGGGCCGGTGCTGACCGAAGGTTTCCTCGAGACGCTGGAAGGTCTGATGGACCTGTTGGGGACCTCCCCGGGTCCGGGGCGTTGACCCGGCCGGACCCCGTGCGGAGGGGTCCCGGGGCAGGCGCTTCCCGCTGGCGGCGCCCTCCGCGATCCGGGCCGCCGTGCCGTTCCCTCCCACCGGGCGTCATCCCGATTGCGGGAATTCCCCTTGTTCCGTCCCGAGACCTCGGCCTAGGTTGCCCGCGCCAGGGCCCATGGAACTCGGGCTGGTGAACCCCGCCAGGGCCGGAAGGCAGCAACGGTGCCTGCCCCGCGTCTGCCGTGGGTACCCTGGCACTCTCGCCCCTTCCACCCCGTTCGTTGTTTCCCTAGAAAGACGGAGCCCGAAGACGGCCAACAACCCGGTTGAACCCACCCGGCCTGGTGGCACCCTCACTCCCTTGAAAACGGCCCTCCATTGGTTCCGGCGCGACCTCCGCATCACCGACAACACCTCCCTCTGGCAGGCGTACACCGAAGGCAAGCAGTTGGTGAGCGTCTTCTGCTGGGATGAGGTCATCCTGAAGTCCCCGGATGTCGGCCCGGCCCGCGTCCACTTCCTGCTCCGGTCCCTCGAGTCGTTGGCGCGCAACCTCGAGAGCCTCGGCCACCGCCTGGTCGTGCGACAGGGCCCCCCGGAGCAGGTGATTCCCGGGCTGGCCCACGAGGTCGGGGCCGACGCGGTGTTCGTGAACCGCGACTACGAGCCCTATTCGGTCGCCCGGGACCGACGGGTTGCCGAGGCCCTGGCCGGGCGGGCCCTCGTCCTGCGGTCCCACAAGGACTCGGTGATCCACGAGGAGCGCGAGGTGCTGACGCGCACGGGCACGGTCTTCAGCGTCTTCACGCCCTACTCACGCGCCTGGAAGGCCCGGCCGATGTCCTGGCCTGTTCCCCGGCTCGGCCCGCCCAAGGCCCCGCCTCCGGTGGTGCCCTCGCTGCCCCTCCCGGCCGACGGCCGCGAACTGGGCCATCCGCTCTCGCAGGAGGTGTTCCCCGCGGGCGAGCGTGCCGGTCTCGAGGCCCTCGACCGGTTCCTCGAGGCCCGGGTGTTCGCCTATGACCACGGGCGGAATGTCCTTTCGCTGGAACCGGGAACCTCCCAGTTGTCCCCGCATCTGCGCTTTGGGACCCTGGGCATCCGGACGGTGCTGGAACGCCTTCAGTCGGCCCGGGCGAAGGCCCCGACAGCCGCCGGGCAGAAGTCCTGCGACACCTGGCTCAGTGAATTGATCTGGCGCGAGTTCTATCTCCAGATCCTGGCCAATCACCCCCGCGTGGCCACGGGGGCGTTCCGTCCCGAGTACGAGCGGATCCAATGGGAGGGGACCGATGCCCAGTTCGAGGCCTGGTGCGCCGGGCAGACCGGATACCCCATCGTCGATGCCGCCATGCGCTGCCTGGCCTCGACGGGATGGATGCACAACCGCCTCCGGATGATCGTGGCCATGTTCCTGACCAAGGACCTGCTGGTGTCGTGGCAGCGGGGCGAGCGTCACTTCATGCGGACCCTCGTGGACGGCGACCTCGCGGCCAACAACGGCGGGTGGCAATGGAGCGCCGGGTGCGGCACCGATGCCGCGCCGTACTTCCGGATCTTCAACCCGGTCACGCAGGCCGAGAAATGCGATCCGGACGGGTCCTTCGTGCGACGCTGGGTGCCGGAACTGCGGGATGCACCCAAGGAATGCGTCCATGCGCCTTGGACCCGCCCGCTGTTCCTGTCGAGGACCGGCTATCCGGCGCCCATCGTCCAGCATGACGTCCAGCGGGGCCGATGCCTCGCCATGTTCAAGGCGGTCAAGGGATCGGCGGCCGAGGGAGATCCGGGATTGGCCTCGCCAGAATCGTCCGATTGATCCGTGAAGCGATCCTGCGACCATGCTCAGAGACCACCCATGAATCCCCAATTCCAGTCCCCGGTTCCTGCCGTTGGACTTCCGGCTGCCGAGCGCATCCGGCTCGAATACGACGCCCTGACCCGCCAGTTGGAGCGCATGCGGGCGATGCAGTACGCCTACAACCGCAAGTTCTTTGGGCTCCTGCTGGTGTCTACGCTGGTGTCGATCGGACTGTTGCTCTGGGACCATTGGCTGATGGGGTGGGTCGTGGCGTTCGGGTTGGTGACCACCGGGTTCACGGCGTCGTTCTTCCTGCACTTCTGTGATTTCGCACGCGTCCATGCACGTGCCCTGGAAGCCCGCATCAACGCCCTGCTCGGGGCCCGCGTGCTCATCGCCTCCGAACTGGAGGCCGACTATTTCTACCCGCATGCCCGGCCCAAGTTCAGCGGGTTCAGCTTCGACCGCCCGGGTTCGTTCTTCTCGGTGTACACCCTCCATTTCTGCGGGGTCTGGGGGGCGCTCATCGCCTGGGGTGGCTTCCGGTCGCACCAGCACATCTCCGAGGGGACGTGGTCCGAGCGGACGTGGTTCAATGGGGTGATTCTTTGGGTGATCTGGACGGTCATCCACGCGGGCTATCTTCGGTGGTGGTTCATGGAATCGGGCGCCGAGCGCCACATGGCCGGGCGTCTCGCCGAGGCGTACGGTCTTTCCGGGGAAACCGATTCCAAGGCGGTTCCGTCGCAGCCTTGAACCGGCCCGGTGTTTCCGCTCTGGCCAAAGTCTCCGGTTCTTGCGGAAACTGGCGGCACACCATGACTCGCCGCAACTTCCTGACGGCCGCCACCGTGGCCGGCGCCTCCGCCGTCGTCGCCCCTGCCACCCTCGCCGCCACACCCGCCCGCCGGGACGCCTCGGGCAACCGCATCGCCCTGGGCGTCGACAACTTCGCGGTCCGGGCCTGGGGGTGGAAGGGGCGCGAGTTGGTCGACTACGCGGCCGGCCTGAAGCTCGACACCCTCTTCATCACCGATCTGGCCTCCCTCGGATCGCTGGACACCTCCGTGGCCTCGGAACTCCGGAAGTACGCCGCCGACACGGGCGTGGAGATCCTGCTGGGGTCCTGGAGCATTTGCCCGACCTCCAAGAGCTTCAAGAAGGACTGGGGCACCGCCGAGGAACACCTGTCGCTGGGCCTGAGGCTCTCGAAGGCCGTCGGCTCGAAGGCGTTCCGCGTGGTGCTCGGTTCCCGCGAGGACCGGCGCACGCCCGGGGGCATCGAGGCCCGCATCGCCGACACGGTCAAGGTGCTCAAGGCCTGCCGGTACCAGGCCCTGGATCTCGGGGTGAAGGTGTCGGTCGAGAACCATGCCGGCGACATGACGGCCGACGAGCTCATCCTGCTCATCGAGTCGGCCGGCCGGGAATACGTCGGGGCCAACATGGACTCGGGCAACGCCGCCTGGACCCTCGAGGACCCCATGGAGAGCCTCGAGAAGCTCGGGCCCTATGCCATCACCACCAGCCTGCGGGATTCGCGCATCTGGCAGACGGACAAGGGCTGCAAGGTCCAGTGGACGGCGATGGGGGACGGCGGCTGCGTGGACCTCGAGCGTTATTTCACCCGGTATGCCCAGCTGTGCCCGGGGGTGGCGGTCAACATCGAGACCATCGGCGGCTTCGCCATGGAACTCCCCTACTACGAGGATTCGTTCTGGGAGGCCTTCCCGAAGAAGTCGGCCGTGGAGTTCGCCCGCTTCCTCGCGGTCGCCCGTCGCGGCCAGGCGATGGACCAATACAACGGCGGCGACAAGCAGCGCCAACGCGAGGACCTCGAGAAGAGCCTCCGCTACTGCCGCGAGACGCTGGGCCTCGGCCTCAAGGGCTGAAGGCACCGGGTTGTCGGGGGCAGGCGCCGCACGGAGGAGCCGTCCCAGTCGCTTCGCAACGTTGCCAGATCGTCAGGTTGCCCGGATCTTCAGGTGGCCCGGATCCGTTCACAGACGGCGCCAAGCCGCCACGAACATCCCGTTGCCTCCGGTGTCCTGCGGCCAGAGGTGCATCTGGGTGACCGGGGGATCGTCGGGCTGGAAGGGGTTCACGACGGCCAGCGTGTCGAAGTCGCTCCGTTCCTCGGTGAAGGCGTCGGCGACCGCGGTGGTCTCGGCATGGCTCAGGGTGCAGACGGCGTAGATCAGCCGCCCCCCGGGCTTGAGCGAGTCGGCGACATGGCGCAGCAGCCGGGCCTGGATCGCGGCGAGTTCCTCGACATCCCGGACGGAGGTCGTCCAGCGGGCGTGCGGGTTCCGACCCCAGGTGCCCAGGCCGGAGCAGGGGGCGTCCAGCAGCACTCCGTCGAAGCGGGTCTTGGTGGGCGGGCGCTCGGATCCATCCCAGGCCACGGCGCGGTAGTTGAAGCACTTCGCACGCGCGGCGCGCTGCCGCAACCGGTCGAGGCGCCAGGCCGCACGGTCGCTGGCCCAGATGAGGCTCTTGCCCCCCATGAGCGCCGAAAGGTGCAGCGTCTTGCCGCCCTCGCCGGCGCAGGCGTCCCACCAGACCTCGCCGGGTCGGGGAGCGCAGATCCGGCCGACCGCCTGCGAGGCGATGTCCTGGATCTCGAACTGTCCGGCCTGGAATCCCCGGTCATGGAAGAGGTCCTCGCGGCCCAGGTACCGGTACGAGTCGGCAAACGGCCCGGGCTCGAGCGTCGGCAGCCGGCGGAAGAGTTCCTCGGTGAACTCCGGACGGCTCCGCAGCCAGAGCACCGGCTCGGCCTGGAGGGACTTCGCGAAGTCCGCGCCGACCGGCAGGTGTGCCGCCGCCCAGTCCGGGACGCAGCGTTGCACCAGTTCGGCCTCCGGGAACTCCTCCGGCCGCGAGGCGAAGCGGGCCGCCAGTCGGAGACCGTCCTCGATCCGCGCCTCGATCGGGAGGTCGTCCGCCAGCCACCGTTGCCAGCGGAAGAAGCTGAACACCGCCCGGCTCACCCAGGCCGCGTCGGAAGGCGGCAGGGATCGCCGGCGGAAGAGGGTCTGGCGGAGCACCAGATCCGCCGGGTTCTCCGGTGACGAACGCTCCACGATGCGCGCGGCCAGTTGCAGCGGGCTCATCTGGGAGGGCGGAATGCCTCCGGGCTCGTCGGTCCAGGCTTCGCGACCGGCCGGCGAGCCGCGACCTTCGGGCCGGTTGGGGCGGTCCGGTCGGTCGTGGGAGGGTCGCCCGCGTCGCGGGCCGTCTCCGGGGGGCGCGGGCCGGCGGGGCCCTCCCTCGGGAAGGGCGCCGCTACGGGGGGAGTCCGACCTCGGGCCGTCCGGTCGGGGTCGGAACGGGCGTCGTTTCTGGAAGAATCTGGGGCCGCGCGGCGGACGGCCGGAGCCTTGCCGGGGGCCGTTGCCGAAGTCGGGCGAATCGGTCGGGGGAGGGTTCATTCCTTCAAACGGAGGGCGTGCACGCGGGCGACGTCGCCCATGTAGTCGCCTTGGGGAGCCATCCCGGCGGCGGCGCGGATGTGTTCGGCGGCCTTGGCCTGGTCACTGGTGGCCTCGAAATACAGTCCGAGGTAGAGCTTGGCGTAGAAGAGATGCCGCCGCTTGGCCCTGGGGTCGGCCGGCGTCTCCTCGGCCGCACGGATCACGTCTGCAGGGGTCGCCTTGCCGGCGAAGAGACGGTGCACCTCCTTCATCGGCACGCGGGTGTCCCCCCGGATGGGAATCAGGGCCTCGCGGGCCGCTTCCGGGGACTTCTCGCGGGCGTGGCAGAGGAAATGCCACACGGCGTTCTCCACGTCCTCCGGATTCACGGTCTGATGCCGCTCGAACTGACGGCGCCCGTCGGCGAATCGTCCGGCGTAGTACAGCGCGATGCCGCGCTGCCAGTTCTGGGGATCCATCCGCGGATCCAGCTCATTGGCCCGGTCGAAGTCGGCCAGGGCCTTGTCGAGATCGTTGCGCCGGAAGTGCATCATCCCGCGTTCCTCGACGAGGTAGGGCGACTTGGGCTCCCGCTGGATCGCCTCGCCCAGGTCGGCGATCGCGCCGGCGGTGTCCCCGGTCATGCCGCGGATCTGACCCCGCAGGTGCCAGGCGCGCGAGTCGTCGGGCTTGTCCTTCAGCAGGGCCCCGAGGGTGGCGATGGCGTTGGTGGAGTCGCCCTTGCGCATCGACTGGAGTGCCGCGTCGACGCTCGGCGGCTCGGCCGCCATGGCCATCGAGATGGCCACCGGGAGGGCCAGGAGGAAGGAGGTCGGCCTGCGCATCCGATGCATGACGGGCCCAGATTGGAGCCGGGAGCGGTTCCTGAGCCAGACGATTCTCGGGCGACGCCCCCGGAAGGACCTCCCGTGTCTCGAGGCGAAATCCCGGTGCCGGACTGGACTTCCGGAGCGATTCCCTGATTGTCTGCGGGCCGATCGATCCACCATGAGTGCCACCCCGGATTCCGCCTCCCTCGCGCCCTACCGTGCCGCCAGCGACCACCTTGCCCGGGTGCGCTCCGAGATGGCCCGGGTAATCGTGGGGCAGCAGGAGTTGGTGCATCGCCTGCTGGTGGCGCTCGTCGCGCGGGGCCACATCCTGCTCGAGGGCCTGCCGGGCCTGGCCAAGACTGCCAGCGTCAGCGCGCTGGCCCGGGCGACGGCCTGCCAGTTCTCGCGTATCCAGTTCACGCCGGATCTGCTCCCGGGCGACATCACCGGCACGCTCATCTACGACCCCGTCCAGGGGGTCTACTCCACCCGGCAGGGCCCGATCTTCGCCAACCTCGTGCTGGCCGACGAGATCAACCGGGCCCCGAGCAAGGTGCAGTCGGCGCTGCTCGAGGCCATGCAGGAGCGTCAGGTGACCATCGGCGACAAGACCTGGCCGTTGCCCGAGCCCTTCCTGGTGCTGGCCACCCAGAACCCCATCGAGCAGGAGGGCACCTATCCGCTACCCGAGGCTCAGATGGACCGCTTCATGCTGAAGGTCGTGGTCGGCTACCCCACGGCCGACGAGGAACTGCTCATCCTCGACCGCATGGCCAGCACCCGCCCCCAGTTCTGCCTCGATGCGGTGGTCACGCCCGAGGAGATCTCGTCCTACCAGACGCTGGTCAACACCATCCACGTCGACCCGCTGGTGCGCGACTACATCGTCCGGCTCGTCGTCGCCACGCGCGAGGCGGCCGCCGGGGCGGGGGTGGCGCCCGAGCTCAAGCGGTTGGTGCGCATCGGTGCCAGCCCTCGGGCCACGATCAACCTCACGCTCGCCGCCCGGGCCTGCGCGCTGATCGAAGGTCGCAACCACGCCACGCCGGACGACGTCAAGCGCATCGCGCCCGACGTCTTGCGCCACCGCATCCTGCTCACCTACGAGGCCGAGGCCGAGGAGGTCACCACCGAGAGCCTCGTGAAGACGCTGCTCTCGAAGGTGAAGGTGCCCTGAGGTGGACGCGGGGCCGGGCTGGATCGCAGGCCGGTTCCTGGGTGGACCCGGCGTTTTGGGGCGATCTTCGGGCGATCTCTACCGCGCGATTCCTACTTCGCGGCCAGTTTTGGCGCGAGATCCTTGCGCGGGAAGAGCGGGATGGGCGCACCGACCTGATGGCCCTGCCCGAGGCTGCCCCAGGCCGACTGCCGCCAGTCGGAGGGTTCACCCCCGGCCTGGAGCTGCGCAAAGATCTTGGCCGACGTCCCCGGCATCACCGGGTGCACCAGCACCGCGAGGATGCGGCACGCCTCCACGAGGTTGTAGAGCACCGCGTCGAGGAGCCCCGCCTGGGAAGGATCCTTGGCCAGGTGGAATGGCTTGGTCTCCTCGACGAAGAGGTTCGCGCGGTCGACGAGCTCCCAGGTCGCGACGAGGGCGCCCTGGGGATCGTTGTCCAGGTAGCGTTCCCGGGCCGTGGCCACGGTGGCCGTCGCGGCGCCCTCGAGCGTCGTCGAGGGGGCCGGCACGATGCCCGCCCGGTATTTGTTGAGCATGTTCACCGCCCGGTTGAGCAGGTTGCCCAGACCGTTGGCCAACTCGGAGTTGTAGCGCACCCGGAATCCCTCGTCGGTCCAGTTGCCGTCGGGACCGATGCCCAGCTCCCGCACCACGTAGTAGCGGAACGCATCGAGCCCCCACTCGGCGATGATGGCCAGGGGGTCCACGACGTTGCCGGTGCTCTTGCTGAGCTTGGCCCCGTCCTTCTGCCACCAGCCGTGCACCAGCAGCGTGCGGGGTAGCGGAGCCCCGAGCGCGTGCAGCATGATGGGCCAATAGACGGCGTGGAACTTCAGGATGTCCTTGCCGATGAGGTGGATGTCCGCGGGCCAGACCGACAGGGTCGGGTCGGCGGGTGCCGGGGCGCCCAGTGCGGCCAGCGCCACGGGGTCGCCGAGCGCGGCAGGGATGGAGAAGTAGTTCACCAGCGCGTCGAACCAGACGTAGGTGACATAGCCCGGGTCGAAGGGCAGGGGGATGCCCCACGACAGGCGCGAGGCGGGCCGGGAGATGCACAGGTCCTCGAGCTTCTGCGAGCGCAGGAAGCCCAACACCTCGTTGCGGCGATGGGCCGGCTGCACGAATTCCGGATGCCGCTCGAGATGCTCCACCAGCCAGGCCTGGTGCGCACCCAGCCGGAAGTACCAGTTCTCCTCGACGAGTTCCTGGACCACGCCCCATTGCGGGTCCCAGGTGCCGTCCGGGTTGCGGTCCTTCTCGGTCAGGAAGGTCTCCTCCTTGACCGAGTAGAACCCGCGGTAGGCCGACTTGTAGAAGTGCCTCGCGGCATGGAGGCGTTCGAGGAGCCGGGCGACGATGCGCCGGTGACGCTCCTCGGTGGTCCGGACGAAGTCGTCTTGGCTGAGCCCGAGGGCCTCGACGAAAGCCCGCCACTGGACGGCCAGGCCGTCGCAATACGCCTGTGGCGACTGACCCAGGTCCTGCGCCGCCTGCTGGACCTTCTGCCCGTGCTCGTCGAGCCCGGTGAGGAAGAACACCGGTTGCCCGAGGCTCCGGCGCGCCCGGGCGATGACGTCGGCCACGACCTTCTCGTAGGCATGCCCCAGGTGCGGGGCGCCGTTCACGTAGTCGATGGCCGTGGTGAGATAGAACCGCTTGTCCATGGGCGGGCATTCAATCGCAGAACGCCCCCCGAATCGAAGCGTTTCCTCGGCCGCCGTCCCCGTCCCCGGGCCGCGCGGGCCGGCGGTGTCCCGGTGGTGAGGGGTTCAGTGCGCCCGGCCCTGCCGCCACTTGTCCAGGCCCACGGCCATGACGATGACGGCCCCGATGATGATCTCCTGCACGTAGGAATCCCAGCCGAGCTGGTTGGTGCCATTGCGCAGCACCGCCATGAGCAGGGCGCCCAGCATCGAGCCGCTGATGCCCCCGATGCCCCCGTTGAGGCTGGCCCCGCCGATGACCACCGCCGCGATGATGTCCAGTTCAAGCCCCACCGCGACGGTCGGGTCGCCCTGGGCGAGGCGCGATTCCTGCATGAGCCCTGCCAGTCCGAAGAAGGCTCCGGCCAGCGTGTAGAGCCAGAGCTTCACCTGCTGGACCCGCACGCCGCACAGGCGGGCTGCGGCTTCGCTCGAGCCGATGGCGTAGACATGGCGCCCGAAGACGCTGCGTCGCATCACGAGACTGGCGACGACCGCGAGGCCGAGGGCGATCCAGACCCCGGGGGGCAGGGGCAGCAGGCCCTGGGGATTGGTCCGTTCCATCAGCGTGTTCAGCCCCGCGCCCTCGGGATGGTAGACGGCCTGCTTGCCGCTGATCCATTTCGCGCCGCCACGCACCACGCCCATCATGCCGAGGGTGATGATGAACGGGGAGAGCCTCAGGCCGGCGATGAGGCTGCCATTGGCCAGGCCGATGAGCGCTCCGGTGCCGACCACCGCCGCCCCGGCCACCCAGGAATTCTGGCCCGCCGCCAGCAGCTTGGCCCCGACCACGGAGCTGAACGCGACCGCCGCACCCACGCTGAGGTCGATCCCGCCGCTGACGATGATGAGGGTCATGCCGATGGCCCCGAGCGCCACGATGACCGTCTGCGTGAGCACGATCGCCGCGTTGCGCCCGGTGAAGAGCGTCGGCCGGGCCTCCTCGCTCAAGGCCAGCAGACCGAGGACGAAGACCAGACCCAGCAGGGGGCCGGCGGTCTGCAACAGACGACGCCAAGACGGATCGGAGGAGGCGGTAGGATGGGCCATCGCAAGATTCGGTGAATGGACCGATCGTGCCCGCTCCGCCCGGTTCCGCCAATCTCCGATCGCCTGGCCGGATCGGGTCGACAGCTCGGCGGGCACTGGGGCGGGAGAAATGGGAGCGGGGCGGTGTCGATGGATCGCGGCTCCGGGTTGGTGGATTGACTTCTCCGGGGAGATGAATTAGTACGCATGCGTACGATATGTCCCTCGAGAAACTCGCCGCCGCATTCTTCCTGCAGATGGCGATCATCCTCGCGGCTTGCCGGGTCGCCGGGCTCGTCGGACGGCGCTTGGGTCAACCGCAGGTGGTGTGCGAGATGGTGGCCGGAGTCTGCCTTGGGCCCTCGCTGCTCGGGTGGCTTGCGCCGGGGCTGCAGGCGCAGTTGTTCCCGCCCGAGTCGCTGCGGGTGCTCTATGTCGGGGCGCAGCTCGGGGTCGGCCTGTACATGTTCCTCGTCGGGGCCGATTTCCGGGTCGACCTGTTTCAGGGCCGGGTGCGCAGCGCCCTCTCGGTTTCGCTTGCCGGCATGCTGGTGCCTTTCCTCCTCGGGGCCCTGCTCACGCCCTGGCTGATGACCATCCCGGGCCTGTTCTCGGCGAAGGCCACCCTCTGGGAGGCCACGCTCTTCCTCGGGGCCGCGATCGCCATCACCGCCTTCCCGATGCTAGCGCGGATCATCCACGAACGGGGCCTGGGCGGCACCCCCCTCGGCACCCTTGCCTTGGCGGCGGGGGCCATCGATGACGCGGCCGCGTGGTGCGTGCTCGCCGTCGTGCTGGCCAGCTTCGGCAAGGGGGCCCACCTCGCCTATCAGGCCATCGGTGGGGGCATCGCCTATGGCCTGTTCCTGGTGTTGGTCGGCCGGCGGTTGCTGGTTCCCCTGGGCCGGGCCGTCGAGCGCGCCGGCCGCCTGACCCAGGCCCATCTCGCGATCCTGATGACGCTCTTCGCGCTCGGGGCCTGGGCGATGGAGGCCGTCGGTATCCACGCCGTGTTCGGTGGCTTCCTGCTCGGTGCCTCGCTGCCCCGCGGCCTGCTCACCCGGGAGTTGCAGCGCCTGGTCGAGCCGTTCGCAGTCGTCTTCCTGCTGCCCATGTTCTTCACCTTTTCCGGCCTGCGCACCCGGCTCGACACGGTGGACTCGCTCCAGATGTTGATGGTCGCCCTGGTGGTCCTGGCCGCCTCGGTCCTCGGAAAAGGGGTGGCCTGCTGGGGCGCGGCGCGCCTCAACGGCGAGGACTCGGCCACGTCGCTCGCCGTGGGCACGCTGATGAACGCCCGTGGCCTGATGGAACTCATCATCCTCAACATCGGGCTCCAGAACGGGTTCATCGAATCCGGGCTCTTCTCGGTGATGGTGGTGATGGCCATCGTCACGACCCTGATGGCCTCCCCGGTCTTCGAGTGGGTGTATGGCCGGAGGGCGCGGCTGGAGGGACGCCTCGGAGCGGCGGGCGGGCCGGATTGAGATGGCAGGGTGCCCCTTGGGGAACGCCGCGGGGGGTGCTGCGGGGACAAGGCCGGCCGAGAGAGCCTGACAAATCCCCGGCCTCGGGTAGCCTTAGACCCATGAGCCAGGCCATGGTGGAGGTCCGGGGAGTCTTCAAGTCGTTCCCGGCGGCGGATCACCCGGTGAGGATCCTCGACGGAGTCGACCTGACGGTCGCCCCGGGGGAGCGGGTGGCGATCGTCGGGCCGAGCGGGTCCGGAAAGAGCACCCTGTTGAATCTCCTCGGCACCCTGGACACCCCCGACCAGGGAACGGTCGTCATCGACGGCATGGACTTGTCGAGGATGGCCGGCGACGCGTTGGCCACCTTCCGGAATGCGAACATCGGCTTCGTCTTCCAGTCGCATCATCTCCTGCCGCATTTGACCGTGCACGAGAACGTCCTGGTCCCGGTGCTGGCACGGGAGTCCCGGATCGGTCCCGAGGTGCTCGCCCGGGCCGGGGCCCTGCTGGAGCGGGTGGGCCTCACGCCCCGTCAGGGCCAGTTGCCGGGACGCCTCTCCGGGGGGGAACGTCAACGCGCCGCCGTCGTCCGGGCCCTCATCAACCGCCCCAAGCTGCTGCTCGCCGACGAACCCACCGGGGCGCTCGACCGCGCCTCCGCCGGCGAGATCGCCACGCTGCTGGGCGAGTTGAACCGGGAGCAGGGGGTCACGCTGGTGGTGGTGACCCATTCCGACGATCTCGCCTCCCGCATGGAACGGGTGCTCCGGATGCAGGACGGCCGTCTGGTCTAGGGGTGGGTTTCCCCGGGGTTCGCCTTTGGGCGTCGCCAAGACAGGGCCGGTTCCCCACGATGGACGCATGATCGAGCGCCGCGACTGGAGGCCCGAGGAGGTGGTCCGCCTGGTGATGCGGGTGCTCATCGCCTTCGTCGTCTCCGGTCTGGCGCAGGCCTTGGCGACTCCGCTGCTCGGCTCCGGCGGCTGGCCGTCGATGGTCCTCGGCCAGGTCTGCCTGCACGGGGCGGTGATCGCCTCCCTGGGGCTCTTCCTGCGCAGCCACCGCATGGGTTGGTGCGAGGGCTTCGGACTCCAGGTGGGCGGGGTCGCCCGGGCCATCGGCACAGGCGTGCTCGCGGGCCTCGCGTTCCTGCCGGCGGCCTACGGGTTGCAATGGGCCATCGGCACGTGGCTCGAGAGCCTCGGCGTCCGGATGCCGTCCCAGACGGCCGTCCGGATCCTCGTCGAGGCCGATGCGCTGGGGCGTTCGGCGATCTTCGCCACGGCCGCCCTGGTCGCCCCGTGGGTCGAGGAGATGCTCTTCCGCGGGGTCGTCTACCCGTCCCTGCGGGACCTCGGCTGGCCGCGCCTTGCGCTGTGGGGCACGGCGCTGGCCTTCGGGCTGGTCCATGCCAATCGCAGCGTCTTCGTGCCGCTCACCGTCTTCGGGTACCTGCTGGCGCTTCTTTACCGGCATTCGGGCAACCTGCTGGTCCCTGTCGCCGCCCACGTCACCTTCAACACGGCGCCCTTCGTGCTGCTGGCCCTGGGGATCCGCGTGGATCGTTGACGCGGACCCGGCCAGCGGTGCCCCCGGTGCGTCCAAGGGGGCACCGGACGGGAGTTCCGGCTCGACCCGCGAACCGGCCGCCGACACCGTGGAGACATGACGGATCTGCCGCCCCGTGACCCAAGGGGCGAACTCATCGAGACCGGCCGGGATTTCCACCGGCGCGGCTGGTCGCTGGGCACCAGCAGCAACTACAGCGTGGTCCTCGGCCGTGACCCGCTGCGCCTGCTGATCACCGGCAGCGGCTTCGACAAGGGGCGCCTCGGGCCGGACCACTTCGTCGAGGTGGACGACCAGGGGCGTCGTCTCGACCCCGCCCAGCCGAAGCCCTCGGCCGAGACCCTCCTCCACACCCTATTGGCACGCCGGGCCGGGGCCGGCGCCGTGCTGCACACCCATTCGGTCTGGGGGACGATCCTCTCGCAGAGCCACCAGCCGGCCGGCCGGCTGCAGATCGCGGGCTACGAGATGCTCAAGGGCCTGGCCGGGATCTCCACCCACGAGGCCCGGGTGTCGATCGCGGTGGTGCCCAACACCCAGGACATCGCCGGATTGGCCTCGGAACTCGACGCCCGGTTCGCCGCGGGCGATCCGGATCTCCGCCATGGATTCCTGATGGCCGGGCATGGTCTGTACACCTGGGGCGCCCATCTGGCCGAGGCCCGTCGCCACCTCGAGGTGCTCGAGTTCCTCATGGAGGTGGTGGGAACGCGACGCGGTTGGGCGCTCTGAGGCGGTCCGCCGGTGCCCGGGAGTCCCGCCCCATGACGGGTTCCGACCGGGGGCTTGCCCGCCGGTGCGGTGGCGGTAGCCTTCGGCGCCATGGCAGTGTTGCGCATCCCCGACGAGGGCAGGGTGGTCACCGACCCCGAGGCCATCCGGTCCCACCTTTCCCGGCACGGCATCTGGTACGAACAGTGGCCCGTGGCCGGGCGGGTGGACCGGCAGGCGACGGCCGAGCAGATCCTCGCGGCCTATGCGCCCGAGGTGGACCGCCTCAAGGCCCGGGGCGGGTACATCACGGCCGACGTGATCGATGTCACGTCCGACGTGCCCGGACTGCAGGCCATGCTCGACAAGTTCAACCGGGAACACATCCATGCGGAGGACGAGGTGAGGTTCATCGTCCGGGGCAGCGGGGTGTTCCACATCCATCCGCCCGAGGGCCCGGTCTTCGCCATCGAGGTGCTGGCCGGGGACCTGATCAACGTGCCGGCCGGGACGCTGCATTGGTTCGACCTGTGCGCGGACCGCGACATCCGGGCCATCCGGCTCTTCCGAGAAAAGGCCGGGTGGACCCCGCAGTACAGCGGCAGCGACATCGCCACCGGGTATCAGCCCCTCTGCTTCGGGCCGAGCCACCTGCCGCGGGGCACGGCCATCTCGGGCGCCTTCCTGGGTCAATCGGCATGATCGGGTTCGCCGGGCGCCTCATCCTGCTCGACATCGAGGGCACGGTCGCGCCGCTGGCCTTCGTGCATGAGGTGCTCTTCCCGTATGCCCGGAGCGGGGTCGCCGACTTCCTGTCGCGGCACCGGGACTCCACGGAGGTCCTGAAGGCCCTCGAACAGGTCGCCCGCGATTCCGGCCCGGTGACGGAGCCCGGGACGACCGCCGCCGTCGCCCGACTCGACGCCGAGACCGGGCGCGCGGCCTGGGTGGCGCGCATCCAGGGTCTCATCGACGCCGACGCGAAGCAGACCGGCCTCAAGGCCCTTCAGGGGCTCATCTGGGCGGAGGGATACCAGTCCGGCCGGATCCGCAGCCACCTCTTTGACGATGCCGCCGAGGCGCTGCGGATCTGGCATCGCGGGGGCATGCGGCTGAGGATCTACTCGTCGGGGAGCATCGCCGCGCAGCGCCTCTTCTTCGGCCACGCCGAGGGCGGCGACCTGACCGGCTGCCTCGACGCCTACCACGACACGACCACCGGACCCAAGCGCGAGGCCGCCAGCTACCGCGCCATCGCCGAGGCGGCGGGCCTGCCGGCGCAGGACATCCTCTTCCTGAGCGATGTGACGCAGGAACTGGACGCCGCACAGGACGCGGGTTGCCGGACGGCCTGGGTCGTCCGCCCCGGGAATCCTGCCGGAAGCACCGATCGTCACCCGCTCCTGCGCCATTTCGCCGAGATCCGGCTCAGCTGAGCTTCCAGTTGCCGCGCATCGGTTGGTCGAGGTAGGCGTTGGCAGCCTTGTCGCCGATGAAGGTCTCCTTCCTGGAGTCGTAGCGCAGCACGCGGCCCGTCTGAAGGGCGATCTTGGCGAGGTTCACCAGGGTGCAGGAACGGTGGCCGTTCACCTCGTTCAGGGCGAACTTCGACCGCGTCTTCACGGCCTTCACGAAGTCGGTGACCATGGGCTCCGGATCCTTCAGGCCCTTGAGCTTCTCGGTGAAGTCCGGGATGTCGGTCTTCATGCCCTTGAAGATCCTGCCCTTGGAACCGGCGATGAACGCGGCCTGCTTGTCCTTGTTGTCGCCGTCCAGGATGATCTCCGTGCCGTCCTTGTACTTCAGGCGGACGGTCCGGAAGGTGCCCACCGCATCGGCGTCCTGGACGGGCGCGTCGGACTCGATCTCCACCGGGCTTTCGTCGTCCTTGCCGAGGATGTACTGCACGGGGTCGAGGTAGTGCTGGCCCATGTCGCCGAGGCCGCCTCCATCGTAGTCCCAGTAGCCGCGGAAGGTGCCGTGCACGCGGTGCGGGTGGTAGGGCTTGTACGGGGCGGGCCCGAGCCAGAAGTCGTAGTCGAGCTCGGCCGGGACGGGCTGCGGCTTCAGGTCCGTGCGGCCGATCCAATAGAACTTCCAGTCGAAGCCGGTCGAGGCGTTGAGGGTGACCTTGAGCGGGCCGTCGCCCAGCATGCCATGCATTACGGCCTTGCGGATGTCCTTCACCGGCACGCCCATGCCGTAGAAGTTGTCCTGGAAGCGGAACCAGGTGTTGAGGCGGAAGATGCGCCGGTGCTTCTTGACCGCCGCCACGACCGCGCGGCCCTCGGCGATGGTCCGGGTCATGGGCTTCTCGCACCAGATGTCCTTGCCCGCCTTGGCCGCCGCGATGGAGATGATGGCATGCCAGTGCGGCGGCGTGGGCACGTGGACGATGTCGATGTCCATCCGGGCCAGGACCTCGCGGAAGTCCTTGTAGCCCTTGCAGTCGGGGCCGCCGGCCTTCACCGCCTGGGCCAGGTGGTTGGAGTCCACGTCGCAGACCGCCAGCAGCTTGCAGGTGGTGTTGATCGAGTTGACGTGGCCCATGCCCATGCCCCCGGTGCCGATGACGGCGCGGGTGAGGATCTCGCTCGGGGGCGTGTGGCCCGGCCCGCCGAGCACATGCCGTGGCACGATGGCCACGGTGGCCATGGCGGCGATGGAGTTGCGCAGGAAGGTCCGACGGGTCAACGGATTCTGGGTGTTCATGCTCGGAAGATTCGGTGCAGGGACGGTGGGATGGGGAAGATGGAAACCGAAACCGGGTGGGCGGGTCACGCGAGGATTTGCCGGATCACCTCGCCTTTGACATCGGTGAGCCGGATGTCGCGCCCACCGAAGCGGTAGGTCAGGCGTTCGTGATGGATCCCGAGCTGGTGGAGGATCGTGGCGTGCAGGTCGTGCATCTCGAGGCGATCCACCACCGACTTGTAGCCCCAGTCGTCGGTCTGCCCGAGGGCCATGCCCCCGCGGACACCCCCGCCGGCCAGCCAGACCGAGAACCCGTATTCGTTGTGGTCCCGGCCGTCGCTGCCCTGGGCGAAGGGGGTACGGCCGAACTCGCCGGCCCACACGACCAGCGTCTCGTCGAGCAGGCCGCGTTGCCTGAGGTCGATGAGCAACCCGGCGATCGGCTGGTCCACGGCGCGGGCGTTGTCACCGTGGTTCTTCACCAGTCCGCCGTGGGCGTCCCATCGGCTGTAGCCGTCGACCATCGGGATGGTGAGCTCCACGAAGCGCACGCCGCGCTCGACCATGCGGCGCGCCAGGAGGCATTCGCGGGCGTAGGTCCGCGTGTGCTCGTAGGGCGCATCGAGGCCGTACAGGGCGCGGGTGGACGCCGTCTCTCGGGAGACGTCCATCAGCTCGGGGATGGTCACCTGCATCCGGGCGGCCAGCTCGTAGTTCCGGATCGCCGACTCGAGGGCGTCGACCGGGCCGGCCTGCTCGAGCCCGTGGTCGTTCAACCGGCGGACGAGGCGCCGCTTGGTCTCCTGCAATCGCGCCTGCTTCTCCGAGGGGACGACATTGGCGAGTGGCGTGCCAAAGGCCTGGAGCAGGGAGCCCTGGTGGGTCGCAGGCAGGAACCCGCTGCCGAAATTGTCGAGCCCGCCCGAGGGGATCTGCCCGCCGTTGAGCACCACGTAGCCGGGCAGGTCGTCATTGAGCGAGCCCAGGCCGTAGGTGACCCAGGCGCCCAGGCTCGGTCGTCCCTGCAGGCCGATGCCGCTGTGGAGGAAGTAGTTGGCGCTGGTGTGTTCCGGGAAGGTGGAGGTCATCGACCGGAGTACGCAGAGATCGTCGGCCTGCCGGGCGATGTGCGGAAAGAGGTCGCTGATCCAGAGCCCGCTCCGGCCATGCTGGCGGAAGGTCCAGGGCGACTTGAGGATCTTGCCGATGCTGTCGAACTGGGTCTTCTCGATCCGGCCCATGGCCTTGCGGGCGTCTTGTCCGTGGTACTTCTCGAGCAGGGGCTTGTGGTCGAAGCTGTCCACCTGCGAGACGGCCCCCTCCATGAAGAGGAAGATCACGCTGCGGGCCCGGACCCGATGGTGCGGCACCGGGACCGCCGGGGTGGCGCCGGAAGCCGCCGCGGCCAGGGCCTGCGTTCCGGAGGAGCGTGCAAGCAGGGCCCCAAGCGCCACGGTGCCGAAGCCGTTCGAGGCGCGCCGAAGCAATTCGCGGCGGCTCATCCGCGGCCCGGAAAACCCGTCGTGGTGGGGGAACGGAATCATGGTCAGGGCAGGTAGAGGAACTCGTTGGCGTTGAGCAGCGCGTGGCAGAGATCGGTCCAGGGCCCCGGATCCGATGGACTCGCGGGCTTCGCCGCATGGAAGGCCTTCAGTTCGGACAGCGTCGCCTGGCAGGATGCGAGTTCGGTCGGCGTCGGAGGCCGGTTGTACGCCTGGGCGAACAGCGCCTGGATCCGCGTGGGAACGTCGGCCTCCGGCCATTCGGCCAAGAGCCTCCGGGCCCACACCTCGGCCTGCTGGTGGAAGAACGGATCGTTCATCGCAGCCAGGGATTGCGCCGGCACATTGGTGACATTGCGCCGGCCCACGGTGCTGAAGGGCGTGGGGAAATCGAAGGCCTGGAGGGTGGTCGGCAGGAAGTTGCGCCGAAGGGCCGTGTAGAGGCTGCGGCGCCCGTCGCCGTCGAGCGGTCCGCTCTGGTCGGGACGTCCGCGGCCGATCACGAACTCGGTGAGGTGCACCGGCACCGGCGTGCCCGCCATCGCGGGATTGAAACGTCCGGAGACGACGAGCAGCGCATCGTGGATGGCCTCGGCCTCCAGACGCCGGACGGGCATCCGGTGCCACCACCGGTTCGCCGGGTCCAATTCGGGCGCGCGGGTGTCGCTGTCACGGCTGCCCATGGCGTAGGTCTGGGTGAGCAGCAGGCGACGGATGAGCCGCTTGGTGGACCAACGGTCGACGTGGACGAATTGCCAGGCCAGGTGATCGAGCAACTCGGGATGCGTGGGGCGTTCTCCGAGGGCGCCGAAGTTGTCCACCGTGGGTACCAGGCCGCGGCCGAACAGGTGATGCCATACCCGGTTGACCCAGACGCGGGCGACCAGCGGATTGCCCGGGTCAGCCAACTGGCGGGCGAGTTCCAGGCGACCGCTGCCACCCGTCGGCTGGATGGGCTTGGCTCCCGTGAAGGCGGCCGGAAGGCTGCGCGGGGCCAGGATGCCCGGCTTGAAGGGCTTGCCGCGGACCAGCACCTGCTCGTCGACCCCGGTGCCGTCCATCCAGGCGACCGCGGTCCGGCTTTGCCAGGCGACCTTGCCGGCCAGCGCCTCCTGCTCGCGGACGAGTTGCCGGGAGAGTTTGCGGTACTCGGCATCCGTCGCCAGGCCCGACAGTTCCGGGTGTTGGAGCCACCAGTCGGCCCATCGGAGGACCGCGGTGGGCGGCGTGTTCGTGCTGCGGCCCTCGAGCCAGTCGCAGGCCTCCAGCGCGCGCTTCTGGAGCGCATCCACCAGGTCTTTCGCCAGGGTGTCACGGCGGGCTCCGGCCATCAGGGCCACGGGCTGCCACGTCGGGACCGTCTCCGATTCCACCACCTGGAGGATCTCGAGTTCCCGATCCCCGTCGGGACCGAACTCGAGGTGGGCCCGATGACCGGAATACGCTTCAAGCCCTTGGCTGACCCATTGGGGCTCCAGCGAATCTCCGGTGTCGAAGGTCTGGTTCAGCGCTCCATGCAGCGGTCCCTCGACCATCAGGTGCGAATCGACCGAGGCGAAGACCTTGACGCGGCCGCGGAGGAGGTAGTGCAGTCGACCCGATTGGAGCGTGACCGTGGGGGTGCGGAGCATGCGGCCGGCACGGGCGGCCGATCCGATGCGGCCGGAGTCGTTCTCATTGCCGGGAGTGTTGGACAGGCGGTTCCAGAAGGCGTCGCGCCGGGCCGCCCCGAGGTCCACGACGCGGGCGATAGGACGTCCCTCGGTCAGCCCCGCCACCAGGGTGCCCGCCGGCAGGGGGCCCGGTCCGAAGGCCTCGCCATCGGCCTTCCACGGCTGGGCATCGGGTCGGGTGAAATCGGCGATGATCCGCCGGGCCGGCAGCACCTCCGCGTCCGTGACCGAGGGGGTCCCGATGCGGGCCTCCGGCTGGACCAGCGGGTGCAGCAGGTGTTGGCGGTTGGTCTTGGCTCGTTGCAGTTCGGCGACCCAGGCCGAGATCTCTGGGGTCGTGGATTCGCCCTCCAGCGCTTGGTTCAGCGTCGAGCCCAGGCGTTGGGCGGTGGGCCGAAGCACCGTGCCTGCGCGCCGGGCCAAGGCGGGCAGGTGTCGGCCTCGGAGTTCCTGGAGTTCGTGGGCCATGCACCGGTTGTTCTCCATGGCCTCGAAGCGGACCTGCCGGTAGTTCGAACTCAGGATGAATCCCGACATGGCGTAGTAGTCCTGGCTCCGGATGGGGTCGAACTTGTGGTCGTGGCAACGGGCGCAGGCGACGGTCAGGCCCAGGAACGACTTCGTGAAGACGTCGATCTTGTTGTCGATGCGGTCGCATTCGTCCTGGCGGATGTCCACGGGCGAGTGGACCTCCTCTCCCAGGAAGGCCCACCCGGTGCCCAGCACCGATTCGTTGTGGTCGGTCCCCGGGCGGAGGCGCGGCGGTTGGAGCAAGTCGCCGGCGAGGTGCTCCATGAGGAAGCGGTCGTAGGGGACATCCTGATTGAAGGCCCGTACGAGGTAGTCGCGGTATTGCCAGGCGTTGGCGATGGCGAAGTCGGACTCGTGGCCGCGCGACTCGGCGTAGCGCATCAAGTCCATCCAGTGGCGGGCCCAGCGTTCGCCGAAATGGGGCGACGCCAGCAGCCGGTCGACGGCGTTCTCCCGCGCCTGAGGGCTGGCCTCCCGGTCGAGTCGTTGCTGGTCTTGAGGCGTCGGTGGCAGCCCTGTCACCGCGAAGCTGGCCCGCCGCAGCCACACCGAGTCTGGCACGGGATCGGCGGGGCGGAGCCAGCGCTCCTCGAGGGGTTTCAGGATGAAGTGATCGATGGGGTCCGCGGCCCACTGCGTCCGGCGGATCGCCGGGATTTCCTGACGTTGGGGCGGCTCCCACAGCCAGGCCTGCGCGTTGCGGCGTTCCTCGAGGTTGAACGTGTCCTTGGCCGGGGCCTCCGCGGTGTCACCGCCGGGCCACGGCGCACCGGCCGCCACCCAGCGGCGGAAATCCTGCCGCACCGCCGCGGGCAGTTGGGCCTGTTTCGGCGGCATGGCCAGATCGCGGTCGGAGTGGTCGAGGGCGCGGATCAGCCAACTCGACTCCGGCTTGCCGGGCACGACGGCGGGACCGGTGTCACCGCCAGCGAGGAGTGCGGCGCGGGAATCCACCCGCAATCCACCCTGAATCTTCTTCGCCGTGGCGCTGTGGCACTCGTGGCAGTGTTCGACCAGCGCCGGCCGGATCCGTTGTTCGAAGAACTCGAGGCGGGCCGCGGGGTCGGCGTCCGGGCCCTCGGCGAGCAGCCTCCCGGTGATCGAGGCCAGCAGGGCGAGGCGCAGCAAGGGTTTCATGCAGGTGACAGGGTGCAACGGTAGGCTCAGGAGCCATCCGGCGGGGAGGTCTTTTTTGGGCCGGCGGCGCCTGCCGCCGACCGCAGGCCGCCCCACCGCTTCCGGACCCTCCAGAACTTTTGCCTTGGGCTCGCGGGCAAGGGGTTGGAAGGTTTCCATCAGTCCCATGAACTTCGCTCCTCGCATTCCATTCCTGTCTTCCACCGCCTGGGTCCTCGTCCTCGCGGCCGCTTCCACCGGCCTGGCCGAAGACAAGGCCGCGTCATCGATCCGCCATTCGTACCTCGTGATGGGGGCCAAGACGGCCATCATCGGTGAAGACGGGAACGCCCACTGGGAATACCGGGGTGGAACGCGCGACGGATTCGTGCTGCCCAACGGGAACGCCCTGCTGGCCTGGTCGGACCGGGTCGAGGAGGTGACGCCCGCCAAGCAGGTGGTCTTCTCCTACACCCGCAATCCGGAGAACTCCGAGATCGGCACGGTGCAGCGCCTCTACAACGGCAACACGCTGGTGACCGAGTTGGGCAAGCGCCCCCGATTGCTGGAGGTCGATGGACGTGGCGCGATCGTCCATGAGACGACCCTTCAGCCCGAGACCGACAACGCCCACATGCAGACCCGCATGGCCCGGCAGTTGAAGAACGGCAACTACCTCGTGCCGCACCTGCTGGCCTTCGCGGTCAAGGAATACACCCCGGATGGGAAGATCGTGGCCACGCTGCGGACCGACCTGGCCGAGCTGGGTGGTCGTCCGGCCGAGAACTGGCCCTTCACCGCCATCCGTCTCGACAACGGCAACACCCTCGTTTCGCTGACCCATGGCAACCAGGTGGCCGAGTTCACCCAGAGCGGTGCGATCGCCTGGAAGGTGACCAACGACGATGTGGGCGGCCTTTTCAAGGATCCCTGCGGCTCCCAGCGCCTGGCCAACGGCAACACCGTGGTCGGCAGCCATGCGGCCAACGAGGGCACCTCGATGGTCGAGCTGAACCGCGATCGCAAGATCGTCTGGACCAGCGACCACCCGCTGGCCGCCGGCGTGCACCACTTCCAGATCCTCACGACCAATGGCCGCCAGGAGCCGGGCGTTCCGATGAAGTAGGCGGGTGATATTCGTCACCTGAACGCCAACTCCGCCGGCATCAGATGCTCACGGCTCCTGAGTCAGTCCAGCGGGGAGGACGCCGGTTTCGCCACTCGGTGGAGCACCGGGCTGGGGTTGCGCATCCATCACTTTCACCAGGTTGAGGTATCCGCCATGACCGGTGGCGAACTGACGGAAGCCGAATCGGGTGTATAGCTTGATGTCGGCGTGGTTCTCGGGATGGACGCCGAGCGACACCCGAGGAAACCGGTTGGAAGCAGCGGCGAGATACCGGGCGAGCAAGGCGGTGCCGAGCCCCTGTCGCTGGAAGGCTGGGAACACCGCAATCCCCAACTGGGGTGTGTGCTCGTCATGGAAGGCACCGCCCTGCAGCGGAGGAAGCATCAACCGGCTGAGGATGCCTCCGGCGACGGAGCCATCGCTCGCGATGGCAAGAAACCCGAGGTCCGTTCCGTTGGAGCCCCAGTCCTGGACATAAGCGGCAACCTGCGGGTTCGACAGAACGGATCTCGGCCGCCTTGGGCCGGTGGGGGGATCCCAGAGCGCCTCGTAGAGCAGATCCCAGAGAATCGGCTGATCGGCGGCCACGATCTCGCGAATGGAGTGGAGCAGGGAGTTCAAAAATGGTTTCGGCGACCCAGCCCTCCTGCTGGGAGGGTCGTCGGATGTCCAGGAGGATGGAATCGGTCGCCGCCATGGATCCAGACGCATCGTTGTTCCAAGCGCGCCGGAACCAACGGAGGATCCGGGATGGTGTCCAGTGGTTCCGGAACGTTCCGGCGCAAGGGTTGGCCGAGGATCCGTTATGGTGCCCCGGGCGTCAGTTGCCCGCAGTCTGGCGGGCGGGGGTGAGGGGGACGGGGTACAGGATGACCTCGAGAGACCCGGAGCCCGGGTCGAAGGCGCGGACGATGCCCTCGAAGCCCGCGGTGTAGAGTCGCTTGCCGTCGGGTGAGAAGCGCAGGGCGAAGATCGGACCGGCATGACCCTTGAGGGTCGCCCGGCGCTTTCCGGTGGCGGTCTCGTACACGCGGACCTCGGTGCCGGTGCCGCCGGCCGCCAGCAGCGTGCCGTCGGGGCTGAAGGCGACCGCATGCACCGGGCCGGGCTGACGCTCGAACTCGCGCGCCAGGTTCACGTCGTTGTTGCCGGCGGTGCGGTCCTGGTTCTCCTTGGCCCGATAGACCCGCAGGCCGCCCTCGGCACCGCCATAGGCCGCCAAGTCCTCACGCGGGTGGCGCACCATGCAGTCGATGGGCTCGAGCAGCTTGTTGATGTCGTCGATGAACTGGCCGCTGCCCGCATCGATGAGCTTGATGGCCCGATCGCGGCTGGCGCTGAGGAACCGCGATCCGTCGGCCAACCAGGCGGTGCGGAAGACCCAGTCGCTGTGGTTGTCGAACTTCACCAGTTCCTTGCCGTCGAAAACACGGGTCACCCGCACGCTCTTGTCGGCGCCACCGGTGGCGACCCGGGTGCCGTCGGGCGACCAGGACAGGCCGAACACCGAATCGGTGGCGAGGCGGAACGACTGGGCCTGGCGGGCCTCGGCGACGTTCCACACCTGGATCTCACCGAATCGGGCGGGGGCGCCGCCGCTGACGCCGAGGGATTTGCCGTCGGGCGAGAAGGCCAGGGACTCGATGCGGGGCGATTCGCCGACCAA
>VHCX01000027.1 GCA_016871615.1 Verrucomicrobiota bacterium
TCAAATGGATAGAGCGGCGGTTTCCTAAACCGTTGATCCAGGTTCAATTCCTGGTCGGGACACCAGTTTTTCCGCCAATTCCCGGGTTTTTGCAGTGGTGCACGCGTCCGGCCAACCGGCTCAGGCGCCACGCACGAGTTGAAGGAAGGCGGCCTCGTCCACGATGGCCACGCCCAGCTCCCGGGCCTTGTCCAACTTGGACCCGGCGCTCTCGCCGGCCAGCACGAAGTCGGTGTTGCGGCTCACCGACGAGGCGACCTTGCCGCTGGCCTGCCGGATCATCGCCGAGGCCTCGTCCCGACTCAGGGTCGGCAGGGTTCCGGTGAGAACCCAGGTCTTGCCGGCAATGGAGCCCGGGGTCGGACCGGCAGGGGTTGCAGCCACCCGCTCGGCCTTGGGGTGGACGCCCAATTGGCTCAAGCGCTCCAGCGTGCGGCGACCGGTCTCGGATTCCAGGTAGGCGGTCAGGGCGCCAGCGGCCCCGTACTCGATCCGCGTGACGTACTCAGGTTTGGCCGAGCTGCCCTTCTGGCGCAATTGGGTCCAGCGGGCATTGGCCTCGGCGGCCCCCAGGTCCACCAACTGGTCGCCCTGATCCCGGATCTCGCCCTTGAGCCGCTCATAGTCGGCGCGGCGGCGTTCACGCTCCGGGTCGGAAAGGCCGGGCTGCGACGGTGAGCCCTCCTCGAGCGAGTCGTACAACCGCCCCAGCCGGACGATCCCCGCCAGGGTCTCCGAGCGGGCCACGTGGTCGAGGTCGTCATGCAGCCGGGCGATCTCGTAGGCCATGGTCTCGCCCACCGACGGCACACCCAGCGCGTGCAACCACCGGTGCAACGGTGCCGAGCGGGCCCGCTCGAGGGCGGCCACCATCTTGCCGGCGTTCTTGGCCCCGAAGACCCGGGGCTCCTCGTCGGTGCCGAGATTGAGGGTCGCCAACCCCTCCACGGTCAGGTCAAAGAGGTCCAGCGGATCACGGACCCAGCCCCGCTCCACGAGTTTCTCGGCCACGATGCCTCCGAGCGACTCGAGGTCCAGGGTCTTGCGCTGGGCGAAGTATTCCACCCGCCGGGTCAACTGGGCCGGACAGGCAGCCACGTTCTGGCAACGCCAGGCCACCTCGTCCTGGGCACCATCGGACACCTTCTCCCTGGCGATGGGACCGCCGCAAGCCGGGCAACGGCCGCCGACGTGGCGGACGAGATCGAACTCCTCCGCGCCGGGCGGTCGCATCGTGGTCAACACCTCGGCCACCTCCGGGATCACCATGCCGGCCTTGCGGATCACCACCGTGTCGCCGATGCGGATGTCCTTGCGGCGGATCTCATCCTCGTTGTGCAGCGTGGCACGCGACACGGTGGATCCTTGGACGAACACCGGCTCCAGTTCGGCCACGGGCGTCAGGACCCCGGTCCGGCCCACCTGGACCGTGATCGCCTGGAGGCGCGTCTGGGCCGGCGTGATCCACGGCACGGGCTTGTGGACGATGGCGTAGCCCGGGGAGCGCCGCTTGTCGGGGATGCGCGCGGCGTCGTCGAAGCGGTCCACCTTGAGCACCACCCCGTCGATCTCGTAGGGCAGACGGCGACGGAGGTCCCGGTCCTCGTCGTACCCGGCCACCACCTCGGATCGGTACACCTCCAGCGCCATGTCAATGCCCGGGCACGACCGCCACGTCCTTTGAGTCGGAAGCCCCCACGCGGCGAAACGGCTCAGCATCTCGGAATGGCTGCCGAAGCGGACGCCCTCGCAGACGCCCACCGCGTAGAAAACCGCCCGGATCGGCCGCCCGGCCACGATCTTCGGGTCGAGCAGCTTCAGGGTCCCCGAGGTGGCGTTGCGCGGATTGGGTGCGGCCTTCTCGCCGGCCGCCGCCAGGGCGAC
Organism: Verrucomicrobiota bacterium; assembly: GCA_016871615.1. Lineage (GTDB taxonomy): Bacteria > Verrucomicrobiota > Verrucomicrobiia > Limisphaerales > UBA9464 > SXXZ01. Next base: position 1,885 of record VHCX01000027.1, read on the forward strand.
GTTCATGGCAGCGAAGTCGTCCAGCGTGAGGTACGCCTCGCCCCGGACCTCGATCCAATCGGGCGGATTGGGCGTGTCCAACTGCAGCGGGATCGACCGGATCGTGCGCAGGTTGGCCGTGATGTCGTCGCCGAAGCGTCCATCGCCGCGGGTCACCCCCAAGCTCAACTTGCCGTGGCGGTAGTGGACGCTCAGGGACACCCCGTCGACCTTGGGCTCCATGATGAGCGGCACGGAGTCCCGGCCCAGCATCTTGCAGATCTGGGCGTACCAGGTGCGCAGGGCCTCCAGCGTGTTTTCGTCCTGAAGGCGCACCCGGCGTTCCCGATCGGGCATCTCCGCGGAAGATGGAACCTCGGAGGCTTCGACCTTCTCGAGCGAGAGCATCGGGCGCTGGTGCTCCACCCGGGCGAAGCCCTCGGCCGGGGCGCCGCCCACGCGCTGGGTCGGCGACTCGGGCGTCGCCAACTCCGGATGGGCCGCCTCCAACTGCTGGAGTTCCCGATACAACCGGTCGTATTCGAGGTCGGTGATCGTCGGGGCCGACAGGACGTAGTAGGCCCGGTCGTGGGACAGGATCTCGGCGGCCAGCCGTGCATGGCGATCCCGTGCGGCCGCAGTGGAGGCATCGGTCACCTGCCCACCTTGGAGGACCGTCCCGACCCTTTGAAGCCCAAAGCCCCTCTGGAGGGTCCGGCCGGGCCCCGGTCACTCGGCCGTTCCGCGGCGCTGCAGCGGGTCCCAGTACATCGCGTTGCGGTACTGGTTGACCCCGCCCTTGATCGGGTCGTCGGGCGGATTGATGTTGGCGTTCCGACGGGTCTCGGCATGGCCGTCGTTGAACACCACGTTGCCGCGGCGGCCGTGCCGGTTGTCGTCGACACCCTCGTAGGTGTTGCCGCGACCGGGCGTCATGCCCGAGCTCGGCCACCAGAGGCTGCTGCTCCAGGTGAGGTCGGGCTTGGGCATGGTGTCGCCGATGACCAGGTTCTGGACCGGATTGACGATGGCCGTGCGCTTGAACCACTTGGTGGTGGAGAGGCCGGCCGCCTCATGGGAATCGTAGGGATGGACGCCCAGGAAGAACGCGTTGTACCCGTAGCCGACCAGGTGGCAGTCGAACTTCCACGACCATGGAATGCCCGCATCCTTGCGGGGTCCCTTCAGGGCGTGGCAGCGGAAGTAGTTCGACTGCCCGCGCGCGTAGCCCACGATCGCCGTTCCCCACCAGTTGGTGCGGGAGGGCGGCTCGTCGGAGGTGGTCAGGTTGCCGTTGCGATGACCGGGGAACACATCCCGGTTGTCGTCGGTGTACAACTGCATGAAGAGCGCGATCTGCTTGAGGTTGTTCATGCAGGCGATCGTCTCGCCCTTGGCCTTGGCCCGGCCGAGGGCCGGCAGGAGCATTCCGGCGAGGATGGCGATGATGGCGATGACCACCAGCAGCTCGATCAAGGTGAAGGCGGCGCGAGCCGTCCGGGCGAAGTTCGTCTTCATGCGATCCAAGGGGTTCCGAGGGATGGATGGCATCAGGCGCCAAACCGTCCGGTTTGTCCATGCTCGAGAGGCGTCGCCAACCGGGTGCCCCGCCGGGCAGGCATCGCGAACATCCTGCGGGCGGCCCCGGGCGCGCCGGCCCGCGGCGGTGCCGGGCTCCGAAGCCTGGACCCGGCCTGCCTCCGGCATCGGGCCGTCAATTTTGACTCGCCGGCAAGACCGGTCTCGGCGTTTTCTCCATCCATCGGTCCCCACCCAGGACCTCTCCGCATGAATCCCTACGCTTCGATCGTCCGCGACTACGCCCGCAGCTTCCGCGACGGCCGCGCCTTTCCCCTGGGCGGCCTGACCCCGACCCCCGTGGCCCCGCACCGGGCCGGTGCGCCCAGGGCCCTGATCTTCTCCCCCCACCCCGATGACGAGTGCATCATCGGCGGCCTGGCGCTGCGTCTGCTGCGGGAATGCGGGTGGAACATCCGCAACGTCGCCGTGACGCAGGGCAGCAATCGCGCGCGGCAGGCCGAGCGCTGGACCGAGCTGCAGGCCGCCTGTGCCTTCATGGGATTCGGTCTCATCCAGACCGCACCCAACGGCCTCGAGAAGGTCACGCCCAGGTGCCGGGCCGAGGAGCCCGCGGTCTGGGCGCCCATGGTCGGTCGCATCGCCGACATCCTCCGCGCCGAGGCCCCGGCAGCCATCTTCGTCCCGCACGCCGCCGACTGGAACGGCACCCACATCGGCACCCACCACCTGGTGATGGATGCCCTGGCCACCCTCGGCCCGGACTTCCAGACCGTCCTCATCGAGACCGAATACTGGGGCCAGATGACACGCCCTAACCTCATGGTGGAGATCGGCGAGAACGATCTCACCGACCTGGTCAGCGGCGTGTCCTTCCATGCGGGCGAGGTGCGGCGCAACCCCTTCCACCTGCTGCTGCCGGCGTGGATGCAGGACAACGTACGGCGGGGGAGCGAACTGGTCGGCGGCCAGGGCGGTGCGGCTCCGGACTTCGGCTTCGCGACGCTCTACCGGCGCTGCCAGTGGCGGCAGGGAGCGGTCGTGGAGATCCAGCAGGGCGGACTCAACCTGGGCCTGAAGGATCGCCCGGATTCCCTGTTCCCGGCGTGAACACCCGCCCGCATCCCGGTCCTGAGGCCCCGACCACCGAGACCCGCCATCGGGCCCTGCGCGAGGTCCTCGCCGGCTACGGCAGTTGTGTCGTCGCCTACTCGGGCGGCGTGGACTCGGTCTTCCTGGCCAAGGTCGCGCACGAGGTGCTCGGGGATCGGTCGCTGGCTGCCATCGCCGACTCCCCCAGCCTGCCGCGCCGGGAACTGCAGGAGGCCCTGGAGATCGCCGGGCGCTTCGGCATCCCGGTCCGCGTGGTCGCGACCCGGGAGTTCAACGATCCGCGGTACCTCTCCAATCCGGAGAACCGCTGCTACTTCTGCAAGCACGCCCTGTTCCGGGAGCTCGAACCCATGGCCCGCGACCTCGGCTACCGGGTGCTTGCCTATGGCGAGAATGCCAGCGACGTGGGCGACCACCGCCCCGGGGCCAAGGCCGCCGACGAGTTCCAGGTGCGGGCACCGCTCAAGGAGGTGGGGTTGACCAAGGAGCAAATCCGCCGGCTCAGCGCCCAGCTCGGACTGCCCACCGCCGACAAGCCGCAGATGGCCTGCCTGAGTTCCCGCATCCCCACCGGCGAGGCCGTCACCGAGCAGAAGCTCCGCATGGTCGAGGAGGCCGAGGCGTTCCTGCGCGACCAGGGGTTCCACGACGTGCGGGTGCGCCACCATGAGCTGGGTGGTGCGCTGAAAGGGCACCTCGCCCGCATCGAGATCGGCCCCTCGGAGTTCGAGCGCTGGCAGGAGCCCGGCCTGCGCGAATCGACCGTCACCCGGCTGAAGTCCGTCGGCTATGGCCTGGTCACCGTGGACCTCCACCCGTACCGCCGCGGTCCGGCCCCGATCGCCTTCCGGGCCGCCTGAGAGCTGCCAGCACCTCGCGCAGACCGGGCGGGATCGATGCCCCGCCACCGGTCCTGCCCACGGGCTTGCCGGCCGTGACCGACCCCGAAGCCTCCCGGATCCGGGTTTGGACTTCTCCAATCCCGGGCCATGTTGGATCAAGATGTCGGAACCGGTTTCCCAAGGCCCGCTATTGGCGGCCCGCGACGTGCACCATGCCTACGGCGAACGCCCCGTGCTGGCCGGCGTCTCGCTGGCGATCCGGGCCGGCGAACGCGTGGCCCTGACCGGGCCCTCCGGTTCCGGCAAGACCACCCTGCTCAACCTGCTGGGCGGCGTGGACCGGCCCACCTCGGGCCACATCGACTTCGACGGCACCCGCCTCGGCGACCTCGATGGCGACGGTCTGGCCGCCCTGCGCCGCCGACACGTCGGCACCGTGTTCCAGTTCTTCCACCTGCTGCCCACCTTGAGCGCCTTCGAGAACGTGGAGCTGCCGCTCCAGTTGCTGGATGTGCCCGCCGCCGAGCGCCGGGACCGGGTCGCCTCGCTGCTGGAGCGCGTGGGCGTCGCCCATCGCGCCGATGCCCCCCCGGGCGAACTCTCCGGCGGCGAAATGCAGCGGGTGGCCATCGCGCGCGCGCTGGTCCACCGGCCCAGGCTGCTGCTCGCCGACGAGCCGACGGGCAACCTCGATTCCCGAAACGGCGAGCGCATCCTCGGGCTCCTGCGCGAACTGAGCGACGAGACCGGCACCGCGCTGGTGCTCGTCACCCACAGTCCGGACGCGGCGGCCATCTGCCACCGTGAGATCCGCCTGCGCGATGGCCGCATCGCCTCCGAACACCCGCCATCGCCCGCGCTCGCGCCCCGCCCATGAGCCGCTCGACCCCGCCGCAGGTCCAGCGGCTGCTGTGGACCCGGTTCAGTTGGCGGCACGCGCGGCAGGCCCCGTGGACCACGGCCCTGCTGGTGCTCACCCTCGCCCTCGGCGTGGCCGTGTACTTGGCCATCCGCCTCGCCAACCGGGCGGCGGTGTCGAGCTTCCGCAACTTCACCGACGTGGTCACGGCCGAGAGCGACGGCATGATCCTCGCCCCGGCGGGCAGCCTGCCCGAGTCGCTGCTGACAGGCCTGCGGAAACAGTTTCCCGACACCCCGGTGCATTGGGTGCCGGTGCTCGAAAGCACGGCCGTGGAACCCGGCGACGGGTCCGAGGGCATCATCGGCAACCGAACGACCTACACCCTGCTCGGCGTCGACTGGGTCGCCCTGCAGAACCTCGCCCAGGCGCGTCGTGCCCAGGGGCCGGAAACGGGCTCTGGTTCGCCCCCGGAGCCGAACCGGGCCCACCCATCGGCGGCGGTGCTGGCGCAGGACCAAGGCAGCGGCTCGGTCGGAGGCGCAACCCTCCAAGACGCCGGGACTCCGGGCGACCAAGCCCTGCTCTGGGCCCGTCTGCAGGACCCCCGGGCCGTGCTCGTTCCGGCGGCGGTGGCCGCCCGCCTCCGCTCCCCCACCCTGCGTCTGGTCATCCAGGAACGCATCGTCGACCTCCGGGTGGCCGGGGTGCTGCCCGACGACCCCGAGCAACCGAGGGCTCCGGACAACCTGCTGCTGTTCGACCTGCCGGCCCTTCAGGCTCTCACCGCCCGCCCGGGCCAACTCGACCGCATCGAGTTCGTGCTGCCCGAGGGCCCCGACCGGCCGGCCCGCGCTTCCGCGTTGCGACGGGATCTGGAAGGATGGGCCTCCGGCCGGTGGCTGCTGAGCAGCCCCTCCGAACGGCGGGACAACGCGGCCACGATGACCCAGGCCTTCCGGCTGAACCTGACCATCCTCTCCCTCCTGGCACTGCTGGTGGGTCTGATGCTGGTGTACCAGGCCCTCGACGGGGCCGTGGTACGTCGACGGGAGGAGATCGCCATCCTCCGTTCGCTGGGCGTGGAGCCGGGCCGGATCCGGCGGGCGTGGTGGATCGAGGCGGCGGTGCTGGGGCTGTGCGGCGGCGCGCTGGGCCTGCTGCTCGGTTGGGCCGGGGCGCAGGGGGCCGTGCGCGGGGTCGGCCAGACGGTCAATTCGCTCTACTACGCCACGACCGTGCGGTCGGCCTCGCTGGACCCGGTCGAGGCCGCCGTCGCCCTGATCCTGGCCGTGGCGGCCAGCCTCGCGGCGGGAGGCTGGCCGGCCCGGCAGGCGGCCAACACGCCCCCGGCCCAGCGGCTCGGACGCGGAAGGGCCCAGGCCGGTTCTCGAGCCCCACGCTGGGTGCTTCCCGGAGCCTTGGCCCTGCTCGGCCTGGGCGGCCTGCTGGCGACGCTTCCGGCGCTGCGACTCGAGGGTGGCTCGAGGATCTCCCTTGCGGCCTTCGGCTCGGCCCTCACCTGGCTGCTCGGGGCCGGGCTGCTGGCCGGCCTGCTGCCGCCGATGGTCCTGGGTCGTCTGGCGGCATGGGATCGCCTGTCCGGCCCGGCCCGTCTGGGCTTGAGCCACCTGCGTCGCCCCACCGGCCGGCATCGGCTGGCCATCGCCGGCCTGGTCTGCGCCGTGGCGATGACCGCGGGCATGGCCATCCTCGTCGGCAGCTTCGACACCACCCTGCGCGGCTGGATCGAGCGCACCTTCATGGCCGACCTGTATGTGTCCAGCGAGGGCGCGCAGAGCGCCTCGACGCAGAATCGCATCCAGCCAGAGACCTGGAAATCGTTGGTCGCCGAGCCCGAGGTGGTCGCGGCGAACGTCGTGCAGGCCGTCGAGCTGCAGCTCCCCGGCGGATCCACCCTGCTCTTCGGCGGCAACCCGGCCTTCATGCGGGACCAGGCCCGCATCGCCTGGCGCGAGGCGCCGACCGGCGACGCGCTCTGGGATCCGGCCTGCAACAGCGGCCTGGCCCTGGCCAGCGAGAGTTTTTCGCACCGCTTCCGGTTGCACCGGGGCGACACCCTCACCCTGCCGACGCCCACCGGGCCGAAGGTGGTGACGCTGGCGGGCATCTTCTCCGACTACGGCAACGAACGGGGCGCGGTGGTCGTCCAGCGCGAGCACTTCGCGGCCTGGTTCGGCGATGAACTGGCCACCAGCATCATCGCCAAACTGCGCGACTCCGCCGACGCCGCGGCGGTCCGAGCCCGCTGGAAGGCGGCGCATCCGGGTCTGGCGGTCTACACGCAGCCGCACCTGCGGGGCGAGGCCCTCCGCATCTTCCGGCAAACCTTCGCCATCACCGACGCGCTCGAACTCATCGGGGTTGCCGTGTCGGTGCTGGGCTTGGGCTTCACCCTCGCCAGCCTGCTGTGGGAGCGTCGCGACGACCTGACCACGCTGAGGGCCCTGGGCTTCCGCCACGGTGAGATCGCCTGGGCGACGACGATCGAGAGCCTGGTCACCGCCACCGTCGGCATCGGGGTCGGACTCGCCGCGAGCCTGGCGCTGGGCTGGTTGCTGATCCACCGGGTCAACGTCCAGACCTTCGGCTGGACCCTCGAGACCGATCCCCCGTGGCTCTGGATGACAGGCCTCGCGCTGGCGGTGCTCACCATGGCGGGCCTGACCGGGTGGAGCATCGGACGCTGGGGCGCCTCCCTGCCCGCCGAACGCGAAGAATGAACCCCCGACGATTTCCATCCCGCGCCCGGACCTGCGGGCCGGTTCGGCACACCGGCCCGCGAACCGGGCTTCCCTCCATGTGGATCCTCGCCCTCGTCATCACCGCACTCGTCGCGCTGCCCAGACACGCCACCGATGCCCTCACCACTCCGGGCCCGGGCACCCGGGAATCGGCCCCGTCGACGGTCGCCCGGACATTCGCCCTGCCCCAACCCGGGCGGGTGTTCCAGTTTCCGGCCGACCACGGCAGCCATCCGGAGTTCAAGATCGAGTGGTGGTACCTCACCGGCCACCTGACCTCCGAGGGCGGTCGGCGCCATGGCTTCCAGGCCACCTTCTTCCGGCGGGCGTCCGAGGTGTCGGCGGCGCCGCACCCCTCGGGCACGATTGCCCCTGCAGTGGCTTCCCCGGCCACCCCCCCTTCCCCTCCAAACTTCGCCAACGACGAATTCTTCCTCGCACACATGGCGTGGCTCGACGTCGACACGAAGACCTTCCGCCACGAGGAGCGCCTCAATCGCCGGGGCTGGGATGCCCAGGCCGACACCAACCGCCTGGACGTCCGCAACGGCAACTGGTCCCTCCAGGACCTCGGACCGGATGCCCAGGGAAACCCGACGCTCGAGTTGCGCGGAGGCATCCAGGCCGACCTCTTCTGGCGCATGCGCCTGACGCCGAAGAAACCCCTGGTGGTCTTCGGCACCAACGGCGTTTCGCGCAAGGCCCGGGAACCCTCGGCGGCCAGCCACTATCTGACCTTCCCCCGGCTTTCGGTCACGGGCGAACTCCGGCGCGGATCCCAGACCGGGCGGATCGAAGGCGAAGCCTGGATGGATCATGAACTGAGCAGCAGCCAACTGGGCGAGGGCCAGGTGGGTTGGGACTGGACGAGCATCCAGTTCTTCGACGGTCGCGAACTCATGGCCTACCGCATGCGCCGCGACGACGGCAGCACCGACCCGTTCTCGACCGTCGCCTGGGTCGGCCAGGATGGCCGTGTGTCGCAGTGGGGACCCGACCGGTTCACCTGGCGCGGCGAGGGCCAATGGAAGAGCCCGCGCTCCGGCGGCACCTATCCGGCCACCGTCCTGCTCACCGTGCCCGAGCCCGACGGCCGCCCCGGGCCAACGTGGCGCATCGAACCGCTCTGTGCCGACCAGGAGCTCTCTGGCGGCATCGGCGGCGTGCCCTACTGGGAAGGCGCCTGCCGGGTGCTCGACGCCTCCGGCCGCGAGGTCGGCCGCGCCTTCGTGGAGATGACCGGTTACGCCGGCCACCTGCGCCGGGCCTTGTGAGCGCGCGTTTCGACGGATTGTCCGCCACCTGCATCCACGCCGGGGCCCGCGCAGGAAGAGGCGGGCTGGCGCCGGTCGCCCGGACCATCCGAGGCACCCGGCGGTGGGGCGACGTCCCAGCGCGCACGGACCCGGGCCCGGACGGCTCGTAGCCCCATCCCGATCCCCACCGGCTGGGACCCGGGCACGCAGGGGGAGCCGCCGGGGCGTGTCCAGAGCGGCCTGGTCGGCGGGTTGAACCCCGCGACAGGCACGCCGCGGGCGCTCAGGCCAGCGCGCCCGTGATGAGTTCGCCGTGCACGTCGGTGAGGCGGTGGTCGCGGCCGCCGGAGCGGAAGGTCAGCCGGTGGTGGTCGACGCCCATCAGGTGCAGGATGGTGGCGTGCAGGTCGTGCACCGCGCACGGCTTGTCCACCGCCCGGTAGCCGAACTCGTCGGTGGCACCGATGGCCGTGCCGCCCCGGACGCCGCCACCGGCCATCCAGACCGAGAAGGCGTAGGGATTGTGGTCGCGGCCGTTGGATCCCTGGGCGAAGGGGGTGCGCCCGAACTCGCCGGACCAGACCAGCAGCGTGGAATCCAGCAGGCCGCGCTGCTGGAGGTCGAGGATGAGGGCGGTGATCGGCTGATCCACGGCCCGGGCATTGGCCTCGTGGCCGGCCTTCAGGTCGCTGTGCTGGTCCCAACGGTCGCCGATGGTGCGGGGGCAGGTCACCTCGATGAAGCGGACGCCACGCTCGACCAGGCGCCGCGCCAGGCAGCACTCCCGGGCGTAGATTCGGGTGGGCTCGAAGGGACTGTCGAACCCGTACATGGCCTTCGTCGCGGCGCTCTCGCCGTCCAGGGCGGACAGCTCGGGCACCGCCGACTGCATGCGGTAGGCCAGCTCGTGGTTGGCGATGGCGCTCTCGACCGCCTCGGCGCCGGTCTCGTGCGCGAAGGCCGAGTCGAGACGGCCGATCAGGTGGCGCTTGCGCTGCTGGAGCGCATCGGGATCGCGGGGGGTGGCGTCGGCAATGGTCTCACCCCGGGGCCGCAGGATGGATCCCTGGTGGCGCGCCGGCAGGAACCCGGCCGAGAAGCAGTCGAGGCCGCCCGGCGGAACCAGCCCTCCCTCCACCACCACGAAGCCCGGCAGGTTGTCGTTCTCGCTGCCCAAGCCATACGACATCCACGCCCCCATGGACGGCCGCCCGGGAATGCCCAGGCCGGTGTGCAGGAAGTAGTTGGCGTTGGTGTGCTCGCTGAAGTTGCTGGTCATCGAGCGGATCACGCACAGCTCGTCGGCCACGGTGCGCAGGCGCGGGAACAGCTCGGAAATGGGCAGGCCCGACTGGCCGCACTGCGCGAACGTCCAGGGCGAGGCCAGGGTGTTGCCGTTGTTGTTGAACTGCGTGGGCGCCATGGGCAGCGGGAAGGGCTTGCCATGGTAGTCGGCCAGGCGCGGCTTGGGATCGAAGGTGTCCATTTGCGCGGGCCCCCCGTCCTGGTAGAGGAAGATCACGCTGCGCGCCTTGGCCCGCGCATGGGTGGCCGCCAGCGCCCGGGATTCGCTCGCCGCCGCGAGGGCCGCTCCGGCCGGGCCGAAGAGGCCTCCGAGCGCCAGCAAGCCCAGGCCGCTGCCCGAGGCCGCCAGCAGTTCACGTCGGCTCAGGGGCACCGGGCGGGTGCGTCCGCAGGGGTGGGTCCGGGGTGGGTTCATCGGAGGAAGACGAATTCCTTGGAGGCGAAAAGGGCATGGGCCAGGGCCGCGTAGGCGGCCCGCTCGCGGGCCACCGGGGGTTGGTCCGAGGCGGACGCACGCTCGTCGGCAAGGAACCCGAGGGCCAGCCGGACCTCGTCCTCCTTGGGTCCGCGCGCGAAGGCCGAAAGCCACAGCCGTTCGATCCGCTCCCGGTCGGCGGCCGGCGTCGGCAGCGGCGGGCCATCCGACGGGGGGATGAGCGTCTCGGCCCAGCGCCCGGCCATGAGATGGACCAACTCGCTGTTCATGAGCGCCAGCGCCTGCGCGGGCACGTTGGAGGCGTGGCGGCGGCCGCAGGTGGTGGCCGGCGCGGGCTGGTCGAAGGCCTGAAGGAACGGGTCGAGGAAGTTGCGGCGGGTCTCCACGTACACGCTGCGGCGACGCGCCCCGTCGACTGGGCCGGACTTGCCGGGCCGACCGCGACCCTGCATGTGCTCGGTCAACCGCGCCGGCACGCTGGCACCACCCAGGGTGCGGTCGAGGGTGCCCGAGGCCGCGAGCATCGCATCGCGGATCTGCTCGGCGTCGAGGCGGCGCGCCGGCATGGGCGACCACGCGTCGGCCGAAGACCGGCCGGGATCGGAGGGATCGGCGGCCGACCGGTAGGCGTGAGACAGCACCAGGTCGCGGAGGAGCTGCTTGAAGGTCTGCCCCTGGGCCAGTCTCGAAGCGAGGTGGTCGAGCAGCTCCGGGCTCCAGGGAACCCCGCCCAGCTGACCGAAATCATCCGGGGTGTCGACGATGCCCCGACCGAAGAGCTTGAGCCAAATCCGGTTGGCCGTGGTGCGCCACAGGAAGGGCCGCCGCGGATCGGTCAACGCCTCCACCAGCATCCGACGGCCGCTGCCGGCAACCGGCTGCCGGGCGTCGAGGCCCAGCACCGAAAGGCGGGCCAGCGGCGCCGGCTCGCCATAACGATGGGCCGCACCACGCACGTGGATCGGCTCGTCCAGCGAGCCTCCTTCGTCGGCCAGCAGGGCGCGGATGGGCGGGGCGCAGGCCAGCAGGGCCTCACGCGCCTCCACGGCCCGGGCACGGGCCTCGGCCAATCCGGGCGTCGACGGGTTCCACCCGGTGGCCGGACCATCGGCATCCCACGCCTCGGCCGGCGGCGGCGTGGCGGTGTCGGTCATGAGGATCGTGTCGACCTCGATCCAGCCCGGGCCGTCGTCCTGCACCTCGAAGTGCACCCGCTCGCTCTGGTAGCGCGAGAAGTCGAAGGTCTCGATGCGCCAGGCGACGTCGCGCGGATCCTTGGCCGCCTCGGCCCCCTCGGCACGGGGCAGTCGGCGACGGAATCCCTCGAAAAGCAGGCTGGCATGCTTGTCGAGCCAGTAGTTGTCGACGACGGCGCGGAAGGCGGCGTCGCTGCCGCGCAGGCGAAGGTGGAAGTATCGCTTGGAGATCGGGACGTCGGCCGACCGGGCGCTGCCGGCCAGCGGCAGGGCCAGGCGGGCGCTGTCCAGGGTGCCCGTCTCGGCCGGGCGCAGGCCCCCGGAGGCATCCAGTGCCAGCAACGAGCCGGAGGCGTCGAAGGCCCGCCCCGAACGCGACCATGCCGCACCCCCACGAGCCACGTCGTCGAGCACCACGACGCCCGACGGCGACACCGGCCGGGTGGAGGCCACCACCCCGGAATGCCGACCCGCCTCCTCGAGGGCCTCGCGGGCGGCGGCGGCGCGCGCCGGGGTCCGCGCATCGGCATCGAGGAACCCCTCGATGCGCCGGGTGTTCCGCGCGACGCCGAAAAGGGCGTAGAAATCGCGCGCCGGGATGGGGTCGAACTTGTGGTCATGGCAGCGCGAGCACGCGATCGACAGACCGAAGAGGCTGCGCCCGGCGACGTCCACGGCCCCGGCCAACCGGTCGGCCTCGTCCTGCCGGACATCCACCGGGGAGTGCGTGGCGGGCCCCAGGAACCACCAGGCCGTACCAAGCGGCGCGGCGTTGGGAAGGCCCAGTCCGGGCCGGGGCGGCAGCAGGTCGCCCGCGATCTGTTCGGCGACAAAGCGGGCCGGGGCAACATCGGCGTTGAAGGCTTCGACGACGTAGTCGCGGTAGCGCCAGGCGTGGGGAATCTCGTAGTCGAACTCGTGGGCCATCGTCTCGGCGAATCGGGCCAGATCGAGCCAGTGACGACCCCAGCGCTCGCCGAAAGCCGCGTCGGCCAGGTAGCGGTCGACCTGCCGCGCCAGTCGGCCGGGATCGGGGTCGGCCACGAAGGAACGAACCTCCTCGGGTGTCGGCGGCAGGCCGCGCAAGTCGTAGGACAACCGACGCAGCAGCGCCGCCGGATCGACATCCCGTACCGGAGCCCGCAGGCCGGCCGCCTCCCGGTGGGCCAGCACGAAGGCGTCGATCCCGGTCTCGCACCAGGCACCGTCGCGGACCGTCGGCACACCAGGATCCTGCAACGGCCGGAAGGCCCACGGCTCGGCGTAGGCGGCCCCGGCCTGGATCCATTGCTCGAGGGTCTGCACCTCGGCCGGCGTCAGCGGTTCGCCCTTCGGCGGCATGCGCTCGTCCAGATCGGCGTGGGTCACGCGGGCCAGCAGGGCGCTCGCGGCGGGCTTGCCCGGCACGATGGCCACCACCCCGGACTTCAGCGCCGACGTGGCCCCGTCGAAGGTGTCGAGCCGCAACCCCGACTTGCGCGCCTCCGCATCCGGCCCGTGGCAGGAGTAGCACTTGGCCGCCAGGATGGGCCGCACCGCCCGGCTGAAATCGGGCCCCGGGGCGGCGGCCGCCGAGGGCATCACCCACCCGCCCAACGCCAGCAGACAACCCACCACCCACCGTAGTCCGGCAACGCCGAGCGACCCCACGCCAAAGGGCCGGACGCTCGGCTCGATCCGAACATCGGCTCGGCCCGTGGGACGTTGCGGGGTGGAATTCTTGGACATCGAAAAGAAGCTACCACCGATGCCATCGGGAGGAAATGCCCCAATCCAAGGGATCATGCCCCCGAATGGAGGGGATTCGAGCCGGGTGACATCCGTGGGTCCACCCCTGTGCCATGGACCTGTTTCAGGTTCCCAACGGGAGCTTCTCGAGGCCATGCTCGGACCGCTTCACCCATGAACCCCGACCCAACCGGAACCGGCCGACGGTGGCATCTGAACGACCTCCGACTCCAGGCGTCTTGGATTCTGATGTCGTGCCTGCTATGGGCATCATGTTCCCCGCCCTCCGCGCAAACGCCCTCCGCACGGGAGACCACCTCCAGCGATTCCGCCCGAGCCGCCGCCCCGACGACGCCGGCCGGCGTGCTTCCACGACCGGAACCTGCGGCTCCGGATGTTCCGTCCTCGGCGGTGCCCGTGGTGCTGGGCGAGGTGGACAACGGGTTCCGCAAGGTGCCCATCCCGTTGGGCACCGACCATGGTTTCCTGGTCATGAATGCGGGCGACGAGGATCAGGCGTCGCCCCGGATCGCCCTGGGGCGAAAGAATCGACGCGAGGTGGTCGCCTTCAAGACGGTCGCGGATTTCGAGGCGGCGCTCCGACGGATTCCCGCCGGCACCCTGTTGCATCGTCACGACCGGTGCCTGCGTCCGGCCTCCAGCGGTCTTGAGGCGGCGTTCCTGGAGGGCGTGGAGCAGGCCCTCGCGCGGTCCGACGTCCAGGTCGCGCCGGACACGGTGGTGACCTGCCTCTGCGGACGTTGAACGGTCCAAGGCCCGCGCAGGCGCCCTCAGCATCCGCAGCGAGCGCCCCTCCAGGTCGGCGAGGAACCACATCTTGCCGCCCGGACCGTGGCCGTGCCGACGCGAGAACGGCGCGCAGGATCGGGCGACCTCCAGCCATTCGGGACGGGCCTCCACCGTGCGGAAGGCCGTGGCGAACATCCACCCGGCACGCCCCTGGAACCACACGCTCTTGTCGGAGTCCATGAGGGATCCGTTCCGGTCGAGGCAGGTGAAGATCCCGCCGTGCTCGCGGTCCCAGCCATGCCGGACCCAGAAGGGCAGCACGTCGCGGGTGAGCGTCTCGGAATAGAACGCGGCCAAGCGGGCCCGCTCGGCGGGATGCTCAAGCAGGCTCATCGTCGGGCCTCTCCGGCTCTGGCCCGTGAACCCGCATCGGGTCGCCTTGGACCCCAACGAAAACTCCGTCCCCTGGTTGTCTCGCGCATGATCGTGGGGAGCGAGCCTGCCGGGAGCGCTTCGGAAGCTCAACGGTCCTTCCCCGGGCAGCCCTGAACTCGCCTGCAAGGCGGGGCTCGCGCCCGGGGCAGGCAGTCCGATTGGTCCGCGCCGTTGCCGGCGTTTTCGGGGAAGGCACCCTGCCCCTGCCCACGAGCCTCTCGACCCGCCCAAGCGGGCACCGCACCCGACCAGAAATGCTCCAACCATGCGCCCGGCGCCGACGCCCCATAAGGCGGGCATGGTGTTCCAGGAGCCTCCGGCGTAGGGTCTGCACCACGATGCGTTGCCTCGTGACGGCGGGTCCCACCGTGGAGCCCCTCGACTCGGTGCGTCGGTTGACCAACCACTCGACCGGCACGCTGGGCACCTCGCTGGCCAACCATCTGGCCTGCGTGGGCCATGAGGTGCGGCTGCTGCGCAGCCGAAGCGCCACCGCGCCGCCCCCCATCCACGCCGTGGCCACCGAGGCCTTCAGCACCACCCGCGAGCTGCTGGCCTGCCTCGAGGGCCATGCCACCCGGGAACCGGTGGCGATCTTCCACGCCGCGGCCGTCGCCGACTTCGAGGTGGGTAGCGTGTTCCGACGGGAGGCCGACGGGTCGATGATCCCGCTCTCGGCCGGCAAGCACTCCACCCGTGAGGGTGGGCTGTGGGCCGAACTGCGGCCGACCCCCAAGATCCTCGCCCGCCTGCGCGACCTGTATCCGCAGGCCTGGATCACCGGCTGGAAGTACGAGGTGGATGGATCGCGCGACGAGGTCCTTGAGCGGGCCCGGCAGCAGTCGACGGCCTGCCGATCCGACGCGGTCGTGGCCAACGGCCCGGCCTACGGTCCCGGGTTCTGCTGGTTGTCCGGCGGCCTCGAACACCATCTGGACGACGGGGTCGCCCTGAACAGGTGGCTGGCGGACCGGCTCGGCCGGTGATGCTGCAGGAGTCCGATTTCCGCTCCCTCGATACCGCCGCCCCCAGAGAATCCCCGACCTCCGAGACCCCCATCAGGCCGATGGTGGCGCGCCGTGACGGTCGGCTCCATCGGCCCCATCGGCTCCGTCCGATGGAACGGGGCCCTCGAATTTGTCCCCGGATTTGTCCCCGGATTTGCCCTCCGCCGTCCACGCGGTCTCCGACACCCACCGGAGCGCCCCCTCCAGGTCGGCGTATTCCCCGTCCAGTTGGGCGGCGTAGGCCTGCTGGAGCAGTTTTCCCAAGGCCGGTCCCCCGACCCATCCCCGGGCCAGCAGATGACGCCCCTGCAGGATCGGCGCCGGCGCAGCCGCCTGCAGCTGAAGGGCGCCTGCGGCCTCGCGAAGCTGCTGCACCGACCGAGGCACCCCGGCCGGACGCGGGGGGCGCCCCGAGGCGTCGGCGGTCATCACGGCGCAGAGTTCGTCGATGGTCGAGGGCCGGAGCCGCACGGACAATCGGCGAACCATGCGTGCGGACGGATCCTCGGAGTGGACCATGTGGTTGGTCACCAGCGGCACCACCCGGTCGACCAGCGTCTCCTGGAAGCCGATGCGCCGCAGGAAGGCCGCAGCGAGGCCTCCACCAACGCCCTCGTGGCCGGGCGAGACGACCCGCTCCCGGCCATCCCGCACCTCGGTCCGGGTGCAGGTCGCCTTGCCCGTGTCGTGCAACAACACGGCCATCATCAGGACCAGCCGGCGCTCCGCCGGGGACGCCTTCCAGTCGGGATCGGCGACCAGCGCATCCACCGCATGCCCCGTGTGGATCCAGACATCGCCCTCGGGATGCCACAGCGGATCCTGAGGGACCCCCACCACCGCGGCCAGCTCCGGCAGGGGCCCCAACCACCCGCTGTCCTTGAGGAAGGCGAGCCCCATCGAGGGACGGACCGAGCGGGTGGCCCACTTCAGCCACTCCTCGCGCACCCGCTCCACGGCCAGCTCCTCGTAGGCGCCGACGATGGATCGGCACAGGGCCAGGGTCTCGGGCGCGCCCCGCAGGGCGAAGCGGCCGGCGAACTGCATGCCGCGCAGGACGCGCAGCGGATCCTCCGGAAAGGCCGGGCTCGTGTGGCGCAGGAGCCCCGCCCGGAGGTCCGCCCGCCCGCCATGCGGGTCCATCAGCCCGCCGGTCCGCGGGTCCCAGAGCATCGAGTTGATCGTGAAGTCGCGCCGTGCGGAAGCCTCGGCCGGGTTGAGGTCGGGATCGAACTCGATGTCGAACCCCTTGTGGCCGGGGCCTCGCTTGGAATCCCTGCGGGGCACCGAGAAATCCCACACGGCCCCGCTGGCATGGGTGAGCTTCACCACCCCGAAGGACTTGCCCACCCAGTCCGCCCGGCCATGCCGCGAGAGCACCCGGACCAGGTCGGGATACGCCACGCCGTACACCTCGATGTCGATGTCCACGACGGGCACGCCCAGCAGCCAGTCCCGCACACAGCCGCCGACCAGGTAGGACCGGCCCAGCTCGGAGGTGGACCTGAGCAGCGCCAACAGTTCGGGAGGCAGGATGTCGACCATGGGATCGGCGGGCCCCGCGGCGCCGGGGTTCAGCGGCACTCCGGCAGGCCGAGACTGCGGCGAAGGCTCGCCCAGGGCTCATGGTCCCACTCGTTGACCGTGCCAGGCTCCTCGGCTTCCACCGGCGAGAGCATCGCCAGGAAGATGACCGGTTCGCGGAAGGGGTTGTAGGTGCCGTGGATCTCGTTCTTCGGCATCAGCACCATTTCGCCGGGCTTGAGGATCCGGTGTTCCTGGCCGCACCACTGCTCGGCCTGACCGGACAGCACATAGATGATCTCCTCGCGCGTCGGGTGCCGGTGGAAGCCATGGCAGCGTCCCGCATCGAGGGTGGCCCGGACCAGCAGCAGGGATTCGCAGGGCACGATGCCCGGACGCGAGAGCCACGTGTTGAGCGTGTGGGGCGTCAGGTCGGTCTGGCTTTCGGCCGCCGTGACGAAGCGCCGGCCGGAGTCCGCCCGCGGGGTGCTCATGGGGTCAATCGGCCTTGCCGACCTGCCGGCGGATGGAGCCGCAGATGGCCGAGGACCACCGCTCCATGACCGCCGCGTCCGGGCCCTCGATGAGCAGGCGCGCCTTGGGTTCGGTGCCCGAGTAGCGCAGCAACACGCGTCCGCCGTGAGGCTGGACCTCCGACTCAGCCTGCTTCACCAGGTCGAGAATCTCCTCCAGTTCGTCGAAGGGGGTCTTCACCCGGACGGCCACATTGGTCACCAGTTGCGGATACCGGGTCCAGCAACGGGCCAGCCTCGAGAGCGGCTCACCGCGGGTGCGCATGGCGCCGAGGATCTGCAACGCGGCGACCAGGCCGTCGCCGGTGCTGCTGTGGTCGCGGAAGATCAGGTGCCCGCTCTGCTCGCCGCCGAAGTTGAATCCGTTGGCCAGCATGCAATCGATCACATTCTTGTCGCCGACGGCCGTGCGCACCACCTCGCCACCAGCGGCGCGGATGGCGACATCGAGGCCTGCGTTGCTCATCACCGTGGCCACCAGCATCTTGTTGGCCAAGCGGCCCTCGGAAAGCATCTGGAGGGCGCTGATGGCCATGATGTCGTCGCCGTCCACGAGCTGGCCGGCCTCGTCGCACAGCAGCACCCGGTCGGCGTCCCCGTCGTGGGCGATGCCGAGGTCCGCCCGGTATTCGCGCACCTTGCTGCAGATCAGCTGGGGGTGCATCGAGCCGCAGTCGCGGTTGATGTTGATGCCGTTGGGCTGCGTGCCGAAGGCGATGACCTCGGCCCCGAGTTCCTGGAGGACCATGGGGGTGGTCTTGTAGGAGGCGCCATGCCCGCAATCCACGACGATGCGCATGCCCTCGAGGGTCAGCGTCTTCGGAAAGGATGACTTGGCCTGCTCGACGTAGCGGCCGATCGCGTCGTCCACGCGCAGGGCCTTGCCGATCTCGCCGGCCGTCGGGCGGAAGGACTCGATCGCACCGCTGAAGACCAGGTCCTCGATCTGGCTTTCGGTCGGGTCGTCGAGCTTGTAGCCGTCGGGACCGAAGAACTTGATGCCGTTGTCCTCGTAGGGATTGTGCGAGGCGGTGATCACGATGCCGGCGTCGGCCCGCATGGAGCGCGTCACGTAGGCCACGCCCGGCGTGGGCAACGGTCCGATGAAGATCACGTCCACCCCCATCGACAACACCCCGGAGCTGATCGCGTTCTCGAGCATGTAGCCCGAGAGGCGAGTGTCCTTGCCGATGACGATGCGGTGCCGCACCCGGTTCCGGGCCTGGCCGTTGCGGTTCTTGAACACATGCGCCGCGGCCCGGCCCAGCTTCAGGGCCGTCTCGGCCGTCACCGGCTCGATGTTGGCCCGGCCCCGCACGCCGTCGGTCCCGAAGATCCGTTTCTGGTTGGACATAACTTCTTGGATCAACCTGCCAAAACCGTGTCCCGGCGGGCAACAGGCAATCCGGGAAATGGCGCCCGGCCGGTTCCCGCCCCGGGCCGCCGCCATTCATTGGACGCCACCGCGCATTGCCCTGCCACCGGCCGGGCCATAGGCTCGTGGCCAATCCGTGTCGCACGCCTCCGGCTCAACCTCCCTCAGGAACCTGCTCAAGCAGGTGTTCGGCTATACCGAGTTCCGTCCCCACCAGGAGGAGATCATCCGCGACGCGCTGGGCGGCCGGGACGTCTTCGCCCTGCTGCCCACCGGCGGGGGCAAGTCGCTGTGCTTCCAGTTGCCGGCCCTCGTGCGCTCCGGGCTCACCGTGGTGATCTCCCCCCTGATCGCCCTCATGAAGGACCAGGTGGACCAACTCCAGGCCAATGGCGTGGCCGCCACTTTCCTGAACTCGTCGCTGTCCGAGAAGGAACGCAAGGCACGCTGGCGCGGACTGCACCAGGGGGAGTTCAAGCTGCTCTACCTGTCGCCGGAGCGGCTGATGATCGGCGAGGGCTCGCTCTTCGAGGCGCTGCGCCAGTGGAACGTGCAGCAGGTCGCCGTCGACGAGGCCCACTGCATCAGCGAGTGGGGGCACGACTTCCGGCCCGAGTACCGTCAGCTCTCGCTGTTGCGGGAGCAGTTCACCGACCTGCCCTTCATGGCGCTGACGGCCACGGCCACGTTGCGGGTGCGCGACGACATCATCCGGCAACTGCGCCTGCGCGATGCCTCGGTGCACGTGGCCAGCTTCAACCGGCCCAATCTCACCTACCGGGTGACGCCGAAGACCCAGGCCTACCGCCAGATCCTCGACTTCGTGAAGTCCCGGCCGAAGGAGAGCGGCATCGTGTACTGCTTCTCGCGGGCCTCGGCCGAGTCGGTCGCGTCCAAGCTCGCGCAAGATGGGGTGAGGTCGCTGCCCTACCACGCCGGACTGTCGGGCAAGGAACGCTCGGCCAACCAGGAATCGTTCCTCCGCGACGAGGTGCGGGTGGTCTGCGCGACCATCGCCTTCGGCATGGGCATCAACAAACCCAACGTCCGCTTCGTCATCCACCACGACCTGCCCAAGAACATCGAGGGCTACTACCAGGAGACCGGCCGGGCCGGGCGCGACGGGCTCCCGGCCGAGTGCCTGCTGCTCTACAGCCCGGGCGACGTCGCCAAGCAGACGGCCTTCATCGCGGAAAAGACCGACCCGAAGGAGCAGCGCATCGCCCGCGAGCAACTGCAGCGCATCAGCCACTACGCCGACAGTTCGGAATGCCGGCGGGCCTCGTTGTTGGACTACTTCGGCGAGACCTACCCGCAACCCAACTGCGGCGCCTGCGACAACTGCCTCAGCCCGAGGTCGACGTGGGACGGCACCGTGGCGGCGCAGAAGTTCCTGAGCTGCGTCTTCCGCATCCGCCAGAAGAGTGGCTTCGGCACCGGCTTCAAACACGTCATCGCCGTGCTCACGGGCAGCGGGTCCGGGAAGGTGATCCAGTGGGGGCACGACCAGCTCAGCACCTACGGCATCGGCTCCGATCTCGGGCGCAACGAATGGGCGTCGATCGGCCGCGAACTCGTGCGCCTGGGCTACCTCCGGCAGACCTCCGAGCAGTTCAGCGTCCTGGAGATCACCCCGGAGGGCATGTCGGCCCTCAAAGACCGGCGGACCATCACCCTCACCCGGCCCATGGAACGGCCGCGGCCGAAGGCCGAGCGGGTGGGCGACATCGCCTGCGACGAGTTGCTCTTCGAGAAGCTGCGCATCCTGCGCAAGGGGTTGGCCGACAGCCTCGGCGTGCCGCCGTACATCGTCTTCGGCGACAACTCCCTGCGCCTGATGGCCCGCGAGCTGCCCACGACCGACGAGGAGTTCCTGACGATCTCGGGCGTGGGCGAGCGCAAGCTGCGCGACTACGGCCGGGACTTCCTGGCCGAGATCCGCGAGCACCTGCGGAACAACCCGCGGAACTGAGCCGGCCCCCGGGGCCTGCCGTCGCCCAAGGCCCGCCTCACATCTTCTCGGTGACCTCGATGCCCAGGGTCTCGAGACCCAGGCGGAGCACCCGGGCGCTCAACCGGCACAGCGCCAGCCGGGTCGAGCGGGCCGGCTCCGAGGCCTTCAACACCGGGCAGGCCTCGTAGAAGGCGCTGTAGAGCCCGGCCAATTCATGCAGGTAGTTGCAGAGATAATTGGGCCGGCATTCCTGGGCGGCGGCCTCGAGGGTGTAGCCGAGGTTCATCAGGTGCCGCGCGAGCGCCAGCTCGGCGGGCTCGTTGAGAACGACCTCCGGGACCGCACCGGACCCCTCGCCGGCATCCCGGACGACCTTGGCCGCCCGGGTGTACTGGTACTGCACATAGGGGGCGGTGTTGCCCTGCAGGGCCAGCATCTTGTCCCACGAGAACACGTAGTCACTCTGGCGGTTGGGCAGGAGGTCCTGCCATTTCACGGCCCCGATGCCCACGATCCGGGCGATCTCGCGGCGCTCGGCCTCCGGTAGGTCGGGACGCTTCCCGGTCACCACCTGGAGGGCGCGCTCCTCGGCCTCGTCGAGCACGTCGGCCAGGCGGACGGTATCGCCGGAGCGGGTTTTGAAGGGCTTCCCGTCATCCCCGAGGATCTTGCCGAAGCCGATGTGCCGCAGGCGGGTCTTGCGGCACGCCTCGGGCTGCCAGCGGGCGAAGACATGGAACAACGCCCGGAAATGGCCCGATTGCCGGTCGTCCACCACATAGAGGATCTCGTCCGGGGCCCAAGTCCGCAGACGATGGTCCACCGTGGCCAGGTCGGTGGTCATGTAGTTGAAGCCGCCGTCGCTCTTGCGGATGAGCGCGGGCACATCCACCCACTCGCCGTCCCGGCTCACCAGGAAGGGATCCTCCTTGGGCGGCATCGTGCGGTCGCTGAAGACAGCGACGGCGCCATCGCTGGTCCGGGCGATGCCCGCGGCCAGCAACTCGTCCACCACACGGCCCAGTCCGGGGTTGTAGAAGCTCTCGCCAAGCGTGTGGTCGAAGCGCACACCGAGCCGGCCGTAGAGGGTGTCGAACTGGACCTGCGACAGACGGATCATCTCCCGCCAGATCGCGAGGTTCTCCGGGTCGCCGGCCTGCAGACGGACCAGTTCCTGTCGGGCGGCCTCCAGACGGGCCGGATCGGCATCGCACTGGGTGTTGACCGCCTTGTAGAGGCGCTCCATCTCGGCGATCGGGTCACGTTCGAGGGCGGGCCGGTCGAGCAGTTCCTTCCATCCCACGAGCAGCTTGCCGAACTGGGTGCCCCAGTCGCCGATGTGGTTGTCGCTGATCACCCGGTGTCCGAGCAGGCGCCAGAGGCGCTGCAGCGCGTCTCCGATGCCCGTGGAACGGATGTGACCGACGTGCATGGGCTTGGCCACGTTGGGCGACGAGAAGTCGAGGACCACCGTCCGCGGGCTCCCGGACCGCGGCACCAGGTCCGCCCGGCCCGAGGCCGCCTCCTCGACCCAGCCCGCGAGGGCCCGGGGCGTCAGGCGGAAATTGAGGAAGCCGGGCCCGGCGATCTCGACGGGTCCACAGCAGTCGGACACCTCGAGTCGGGCGACCACGTCGGCGGCCAACTGGCGCGGATTCAGGCGGGCCGCCTTGGCCACCAGCATCAGCGAGTTGCTCTGGTAGTCGCCGAAACGGGCCTCGGAGGCAGGCTGCACCTGCAGGATGGCAGGGTCGACGGAGGGGACCACGGCCGCCACCGCGGCGCACAACCGGGATTCAAGGACATGGTGGTACATGGAAGGACGTGATCGGAGGCGGGCTGGAATCGGACGGACAGGGGAAGGAACGGACGGAGAGGGGGAACAGCACCCCGATGCCCGGGAGTCAGCGGAGGCCCTCGGAGAAGTCGCGGATCATCCGGATCATCGCCTCGGCGTCCGGAGCTTGGGTGATGGACTTCAGGAAGTCGTCGCGACGCAGCACCTTGGCGATGCCCGCCAGCGTGTGCAGGTGCCTCTGGAACTGTCCGGCCGGCACGAGGAACAGGGTGACCAGATGCACGGGCTGGTTGTCGAGGGCGTCGAAATCCACCCCGCCCCGGGAGCGGCCGAAGGCGGCGGTCACCTCGGGAATCAGGTCGGTCGAGGCGTGCGGGATGCCGATGCCGAAGCCGATGCCCGTGCTCATCGAGGTCTCGCGCTTCTTGACCACGGCCGTGACGGCCTCGCGGTGCTCCGGCAACACCTTGCCGGCGGCCACCAGGCAACCGATGAGTTCGTCGATCGCCTCCCAGCGGTTCTTGGCCGCGAGTTCAGGAACGATCTGCCGGGTCGTGAGGATGTCGCCAAGATTCATGCTCGCCTGTGGACCGTTAGCATCTCGCCGCCCGAGCCGCGGATTCAAGCGTCATTTGCGGGACCCCATCTGCGGACATGCGGAGGATTTGGACGGCCGAAGGAAATCACCTGCCGCCTGCCCGACGCCGGCTTCCCCGGGAAGCCTCCCGGCGCCCCCCCGGGAAGATCGGAAGACCGGCCTTGAAAAATGGACGAACCTCGTCGAGGAAGTAAATGGCGTGTGAACCCTGACCGATCCTCCCGACGATTCCGCCGTGCCGGTACCCTTCTGGAGGTCCTGGCCATGCTGCTGACCGGATCGGGCGCCGCGGCCGACCCATCGACCGTCCCCCGATTCCACCGGGCGATCAACCTCAACGGGCCCTCCATCACCCTCGACGGGAATGCCTGGGAAGGCGAATCCACCACCAATCTGGTGCTGGGCGGCAAGGCCTTCGAGAACCAGCAGGTGGCCCTGCGGCCCGCCACCGATCCGATCCGGGCGCGCATGATCCGCAGCAGCCGCTGGGGCAACCGTTTCGAGGTGGCCTTGATGGAGACGCCACCCGGCGACTACCAGGTCTTCGCCTACGTGTGGGAGGACAACCACAGCGAGCAGTTCGACCTCCTGCTCGACGGCCGGGTGGTCGCTGCGAGGTTCCACAGCGGCCAGGCCGGCGCATGGCATCGCCTGGGTCCTTGGCCGGTGCGCCTCGAAGGCACCAACACATCGATCCGTTTGGCGGCCCGGGGGCCGGGACACGGGGCGGCCAACCTCTCCGGCATCGAGGTCTGGGCGGGAACCGGTCCGATCCCCGGACCCGAGGCGCCCAGATTCGCCACCCAGCCCACCCCGGAGCAGGTGGCCTTCTTCGAGGGGCGTGTCCGCCCGGTCCTGACGGAGCACTGCGAGGACTGCCATGGGACCCGCTCCGGAAAATCCAAGGGCGGCCTGTTGCTGGATTCGCGGGATGGCCTCGTGCGGGGCGGCGACAGCGGGCCGGTGGTCGCCCCGGGCGATCCCGAGTCCAGCCTGCTGATCCAGGCCGTGAGGCGCTCCGATCCGAACCTCGCCATGCCTCCGGACAAGCCCCTGCCCGCCGAGGCGATCCGGGACCTGGAGACTTGGGTTCGAATGGGGGCACCGGACCCACGAACCGGGGACGCGATCGCCACCCGGGATCCAAAGGTCTCGATCGACTGGAATCAGGCCCGGGAATGGTGGGCATTCCAGCCGGTGGCCGATCCGACGCCTCCGCAGGTCCACCGCCGCGACTGGCCGGTCACCGGCCTCGATGCCTTCATCCTTGCCCGTCTGGAGGCGGCCGGACTCGCCCCTTCGGACGACGCCGATCCCCGGGCCCTGATCCGACGGGTGGCCTACGACCTCACCGGGCTGCCCCCGGATCCCACGGAGACGGAGGCCTTCTCGAAGGATCCCTCGCCCGCGGCTTTCGCCCGGTTGGTGGACCGGTTGCTCGAGTCGCCCCGGTACGGCGAACGCTGGGGACGCCACTGGCTCGATGTGGTGCGCTACGCCGACACGGCCGGCGACAACTCCGACTTCCCGGTTCCGCAACTCCACCGCTACCGGGACTGGGTGGTCCGGTCGTTCAACCGCGACCGACCCTTCCACGAGTTCGTCCGGGACCAGATCGCCGGCGACCTCGTCGAGGGCGGGACTTCGGCCGAGCGACGGGAGCGGATCATCGCCACCGGCTACATCGCCAACGCGCGGCGCTTCGGTTCGCGCGTGGAGGACTACCCGCAGCACCTGACCATCGAGGACACGCTCGACAACCTCGGCCGCACCTTCCTCGGGCTCTCGCTCGCCTGCGCGAGGTGCCACGACCACAAGTTCGACCCCATCCCTGCGGCCGACTACTACGGCCTGTACGGAATCTTCGACAGCACCCGCTACCCCTGGCCCGGGATCGAGCTCGACCAGCGGCAACGCGACTTCGTCCCCCTGGTCGATGCCGAACGGATGACCGACTACCGGGCCCGGTGGTCCGCACGCCAAGACGAGGCCGAACGCCTCCGCCAGCGGCTCCAGCAGGCCAGGGATGCGCTGAAGTCGGCCCCGGGTGAGGGGAAGACCGCGGCCGAATCCGCAGTCCGGGAGGCCGAGACGGCCCTTGCCAGACATGCCCGCCAGCCCCCGCTGGCCGAGACGGCCTATGCCGTCGCCGACTCGGAACGCTCCGGCGACGCCCGAATCCAGATCAGGGGGGATCCGGCCCGGCCCGGGCCCCTCGTCCGCCGCCGTTTCCTGCAGGTTCTCGGGGGCGACAGCCTGCCGGACGGAGTTGCCGGCAGCGGACGGCGCGAACTGGCCCGGTGGATCACGGCCCGATCGAATCCGCTGCTCGACCGGGTCTGGGTCAACCGGGTCTGGCTTCATCACTTCGGCCGGGGGCTCGTGCCGACGCCCAACGACTTCGGCCGACAGGGACGACCGCCATCGCATCCGGAGCTCCTCGACTGGCTGGCGACCCGCTTCCGGGAGTCGGGTGGATCCACCAAGGCACTGCACCGGCTGATCCTGCTCTCGCGGACCTACCGACAGTCCTCCCGCGGAAGTCCCGCATCCATGGAACGCGATCCGGACCATGAGCTTCTCGGTTCCTTTCCTCGGCGGCGGCTGGACGCCGAGGCGATCCGTGACACGCTGCTCCACCTGGGCGGTTCGCTCGACCTTTCTCCGGCCGGGGCGCACCCGTTCCCCCCGGAACACGATTGGAAGTTCACCCAGCACCACCCCTTCCGGGCGGTCTACGATTCGAACCACCGCAGCGTCTACCTGATGACCCAACGGATCCAGAGACACCCGTTCCTGGCAACCTTCGACGGGGCCGACCCGTCCGCCAGCACCGGTACCCGGCTCACCAGCACGACACCGGTCCAGGCCCTCTTCCTGCTCAATGACCCGCTGGTGCATGTGCAGGCCGCCCGATTCGGCCGACGGGTCTTCGACGCAGGGACGACCACGCGCGACCGGATCGACATGGTCCATCGTCTGGCCCTGGGAAGGCCTCCCACGGTGGAGGAAGCGACCCTCGCCGGCGACTTCCTCGTGGCCACCCAGGATCGCGACGGGCGGGCGGGCCCGGGAGATCCCCGAGCGTGGGAGTCCCTCGGCAGGGCCCTGTTCCGGCTCAACGAGTTCGTGTATCTTGACTGAGCGTTCAACCCCATGAGCCTGAATCCCGCCACCATGACCCGAAGGGCATCGATCCGGTCCCTGGTGGGAGGCTCCCTCCTGTTGCCCGGCCTCGTCGCCGATCTGCTGGGCAGGGAGGGCACGTCCGGCGTGGGCGGTCCATCCACCGATCCCCTCGCCCCCCGGGCCCCCCATTTCCCGGCCAGGGCCAGGCGGGTGATCTTCATCTTCTCCAACGGCGGGGTTTCCCACATGGACACCTTCGACCACAAGCCGAAGCTCTTCGCGGCCGACGGCAAGACCCTCGGCGTCGGGGGCGGACTCTCAAACCAGCAACGCCGGTTGTTGCGGCCTGGCTGGGAGTTCCGTCCGGGCGGCCGCTGCGGAACGCTGGTCAGCGACCTCTTCCCGCACCTGCGCCAGTGCATGGACGAGATCTGCCTGATCCGCTCGATGAAGAGCGACGACAACGAGCACTACCAGGCCACGCTCGCCATCCACACCGGTTCGTTCTTCTTCGCCCGCCCAAGCTTGGGCTCGTGGGTCAGCTATGGGCTCGGCACCCTCGACCAGAATCTGCCATCGTTCATGGTCATCTCGGCGGGCTCGCCCTACGCCGGCACGCAGATCTTCAACAACGACTTCCTTCCAGCCTACCATCAGGGCGTCCGCGTGATCCCCGGGCGCGAACCCATCGCCAACCTCGACCGCCGGGCGGGACCAGCCGGGGCTTTCCAGGAACTGGAGCTCGGTCTCGCCGAGGCCCTGAACCGGCGGCACCTGGACGCACGCGGCCACGACGCCGGTCTCGCCGCGCGGATCCGCACCTTCGAGACGGCCTTCCACATGCAGACCGAGGCGCGGGAGGTCTTCGACCTGTCCCGGGAGTCGGAAGCGACGCATGAGCTGTACGGCCTCAAGCGAGGCCAGACCGACGGGTTCGGCTGGCCCTGCCTCGTGGCCCGTCGCCTCGCCGAGCGCGGGGTGCGGTTCATCGAACTGGTGGACGGATCATCCTCCCACAACTGGGACCAGCACGGGGACATGGCCGAGCATGCCCGGCACGCCCGCAACATCGACCAGCCCATCGCCGGCCTGCTGCGCGACCTGAGACAACGTGGGATGCTCGACGACACCCTGGTCGTGTGGACCACGGAGTTCGGACGCACTCCCGGCGTGGACGGCGACAAGGGACGCGGGCACCACAGCGCGTGCTTCTCGTCCTGGCTGGCCGGGGCCGGCGTGCGCGCCGGCACGACCTACGGCAGCACCGACGAACTCGGGGCCAGTGTCGCCGAGGACCGCGTCCACGTGCACGATTTCCACGCCACGCTGCTTCACCTCCTGGGCATGGATCATGAGCGCCTGACCTTCCGACACGGTGGCCGTGACTACCGGCTCACCGACGTGCACGGCCATGTGGTGAGGGCTCTCCTCGCCTGAGCGGTGGCGACTGGACACGGGGGTCACGACGGCCCGCCGGCCGCCTGCGACCTCACCGGATCCACCTCTCGGCCGCCTGCCAGGCCCAGGCCCCGATTTCCAGGGTGTGCCGCGCGGCCCATCGCAGGGCGGTGCCCACACCGGGGCGGCCGGACAGCCAGGACATGCCCAGCAGCAGGATGAGGGCGTTGCCCAGCCAGATGAGCGAGCCCGAGAACAGGAATCCCTCGCCCACGAGGTCCGGCTGGCGGATGCGGAGGATCACCACCGTCATCGTCACGTGGAACCCGTAGGTGAATCCCAGTCCGGCCTGATAGAGCGGCAGGACCCACCAGGCGGCACCCCAGCGCCAATGGACGGCGGCCATGACCAGCGACCACAGGATGGAATAGATCGGCAGGAAGTACGGCGACAGGGCGATGAAGGCGTTGCTCCGGCTGAGCCGGACCGCGCCTCCCCGGCTGCTCACCTGGAAGGATTGGACCCGCGCACCACACATCCAGGCGCTCAGGGCATGGGTCAACTCGTGTCCGAGCACGTAGAGCCACATGGGCCGGGGCAACTGGAGGTAGATCACCCCCCAGATCCCGAGGCCGACCAGGAGCGGCATCCAGAACGGGCCGGCATCGACGGCGATCCGCCCGACCTCCCAGACCGCCCGGCACAGTCCAAGGTTGATCGGCAACAGGAGCAGGGCGATCGCCCAGCGGATCGCACGGCGCACCCAACGCGACAGCATGACGGCGGGGAGACTCCCGGGACCCGGCCCGGCCGAACAGCCCAAAGCGACCGGAAGGCGACCGGCCGACCGGGCGGACCATGCCGCCACTCCGTCCGGGCCTGCGCGCCACGCACCACCCACGGAGGTGGCCCCGACCTTGAAGACCCGGGATCCGCAGGGCAACCTCCCAGGGCTGATCGCCCGAATGAAGCCGAAGGCCAACCCCCCAGTGACCCCGCCGGCCGTTCCCCCGGCACCCGCCGGGAGGACCGCCTCCGCCCCTCCTGCCAGGGGCAAGGCGCCCGTCGGCAAGGCAAGCCCGGCCGGTGCGACCCGGCGGACCGGCAAGGCCGCCCCGGACGCCGCCGCGCAGGAGACGCTGCCGGCCGACACGGCCGCCAGCGAATTCGCCTCCGAGGTGTCGATTGCGCTCGGGCGTGGCCTCAAGGCCACCGAGATCGAGACCCTTCGCCTCATCGACGCCCTGCTGGCAAGGGTCCGGACCGGCACTCCCATGACCTGCGGCCATCTGGCCGAGTTGGGGTTCCTCCTCCGCGAGAGTTCCTGGCAGAAGATCGACCTCTGGAGCACCCCGCCCCGCTCGTCCCGCGAACTCTGGCAGTATGTGGCCGTCTTCGCCGAGGAACGGAACCTCGCCATCCCGGCCTTCCTCAAGCCGGTCACCCACCCCGACGAGGCCCGGGCCGCGGTGGTCGCCCATCGCCGCGACCGCGAGGTGACGCGCTGGAGGACCCTGCTCTCGAATCTCCAGCTGGGCCCCTCCGAGGATGCGCGGCCGGGCGGCCAGATCGAGTTGCGCCTGCGCCTCGACGCCAAGGAGGCCCTGGTGGAGTGGCGCAAGTCCGGGGCCGACGCGTGGACCCCGGTCAAGCCGGGCAAGTTCAAGGACTTCGACGAGAAGCATGCCACGGAACTGCTGGCCGAGGTGGCGCTGCTCTGGCAGCCGTTGGCGCAGCGGGCGCGCTACGGGTATCCCATCGAGCTGTTCTACCATGACCAGAACACCCGGCTCTTCCTCAACCGCGTGCTGCGCCTGCCCGCCCTGCATCCGTTCATCGTCGGGGCCTCGGGCGAACCGCTCAACCGCCCCGAACAGCCGCTGCGGTGGATCCTCGGCGACGCGGCCGACGACCACGCGGACTATTCGCTGCGCCTGCTGACGGCCGACGGGCAGCCCGTGCCGCCCTTCCTGCTGACGCTCCAGGGCCGCCCGAGCCTGTACCTCACGCCCGACACGCTCTTCTCGGGCCCGCCCGCCGAGGACCGGGCCCTCGACCCCGCCCTCGAGACCCGCATCCCCGCCCCGGCGCTGGAGACCCAGGCCGGTGTGCGCTTCCTGTCGCACCTGCAGCTGGTCCTGCCGCCGCGCCTGGCCGCCAAGGTCGGGGTGATCCCGCTGTTGCCGCGCCTCCAAGCCGAGCTGGTGCAACCCATCGTGGGCTACGACAACGAGTTCTGCTTCCTCGACCTGCAGGCCGTCCGCCCGGATGGACACCCCGTCGAACGCTGGAACGGCACGGCCTGGACCGAGATCGACCCGGCCGATGCGCCGGGCGCCGCGGCGGGGACCCCGGAGGACCCGGAGGCCCTTTGGATGTTCGACCGCAGCGGGCTGGCCGAGGCGGCCCGACGGCTCGACGCATCGGGGTTCCGCTGGGACTTCGCCCGGCAACGTTGGTCGGCCAAGGTGACCCGGCAGTTCCCGGAACGTTTCGTGCCCTGGCTCCGGTCGTTGCCGCCCTCGATCGCGCTGGATCTCCGGGGTGAACTGGCCTCCTTCCTCCGCTCCGAGGTATCGGGCACCGTGAAGCTCGAGGTGCAGGAGTCGGGCATCGATTGGTTCGACCTGCAGGTGATCGTCGACGTCTCGGACACCTCGCTCACTCCGGAGGAGGTCCGGATCCTGCTCAACGCCCGGGGCAAGTGGGTGCGCCTCTCCAACAAGGGATGGCGCAAGCTCGAGTTCAGGCTCTCGGCCCAGGAGGACGAGCAACTGGCACGGCTGGGGCTCAACCCGCATGAACTCGGGGCCGAGAAACACCGGCTGCATGCGCTGCAACTGGCCGACCCGGCCGCGAGGCAGTTCCTCTCGGAATCCGGCTACCAGAAGGTCGAACGCCGGGCGGCCGAGCTGAAGGCACGGGTGAGCCCCGAGATCCCGGCCGGGATCCGGGCAGAGCTTCGCCCCTACCAGCGGGAGGGGTTCCACTTCCTGGCCTACCTGAGCACCAACCGGTTCGGCGGCATCCTCGCCGACGACATGGGCCTGGGCAAAACCCTCCAGACCCTGACCTGGATCGCCTGGCTGCGGTCGCACGAGGCCACGCCGGGACCGGTCCTCGTGGTGTGCCCGAAGTCGGTGGCGGACAACTGGCGCTCCGAGACCCTCCGATTCCTGCCCTCGGTCCGGCCCCGCGTCTGGAGCAGCGACGACATGAAGTCGCTGCCCGGGCAGACCGACTCGGCCGACCTGCACATCATCAACTACAACCAGTTGAGGTCCATCGGCGAGAAGCTCCGCACGGAGTTCCTCGCGGTCATCCTCGACGAGGGGCAGTACATCAAGAACCCGGGCTCGGTCACCGCCCTCATCGCCAACCAGCTCGAGGCGCGGAACCGACTGCTGCTCAGCGGCACGCCCATCGAGAACCAGTTGGTGGACCTCTGGAGCCTGATGGCCTTCGCCATGCCGGGCATCCTGGGCAGCCGGGCCGACTTCCAGCGGCTCTTCGACAGCAAGGAGGACCCCCTGTGCCGCCGCCGGCTGGCCGCGCGGGTGCGGCCATTCCTCCTGAGGCGCACGAAGATGCAGGTCGCCAAGGACCTGCCCGAGCGCATCGAGGAGGACCTGCTCTGCGAGCTCGAGGGCGAGCAGCGGACGCTCTACAAGGCCGAGCTCAAGCGGGCCCAGCAGATGCTCCTGGGCATCCAGAGCAGCACGCAGCTCAACAAGAACCGCTTCAACCTGCTGACCTCCCTGCTCCGGTTGCGGCAGATCTGCTGCCACCCGCGCTTGGTCAAGGAGGACTCGAAGGCCGAGAGCGCCAAGGTCGAGGCCCTGGTCGAGACGCTCGACCCCATCATGGAGGAGGGCGGGAAGGTCATCGTCTTTTCGCAGTTCGTCGAGATGCTGGGCCTGCTGCGCAAGGCGGTGGCCGAGCGCCACTGGCCGACCTACTACCTGGCGGGCGACACCGAGAACCGGGGCGACCTGGTCGAGCAGTTCCAGCGGCACGACGGGGCGGCGGTGTTCCTGATCTCGCTCAAGGCCGGCGGCTTCGGGCTCAACCTGACGGCGGCCAGCTACGTGATCCTCTTCGACCCCTGGTGGAATCCCGCCGTGGAAAACCAGGCGATCGACCGTGCGCATCGCATCGGACAGCGCCAGACCGTCATCGCCTACCGCCTGCTCATCAAGGACAGCGTCGAGGAGAAGATCCGCGCCCTGCAGAAGTCCAAGAGCCAGCTGGCCGAGGATGTGCTGGGCGAGGACACCTTCGCCCAGTCGCTCACGCTCGACGACCTGCGCTACCTCTTCGAAGGCTGAGCCGTCGCGGCACGGCGACGCACACCGGACCGCACGACCTCACCAGTACCTCGGCACCGAGGGGTCGGCCTCACGGCTCCATCGGTCGATGCCGCCGGTCAGGTTCACCAGCCCGGTGAAGCCTTCCTGCTCGAGGAAGGCGATCGCATGGGCGCTGCGGACCCCGTGGTGGCAGTACACCACGGTCTGGACGCCGCCAGCGCACCAGTCCCGCAGCTCCTGCCAGCGGGACTCGAGTTCCGAGAGCGGCAGCAGGCGGGACCCCGGAAGGGCGCAGTGGGCATGCTCATCCGGCTCCCGCACGTCCAGCAGCCGGCACGGCTGCGAGGCGTCGAGTCGCCGTTTCAGTTCGGTCGGGGTGATCGAGGTCATCCGGGGAACCCGTCGGGTGGGGTGGGTGACGACCGGCGTGGCGGGTGCGACCTGCGGCCTCAGCCCTGCAGCGCCGCCAGATGACGCTCGGCCTCGATCGCCGCCGAACAGCCCAGACCAGCGGCGGTGATCGCCTGCCGGTAGACCGAGTCGACGCAATCGCCCGCGACGAACACCCCCGGGATCCGGGTGCGGACCGATCCGTCGGTCTTGAAATAGCCGTTCTCGTGGAGGTCGAGGGTACCCTTGAACAGCGAGGTGTTGGGCACATGGCCGATCGCGACGAACACTCCGGTGCACGGCAGGTGCGACTCGGAGCCGGTCTTCAGGTTCTTGAGCGTCACGCCCGTGACCTTGTCGGCGGCCACGTCCGTCACCCCGGTCACCACGCTGTCCCAGACCGGTTGGATCTTGGGATTGGCCAGGGTGCGTTCGGCCATGATCCGCGAGGCCCGCAGCGTGTCCCGGCGGTGCACGAGGTACACCTTCGAGGCGAAGCGGGTCAGGTAGGTGGCCTCCTCGCAGGCGGAGTCGCCGCCGCCGACCACCACCACCGGCTGGTTGCGGAACATCGGCAGGGCCCCGTCGCAGGTGGCGCAGTAGGTCACGCCCTTCTTCTCGAGTTCATGCTCGCCGGGAACGTCGAGGTGCTTGTGCCCGGCACCGCTGGCGATGATGAGCGTGCGGGTCTGGACCGGTTCACCATCGACCACCAGTTCCGTGACCCCGTCGCCGAACGTCACCGACTCCACGGTCGCGAACTTCACCCGGGCCCCGAACTTTTCGGCCTGGGCCTGCATGCGTGTCATCAGCTCGTAGCCATCCACGCCGTCGGGGAACCCCGGGAAATTCTCGACGATGCTCGTCGTGGTCAGGAGCCCGCCGGGCATCGTGCCTGTGAGCACCAGCGGCTTGAGATTGGCGCGGGCCGTGTAGATGGCGGCGGTGAGACCGGCGCACCCGGTCCCGATGATGACGACGTTTTCCATGTTCTGCGCCGCCGAGCGTATCCCGTAACCCCACCCCGGCCAAATCGCATTTCAACCCGGGAGGGTTCGGTGAGGTTTCACGACCTGCATCGATCCGCCGGCCCCGGTGGCCATGCGCGGGACCTTGCGGGCTCTCCGCCGGACCCTGTCGAGATCGAAGCCGGGGTTTATGTCAATAGTGAGGACCGACCCCCTAGGGACTTCGGCACCAACTCCAGACGCACCGCCAGGGGTTTCAGCGGGGTCGCCCCCTGGACTCCGGCGGCTGGCACCGACGGTCTTGCCGACAGGGCGGTGAACGCCGATGCGATCGGCAACCACGACAGTGCGAACCGACGGATGGGATTCATGGGGTCTCCTTGGGAGGGTCAAGGGCGGGATCACCGCTGCGAGGGCTGCGGGATATAGTGTTCTTCCGATGCATCAACCCCGACACATCCGACAAAAACGACCTCACCCGCGCCCCAAACGTCAACGCCAAAGGCCCAGGCAGCGCGCATCCATTCCGCGGAATGCGCGGGATTGTTTCCCGAACCGGCGGACGGCGGATTCGTTGGCATGCGGCAGACGGCATGCGGCGGCAACGCGGTCGGCATCCAAGGCTTGCGCCACGACCACGGGGCACGACAGGGTGAGTCCATGATCCTCCCACGAACCGCGATGGCGCTGTGGGTGATGGGAGCCTTTGCACTCATCGCCCTTCCCGCCGACCCCATGCCCTCGACCCGGGTGCGGGATGTGATCTACGGACGGGCCGACGGCACGTCGCTGACCTTCGATGTCTTCAAGCCCGCACGCCCCAAGGGCGTGGGGGTGGTCTACGTGGTCAGCGGCGGATGGTACTCTTCCCCCGAATTCATCGGCCTGAAGGTGGTGCAACAACTGCTCGACCATGGGTACACCGTCTTCGCGGTGGTTCACGGGTCGAACCCACGCTACCGGATCCCCGAGATCGTGCCCCAGATGGAGCGGGCGGTGCGGTACATCCGCCATCACGCCGCCGACTACGCCATCGACCCGGCCCGCCTCGGCGTCTCGGGCGGCAGCGCCGGCGGGCACCTGTCGCTCATGCTGCTCACCCGCGGCGGCCCGGGAAAGGCCGATGCCAAGGATCCCGTGGACCGCGAGAGTAGCGCGGTGCAGGCCGCGGCGTGCTTCTTCCCGCCGACGGATTTCCTGAACTACGGCAAGCCGGGCGAGACGGCCCTCGGCGAGGGCATCCTCAAGGACTTCAAGAGCGCCTTCGGCGAGGTGCCCCAGGAACCCGAGGCCAAACGCCGGTTCGGCGAATCGATCTCACCGGCCTACCACGTGCGCACGGGCATCGGACCGGTGTTCCTGCTGGTCGGCGATCAAGACCGCCTGGTGCCCATGCAGCAGTCGGAACTCTTCCTCGAGCGGGTCAAGGCGGTGGGGGGTATCGGCGGGATCGAGATCCGGCCGGGACAGGCCCACGGTTGGAAGGACTGGGAGAACGACGTGGAACGCTTCGCCGTCTGGTTCGACAAGCACCTGACGCCAAAGTGAGCTCCCCGGGGCCGACCCCGGTCTTCAGGGCATGGCCGGGAGCCGATATGTTGCGAGGGAGTGCAATCCCCGCGCCGACTCGCTCCGCCTGGTCAGGCGTTGTCCTGCAGGGCGCCCGGGATCAATCCATCGCAGGGCAGCGTCTTCGGGCCATCCTGCGTGCAGACGGCATAGCGCACGCGGCGGCCGTCGGTCTGACCGGCCCAACCTCGGTCGTTGTCGTCCTCGGCGTACATGGCCACGGCGGCGTGCTCGCCCTTCGCGTTGATGGCGTAGAAGGTGATGTTGAAGTTCGGGTCGCCGTTGGGCTTGCGCAGCCGCCGTTCGATGGTGTTGGCGCGGATGCGCCGGAGGGCCTCCAGGCAGGCGTCCTTCGGATGGCGGCCCTGGCGCATCGCCTCGACGATGAGGTGCGACGAAAGGTTGTAGAGGTTGGCCTCGCCACGCCCGGTCGAACCGGCCGCGCCGATGGCGCCGTCGACATACAGTCCGGCCCCCAGAATCGGGGAATCCCCCACCCGGCCCGGGATCTTCCAGGCCAGCCCGCTGGTGGTCGTGACCCCCGCCAATTCGCCGGCCGCGTTGACACCGTTGCAATGGATCGTGCCCCAGTAGTGGCGCGGCGGGATGACCCCGCCCGCGATGAGCCGGCGCAGGATCCGCTGAGGCTCCACATGCGCCGAGGTCTTGCGGTCCTCGGGCCGGAGGTAGTGCTTCGGGTCGGTCTGGCGTTTCCACTCGAGCCACGCCTTGCGGGACCGTTCGGTGTTGAGGTCGGCCTCGATGGTGAAGCCCATGTTGCGGGCAAAGTCCTGGGCCCCCTTGCCGACGAGCAGGTGGTGGTCGGTGCTCTCCATCACGGCATGGGCCACGCGGGACGGTGTCCTCACGCCCTCGAGGGCCGCCACGCCGCCGGCACGCTTCTTCGGCCCGTGCATGCAGCACGAATCCAACTGCACGACCCCGTCGGCATTGGGAAGTCCACCGTAGCCCACGCTGGTGTCCTCGGGGTCGAGCTCGACCAGGTTCACCCCCGCGATGAGCGCCTCAAGGATGTCGCTCCCGCCGACCATGCGCGCGAAGGCCAGTTCGACGCAGGTCTTCGATCCGCCGTTCTTGTGGAAGTTGCCGTTGGCCGAGGCGATGACCACGGGCCGCGAGGTGCGGGAGCGCACGACCGTCGGCGCGGCCGCCACGACACCGGAACCGAGGGGGGCGGCGGCGGCGACCAGGCCGGTGGCCTTCATGAACGCGCGACGCGACTGACGGGGATTCATGGACGCCAGCTAGGACAACCGGCCCGCGCGGGTCAAGCGCCGGGTTGGTCGCTCCCGCGCCGCGGGACCGGGCCGGGGCTCCCCGGGGTGCCCGTCGGACGATCCACCCCGGGGATGGCAGGAGCTGCACTGCAGGGCATCCTTTCGGGGAAACCGGAAGGAGTCCGCCGCCACCCCGGAGACGCGCCGCCGGCGAAGAGTCCGCTTCCGGGCTGAGCCCGTTTCCGGGCTTGCGCCCGGAAGGATCGGGTGGAGGGATCCATTGGTCGTCACGATGTCCGGGGGAGAATCCCGACGTGCCGGCTTCCCTGCGAGGCATCCCCGGGGAACATCGGGCAGGAATCCCATGCAGCTTCACATCGCCATCCAAGGACAACGGCAGGGGCCGATGTCGATCGACGAGGTCAACGCCCAGTTGGCCCAAGGCCGGATCCCGACCGAATCCACGCTGGCATGGCATGAGGGATGTCCCGAGTGGATTCCCCTATGGCAGGTGGCCGGCGTGGTCCTCCCAAGCCCGCCGGCCCCGGCCCCGGCAACGGTGGCACCGGCAGCGTCTCCGGACGTCCTGAGTTCGGTCATTCCCTACCGGAACCCGATGGCCCTCTTGGCGTACTACCTCGGCATCTTCAGCCTGATCCCGGTCATCGGGTTGCTCCTGGCCCTGCCGGCGATCGTCCTCGGGGCGCTCGGCCTCGGTCGAAGTCGGCGCAGCGCCGAGGCGAAGGGAAAGGCCCACGCGTGGACGGGCATCGCGACCGGCACCGTTTCGGTGGTCGGACACGTCATCCTGGTGGTGCTCGCCGGCGCCCGGTGAACCGGCGTGCCCCGCCCGGGCCGGACAAATCCGGGCCCGGTCGGGACCGCCCGGATGGCCCGGGCCAGGCACCCCGCGTGGGGGTTGAATCCTTCGGTCGGCTTGTTAGCGTCTGGCCATGACCCCAAAAGCCGCCGGCCGTGCATCCCTACCGTGCCGTCCTCACCATTCCGTTCCGACGGGGTCTGCCCGAAAGCCCGTCCGGAAACCCTGGGGATTCACCCTGATCGAGTTGCTGGTGGTCATCGCCATCATCGCCATCCTGGCGGGCATGATGCTGCCGGCGCTTGCGAAATCGAAGGCGCGGGCCCAGGCCATCCAATGCCTGAGCAACCAGAAGCAATTGACGCTGGCCTGGCAGATGTACACCGACGACCACGCCGACAACCTCGTGTGGAACGACCTCACCGCCGACGGATCGGGCTGGGTGCGCGGCATCATGGATTATTCGGCGGGGAACCCCCACAACACCAACCTCGCCAACCTCGTCAATCCCACGTACGCGAAGCTGGCTCCCTACACGCAGTCGCCCGGCATCTACCGCTGCCCGGGCGACCGCAGCACGGTGACCATCGGCGGCCGGCGCATCCCGCGGGTCCGCAGCCTGTCGATGAGCCAGGCCATGAACTCGCGGGACGACTGGCTGAGCTTCATCACCAAGGCCAAGTACGTGGTGTTCCGGAAAGGCAGCGACCTCAACCGCATGGGGGCCTCGCAGGCCTACGTGTTCATCGACGAGCATCCGGACAGCGTGAATTTCGGCGATTTCGCCGTCTCGATGAACGACGGGGCCGCCGCCGGGGCGATCTACATCATCGACTATCCGGCCAGCAACCATGGCACCTCGGGCGCGTTGAGCTTCGCCGACGGCCACGCCGAGGTTCACAAGTGGGTCGACCCGCGGACCATCAAGCCCGTGCTGCTCAGGCCGATGACCCTCGTCGTGCCCTCGGGCGGCAACAACGACATGCGCTACATGTCCGAGCACGCGTCGGTGCGGCTGGAGTGAGCCCGGACGGTCCCGACAGCCGCCCCGTGGATGGCCGCCAGGGGCACGCGCGCAGGCGCCGTCGATTTGCGGGGCCGGAACCCTCCGTCCTGACCAGGCCGGGCCTCCTCCAAGGTCACCGGGGCACCTTGAGCGAGGCCGCGTGGAAGCGACGCAAATCGGGATCGTTGGCCCTCACGTTCTGACTCTGGATGTAGGGTGGCAGGCGGCCGATGCGGATCGTGTCGGCCGAGACGAAGCGCCACGACTCGGCATGCCCGTCGGCGAAGCTCAGCGTGGCGGCGCCCGCGTGCCGCACCGACGGGAAATCCACCCAGAACCACTCCCCGGGCTGCGTGACCACAAAGCGCGCGTTCTCGATGCTGTTCTCGTGCTCGTCGAGGAAGACGAAGGCCTCGGAAGGCGTCGGCAACACGATCTGCGAGAGCTTGTGCCAGCAGGTGAGGTCGGACGGATCGGGCTGGTCGTTCATCGAGGCGCTCATCGAGACGCTGCGTGAGCGCGGGATCCGCCGGGCGTCGCGGACCGTGGAGCGATCGGCCGGGCATCGGTAGATCCCTGCGGCCTGGTTGTAGGGAAAGAGCAGGCCGCGGCGGATGTTGGCATCGTTGGTGTCGGTGAAGGCGTTGCCGATGACCCAGGTGCGGGCGGTGGCATTGGCGCCTTCCCGGCCGCCATTGAGCACCGTCTCGTTCGGCGGCAACTCGTCCTTGAAGTCGTCGATGTAGAGCAACCACGCGAGGTTGAGCTGCCGGTAGTTGCTCAGGCACTGCGTGCGCAGGGCCTTGTTCTTGGCCTTGCCCAGGGCCGGCAGGAGCATGCCGGCCAGGATGGCGATGATGGCGATCACGACGAGCAACTCGATCAACGTGAAGGCCGCGCCGGAACACCGGAAGCGACGACAGTCCAGCCCGGGGCCCGGGGACATCCCCCCCGCCCCTCTACCCGTCCATGTTCTGTTGGTCCATTCAACCTTCATTCGGGCCTCGCCTCCGTCCCATCCATCGCCCCGCTGAAGAATCTACGTCATGTCCCTCGATCCGATCCACTGGCGACGCTACCCGAGCGATGGAACCTCAGCAACCCACCGATCGGTTGCAGGAGGTTACAGGGTCACAGCACACCCGGCATTCCGCGGGCGTGCGGGTGGTTCCAGGCGCGGGTCATGGAGGCACTTGGGCCGCTTGCGATGACTCCTGGGGGGCGGGTCGGGCGGTGGCGACCCGCGATTGGCCTGCGATTCGCGGTTGCCCGGGCGGCGGGTTCGGGTCTGATCGTCGGTGTTCCCGCGAAGCCTCCGGTCTTGTCCCCGTCCATGAACGCCCCCGAATCGTCGCCCCTGCCCCGTTGGGCCTGGCTCACCGTGTTCCTGCTGGCTCCGGTGGCGCTGCTCAACTACCTCGACCGCCAGATGCTCGCGGCCATGAAGGGTTCGGTGATGGCCGACCTCCCGGACATCGGATCCGAGGCCAATTGGGGGCGGATGCTCGGGCAGTTCAAGTGGGTGTACGCCTTCCTGAGCCCGGTGGGTGGCTGGATCGCCGACCGCTTCGGCCGACGGATCACCATCTGCGGCAGCCTCTTCGCCTGGTCGGCGGTGACCTGGTGGACCGGGCATGTCCATTCCTACGCCGAACTCCTCACCGCCCGGTCGCTGATGGGCCTGAGCGAGGCGTTCTACATCCCGGCGGCCCTGGCGCTCATCGCCGATTACCACACGGGCCCCACCCGGTCGCGGGCCGTGGGGGTGCACCAGATGGGCATCTATTGCGGGGTGATCCTCGGCGGCTTCACCGGCTACGCGGCGGAGATGCCGGGGCTGGGATGGCGCGGGACCTTCGGCTGGAGCGGTCTGCTGGGCATGGGGCTGGCGGCGCCCCTGCTGCTGCTGCTCAAGGACCTGCCGCGAACCCCGGGGAGCGCCGACCGGGCCCCGGCCGGGCTCGGCACGGTGCGGGCGCTCCTGGGCAACCGATCGTTTCTCCTGCTGGTGATGTACTTCACGTTGCCCGCGCTGGCCGGCTGGGTGGTGCGCGACTGGATGCCGGCCATCTTGAAGTCGGAGTTCAAGATCGGCCAGGGCAAGGCCGGCGTGTCGGCGACCTTGTACTGGCAGGCCGCGGCGATCGTCGGCGCCTTCGCGGGCGGCTGGCTGGCCGACCGCCGGATGCGCTCGACCCCCAGGGGCCGGATCCAGGTCAGCGCCCTGGGCATGGTGCTCATCATCCCGGCCATGTTCGGCGTGGGCTTCTCACCCCAGACCGGACACCTGTGGGTCGCCATCGCGTTCCTGGTCCTCTTCGGGCTGGGATGGGGATTCTTCGACAGCAACAACATGCCGATCCTCTGCCAGGTGGCTCCGCCCGAGCAGCGGGCCACCGGCTACGGCCTGATGAACCTCGTGAGCATCAGTTGCGGCGGCCTGGCCGACTGGGGCTTCGGCATCCTCCGCGACCGGGGGCTGCCGCTGGCGGCGATCTTCAGCGTGTTCGCCTCGGCCGCCGTGGTCTCCGTGGCCCTGGTGCTCATGAT
Source organism: Verrucomicrobiota bacterium (assembly GCA_016871615.1). GTDB lineage: Bacteria > Verrucomicrobiota > Verrucomicrobiia > Limisphaerales > UBA9464 > SXXZ01. The sequence continues at coordinate 42,255 of VHCX01000027.1, forward strand.
CCGGCCCACCGTGGGCGATGCGGAGGCCGGCCCCGGGGGTCGGACCACCTGAATCACCCGTCTGGAAAACCCGGCGGCGGCCGGAGGAACGACCCAGGATCGACGGCGGCGGGATTGACGGCAGCCGAGGCCGTGCGGGAGCGTTGACGCATGTTCCCGATCCTCACGGCCCGACGCCTCGCCCGTGCCCTCGCCGCCGCCCTCGCGCTGGGTCTCGCAGGCGGCCTGCCGACCCACGGGGCCACCGACTGGCCGCAGTGGCGCGGGCCCACCCGCACCGGGCACCCATCGACCGAGGAAGCCCCGCTGATCGCCCTGCCCGACTCGCCCAAGGTCGTCTGGTCGGTCGCGGCCGGACCGGGCTACGCCTCGCCCGTCGTGGCCGGGGACCTGGTCTTCGCGGCCGAGGCCCAGGAGGGCAAGGAAGTGGTGCGCGCGCTGGACGCAGCCTCGGGTACCGAGCGGTGGAAGGCCGTGGTGGACGACACCTTCACCGACTCGCAAGGTCCGGCCGCGCCGCGCTGTACGCCCGTGGTGTCCGAGGGGCGGGTCTTCGCCCAGTCATGCCGCGGACGCCTGGCCTGTTTCCGGGCCTCCGATGGAGAGGCGCTGTGGACGGTCGACTACACGAAGGACTTCGGGGCGGTCTTCGTGGGCGAGAAGGGCAACAGCCAGGGCGCCATGCGCCACGGCAACAACGGGTCGCCCTGGGTGGAACCGGGCTGGTTGTGGGCGTCGGCGGGATCCACCCACGGCGCGGGCCTGGTCGCCTTGGATCCGGCCACCGGAAAGGTCCGCTGGAAG
>VHCX01000028.1 GCA_016871615.1 Verrucomicrobiota bacterium
TGCCCGTTCTGCTCCGACCCGTTGTCCTTCGCCCCGGGCTCCTGGATGCCGAACCAGAACTGGTTCCGGCCGTTGTAGCCCTGGTCCGTGTCGAACCCATCGTCGTCGTTGAACGCCGACACCAGGTGCTTCGTGTCCACCGATCCGCCGAAGAACTCGAACCCGTCGTCGGCGACGCAGTACGCCTCGAGGTAATCGACCGCCGTCCCGCGACCCACGCCACAGAACGACCATCCGTTGATCTCCTTGTCGGTCGTCAGCTTCTTGCCACCGTGCCGCACCGATACGTAGCGCATCGAACCGCTGCTGTCGTTGTCGTCGGTCCCACCGAACCGGTGGATGTAGTCGATTTGCCCGTTCACCGCATTGGTCACCGCGAGATCGGGCAGGCCTTCGTAGATGTCGTACGACACGTTGTTCGTCGTCCACGCCGGGTTGTTGAGCCGCGCATTACCGAAGAGCACGAGGCCACCCCAGAGGCCCCGTGTCGGGAAGGGCAAATCCCCCGGATCGGACACGTCGTCGGACACCGCGGTGAAGACGATCGGCCGGGTCGGCGTGCCGTTGGCGTTGAGCTTGCCGCCCCGGCAGACGAAGAGGCAGCCGAAGTCGTTGGCCGCGCTGCTGGAGGTGCCGGTGCCCGAGGCCCCCTTCACCACCGTGCCCGCCTCGATGTTCAGCACCGCGTTGCTCATCACGTAGGTGAACCCCGTGAGGATGTAGGTGTTGGTCGCCACCCAGGTCTGGGTGCCGTAGAGATGACCTGTGACGAGGTTGGTCGCGGCGCTCGCCCGGGTGGCGAGCAACGCACAGAGGAGGGTGAGCCAGAGGAGGTATCCTGCGGGAATCCGTCGAGTTTTCATGGGTGATATGGGCCGGACGCCGGGCCTTGGTTCGACTGGTTGGCGGCGACCGGGCGACCACCCTTGGGTCCTCGTGTGACAACCGGATGACGGTTCGATGGTATTCCGGTGAAGTCCGGCCGGGGATCCGTGCCCACGCACCCGCCCCAAGGCACCCCTTTTCGACGGCGGCCGGGGCTCCAGCCCCGGTGTTCCGATTCGGCCCGGCGTCGGGCAGGCAACATCGGGGTGACACACCGTTTCAGGCTTGGCTCGACCCCCGAGCCCGTCTAGCAGACTGGCGGCAACCCCAGGGTGCTCCCGGGATCTTCGTGATGAAATACCACGCGATCTGGATTTCGGACCTCCATCTCGGAAGCCGTCATAGCCAGGCCGGGCTGCTGCTGGACTTCCTGCACCAGAACGAGTGCAAGAACCTCTATCTGGTCGGCGACATCATCGACGGCTGGGAGCTGCGCCGGCGCTGGCTCTGGAGCACCGAGGCCAACACGGTGATCCAGAAGATCCTGAGGATGAACCGCAAGCGCACCCGGGTCACCTACGTGTTCGGGAACCACGACGAGTTCATGGCCCAGTTCCTCGGGCTCAACCTGGGCGGCGTGCGCCTGGTCGAGCGGGTGGTGCATGAAGGCGTCGACGGACGGAAATACCTGGTCCTCCACGGGCACCAGCTCGACGGTCTGGTGCTCTTCAACCGCCTGCTCGAGCGGGTCGGTGCGCGCCTGTACGACGCCATCCTGGAGTTCAACCTGCACTTCAACCGCCTCCGGCGGCGCCTCGGCTTCGGATACTGGTCGGTGGCGGCCTACCTGAAATTTCAGGCCAAGGGTGCCGTGCGCTACGTCACGCAGTACGAGGAGGCGATGGTGCATCTGGCCCGGCAATCCGGGGTCGAGGGCGTCATCTGCGGGCACATCCACCGGGCGGAAATCCGCACGGTCCAGGGGTTCGAGTACCTCAACTGCGGCGACTGGGTGGAGAGCTGCACGGCGCTGGCCGAGGATTTCGACGGAAACATCCATCTGCTGAAACTGCATGAATCTGGTGTTCGTGGTGCCGCCGGAAACCCGGGGGGCGATGGTGCAGGCGAGAGCCGTGCACGCATGGTGCCGACGGAACGCTCACCGAGTCGTGCGGGTGCTGCTGGCCCGGACCGACTGCGAGAGCCCGTCCCCGCGCATCTCCCGGGACTTTGAGGCGCCCACCGAGACGATTCCCGGCGCCGGCGTCCCCATCCGCATCGATCGTCAACCGTCGGCCCTCCGGTGGTTCCTGGATTGCCTGGGCCGCCGCCGGATCCTGGGCGCCGGACTGGCGGCGATCGACCGGGCCATCGCCTCGGACGGCGCGGAGGCCGTCGTGAGCTTCATGGAACCCCTGACGGCCTGGCACCGGGCGACCCGGTTCAGCCGGGTGCCGCTCCTGAGCATCGGCCATGGGCTCCGCCTCGCGCATCCCGAGAGGCCCCGATCCCGGAGGACACCGGCCGACATCCACCGGATGGCCCGAAGGGCGGGGTGGTGCTCCTTCGGGGGGCTCCGCCACGCCCTGTCGTTCCAACCGCTCGGAAACCATCCCGACCAGGGCTGGTTCGCAGGCCCGCCGCTGCTCGACAGCCCGACCGAGGACCGGCCGGAAACCCCCGGGGAGGGCCTCGTGATCCGGCTGGCACGGGCCGAGCAGCGACCGGAGGTCGAACGGTGGCACCTTCAGCACCCCGGGGTGCCGATCGACTGCTTCTATGACCGCTCGGAAACCGTGGGGAGCGAGGTCGTGGGCACCACCCTGCGCTTCCACCCCCTGGACCGGGAACACCAGCGGCGGTGCATGGCCCGGTGCGCGGGGATCGTGCTCGACGGCGGTCCGGAGGACCTGGCCGAGGCGGCCTGCCTGGGCAAGCCGCTCCTGCACTGGCTGGGCAGGAGCCACCCGGAATCCCTCGAGCTGGCCCTCGACGTGGAACGAGCCGGCGTCGGCCTGCGGATGACCCATTTCAACCCGGGGCGCCTCCCGCAGGCGATGCCGACCGGGACGGAGGCGTTCCGGCAATGGATGGCACAGTCGGACGAACGTCTCGGGGCGGCCTTCGAGCGCCTGCAACGGCAGGCCTCAGGAACCCGGTGACCCCGCCGGGGTCGTCGGCGACGCGGGGAGACGCCGCTCCAGCAGGACCGCCCGCGAGGGCTCCCAGGCGGCACGCTCGAGGAAGCTCGCCCGAGGGAAGGCGCCCCGGCCCCTCGGGTTCACGTAGGCCACCCACACCGGATGCCCATCGTCGCGTCGTCCCAGCCGCCCGGCGACCTCGTCGAGGGTGGGGCCGAGGAACGGATTGTAGAGGAAGGCCACCAGGGGCCCTCCAGGCGGTTCGTACCGGGCAGCATCGAGGATCCGGATCTCCAAGGCGACACCCGGATGGCGCTCCCGGAGCCTCCGGAGGTTGCGATCGCAGGCCGCGGCGAGCTCCGGCGAGACCTCCACCCCCACCAGGCGAGGGAACCCGGCGAGCATTCCGACGGCCAACCCGCGTCCCTTGCCGCAACCGTAGTCGACAAAGGTCGCCTGCGACCGCACGCCGGCCGGGATCCCCAGCAGCACCTCCCGGGCAAGCCCCGGATCCACCCCCTGGTACTGCACGGAATCCGCCGGTCGGAACCCCGCCTGATCCTCGGTGGCCTCGACCTCGCGGGGCATGAACGCCTCGAGCCCATGCTTCCGGTCGAAGGTCCACTGGGAGACCAGGTCGCCCAGACCAGCAACCAGACCACGCTGTCGGGCTGAAACAAGGGCCATCGACCCGTACTTGCGCAGGATGCCCGGCCATGAACCACCGCCTCGGAGCGACATCCCCCGATTGGGGACCGGCCATGCGTCCATCCGGCATCGACGGGGTGACATTTCCGCGTCGAAGCCCCCGATCCGTTGCCGTGCCGGCCGGATGCGGGATAGGGTCCCTGTTGGAAAAAGCGCATGAGAAGCCTGGCCCAATGGACGACGGAGACGCTCTTCAACTACGTCCACGGAAACCACCTGGTCTACAACACTTGCTGGGAGGATCCGCGCCTCGACCGGGAGGTGCTCGGCCTCGGGCCGGACGACGAACTGGTGCTCATCACCTCGGCCGGGTGCAACGCGCTGGACTATGCGCTCGACGGGCCGAAGGCCATCCATGCGGTGGACATGAACTTCCGCCAGAACGCCCTGCTCGAGCTGAAGCTGGCCGGCATCCGCCATCTCGACCATGACGAGTTCTTCGCCGTCTTCGGCGAGGGCGGGACGCCGGAGTTCCGGGCATGGTACCGCGCCCGCCTGCGTCGGGACCTGCCCGCCTACGCCCGCGACTATTGGGACCGTCACGTCGGGTTCTTCGACCGGCGCAGGCCGTCGGATTCGTTCTATCTCCGCGGCACCACCGGGCTGTTCGCGCGGATGATGAACCGGTACCTCCGCATGGCCGGGGTCCTCGCGGACCTGAGGGCGCTCTTCGAGGCGGCCTCCCTCGAGGAACAGCGGGCCATCTATTCGGGGCGGGTGCGCCACAAGCTCTGGCGGCCGGCGATCCGGCGAGCGTTGCGGACCGACATCGCGCTGAGCCTGCTCGGGGTTCCGGCGGCCCAGAAGGAGCACCTGGAACGGACCTGCGGCCTGGACATCGCCGCCTTCATGGAGGACTGCGTCGAGACGGTCTGCATGCGCCTGCCCACCGCCGACAACTACTTCTGGCGGCTCTACCTGTTCGGGCGGTACACCCGCCAGTGCTGCCCGGAGTACCTCCGCCCGGAGGGCTTCCAGCGCCTGAAGTCGGGACTCGCCGACCGCATCCGCACCCATACCGACAGCCTCACGGGATTCCTCCGGAAGCACCCGCGCCCGTTGTCGCGCTTCGTGCTGCTCGACCACATGGACTGGCTGAGCCACCGGCATCCCGTGGCCCTTGCCGAGGAGTGGCAGGCGATCGTGGACCGGGCGCATCCCGGGAGCACCATCCTGTGGCGATCCGGGGGCGTCAGTGCCGACTTCGTCGATCCGGTCACCGTCGAGCACCGGGGCCGGCGGGCCCACCTCGGTGACCTGCTGCGCTACGACCGGGACCGGGCGGCCGACTGCCACGCGCGCGACCGGGTCCACACCTATGGCAGCTTCCACATCGCTCGGCTCGCCGCCTGACCGGGCGGCCCGGATCCTCTGGGCGGGCGAGGCGGCGGCGGCGATCGGGGGAGGCGACTCCGGTCCTCCCTCCTACTGGAGACGGGTGGCGGGCGAGGCCTTCCGCCCGGCCATGAACCTGGGAGGGCGGCCGGGATGGATCGTGGACGGGAACTTCGGCTGCCCGATCACCGTGCACGACCGCCGGGGCAACGACTCCTACCCCGTGTCGCTGCTGACCCAGTACCTCGACTACCCCCGCGAGGAACTGGGATTGCTGCCCGGGGCGACGGCACGCATGGCCGCGCGGGTCGGCCTCGTGGGCCTGGACCTCATCCTGCGGATCGCGCGGGCCGATCGCACTGTGCAGTGGAACAGTTGGATGTTCTCGACCAATCCGGTGCCCGTGGGCCTGGCGGAGTCGGCCGAGGCGGTCACCCGGGCGCTGGTCCAAGGGTTTCCCGACCATGCCGTGGTCCTGCGCAATGTCGACGAGGTCGGGGCACCGGGGCTGGCGGCAAGGCTGGCGCGCTCCAGCCATCGCCTCCTCACTGCCCGCATCGTCCACCACTTCGACGCCCGGGACGGGGAATTTCGCCCGACGTCCACGCTCCGGCGCGACCAGAAGGAGCTCGCCCGGGACGACGGCTACCGCTGGGTGGGACCTTGGGACATCGAGGCGGCGGACGCCGGCCGCATCGCCGAACTGTACCGCCGGCTCTACCTCGAGAAGCACTCCCGGCTCAATCCCCAGTATGACGAGCCCTTCGTCCGCGCGGCCATCCGCGACCACTGGCTGGAGTTCCACGGGCTTCGTGACCGGAAGGGGCGCCTGGCCGGGGTGTTCGGTTTCTTCAGTCTCGACGACCGGGTCACGACCGTGCCGTTCATCGGATACGACACCTCGCTGCCGGCGGAGTCGGGGATGTACCGGCGACTCTTCCTCGGAATCCACCGGGAGGTGGGCCGGCGACGCCAGTTGCTCAACTACAGCTCGGGCGCGGGCGAGTTCAAGCGGCGCCGGGGGTCGATCCCGACGGTGGAATACAACGCGGTGTACGACCGTCACCTGCCACCGGGGCGCCAGATGGCCTTCCGGACCGCGGGACTCCTCCTGAACCGCCTGGTCAGGCCGTGGATGGAGCGCAGCGGGCTATGAGGCCGCGCCCGAGGGACATCAAACGTCACCGTCCTGTTGCCGTCCCGACATCCCCGCGTGACGGAAATCCACAATCTTCGGCACAGATGGAGCTGGATTCATCCCTGCTGCTGCACGAGGAGCGTCTGGAGACGGCCGCGGAGTGGTCCTTTCCGGCCCCGGGCTGGACGTTCGCCTGGTTGCTTTCCGGTGACGGTTACCTGATGGGCTGCAACCCGGCGCGGGCGATGGGTGCCGGCGCAGTCGCCGTCCATGGCGGAGGCATCCGCCTCACCCTGCGGGCCAGCCGCCTGGGACCAGTGCGGTTCCGCTGGTTCCGCCTGGAGCCGTCGGCCCTCTTCGGGGTGTTCACCCTGTTCGAGCGCCGGAGGATCGACCATCCGGAGGACTCCGAACCGCCCCTGCCCTGGGTGCTGGAAGGCGGCACCCCGGCCGCGCGGCGGTTCGCCGGCGTCGAGCCCTCCCGGGGCGCCAGCGCCCTCGAGCAGCGTGCGCACCTCCTGGAACTGGTGTCGGTGGTGCTGTCGCCACCCCCGTTCACGTCGGGCATCCCGGTCGGTTCCCCACGGGACGCGGGCGACCGGCTTGAGGAACTGCTGCACCGAATCACCGACTCGGAGCTGATGACCCTTCCGGTCGAGGAACTGGCCCGTCGCTGCCGTTGCGAGCCGCGCCGGTTGCTTTCGATCTACCGGGAGCGCTTCGGGGAAAGCCTTCCGGGCCAACAGCGGGAGTGGCGGCGGCTGAGGGCCTGCGCGCTCCTGGCACAGCCGGGAACCGACATCACCACGGTCGCCCGGGCCTGCGGGTACGACGGGGTGGATGCCTTCCGCGCCTGGTTCCGGCGGGAGTTCGGCATGGCCCCGTCGCAGTGGCGGGAACGGGGCCAGGCAAACGCCACAGGTGTCGATTCCAGGGCGATCCGGTAACCGAACCGCGAAGAGTTCGTCGCCGTTTTGTCACAAACACGACAAATTGCCGCCATCTGTCCCCCGGAGCATGACCGGGCATGAACGCTTCGATCCGTCGGGTCACCCTTCTCGCCGCCGCCTGCGCCGCCGCCGCCTGGGTCGCCGGGTGCGCCTCCTCCTCCGCCAGACTCAACCAGGTCTCGCTGGGCATGTCCCGCGAGGAGGTGGTCAAGACCCTCGGCCGCCCGCATGCCGTCTCGGCCCAGGGCGAGGTGGAGTTCCTGACCTACAACCTGATCAACAAGGGCGTGGGTGACATGAAGGAGTTCGTGGTGCGCCTGCAGAAGGGCTCGGTCGAGTCCTTCGGGGAGCGGGTGAACTTCGGATCCAGCCTCTTCGGCACGAATGCGCCGGCCGGGGCGACGGCGAAGTGAGCCCCGTCGAACACCGCCCACCCCCCGTCCAAACGAGCCTCCCATGGACCCCTTCCAACCCCTCCTCGCCAACGCCCTGACCTTCGCCTTCGAGAAGGCGACCATCGAGGGCAAGATCACCATCTCGGCCCTGGTCATCGTGTCGATGATCTCCTGGTCGGTGATCATCACCAAGGGCCGCCAGATCCTGAAGGCCCGTGCCGCAACCAAGCGGTTCCTCGCCGCCTTCCGCGAGATCGAGGACCCGATGCAGCTCTTCCGGGAGAAGCGCGAGTTCCCCGGCGCGCCGGCCTACGAGGTGTACGCGATGGGATGTGGCGAACTCGAGTATCACCTCGAGAACAACCCGGTGACGGTCAAAGGCCAGAAACGCATCAGCCTCGAGTCGTTCCAGTCGGTGCAGGTGGCCCTGGAGCGGGGTGTCAGCGCCGAGGCCCTCTCGCTCGAGAAGGGCATGATCATCCTCACCACGGCGGTGGCCGGCGGGCCCTTCATCGGCCTGCTGGGCACGGTGTGGGGCGTCATGGAGACCTTCTCGGGCATCGCCATGGCGGCCAGCGCCAGCCTCACGGCCATGGCGCCGGGCGTCGCCGGCGCGCTCATCGCCACGGTCGTCGGCCTCTTCGTGGCCATCCCCGCGATGTTCGCCTACAACCTGATGATCACCTCCATCCGCGGGATCACCCAGGAACTGGACAACTTCAACTCGGAGATCATGACCGATCTCGAGCACCGCTACGTCGACAACCGCGCCCTCGCCGACGAGATCGCCGACGCCCTGCGCAACCTCAACCTCGGCCAGGCGCCCCAGGGCCCGGCCACCCGGCCATGAGTTCCGCCTCCGCCGGACGCCGCGGGCGCAAGAAGTACTCCGCATCCCACCATCATGCGATGGGTGAGCTGAACATCACCCCGCTCCTGGACCTCGCCTTCGTGCTGCTGGTGATCTTCATCATCACCACCGCGCCCTCGACCAACGACATCGACATCAACCTGCCCTCGGCGGCGCAGCAACCGCCGCAGAACCAGAACAAGCAGGACATCAACAACGTGACGGTCGACTCGGCGGGCAACGTGTACTTCAACGCCGAGCCCATCACCCTCGAGAAGCTCGAGGACGAGATCATCCGCTTCCGCAAGAGCAACCCCGACCTCAGCGTGGTGGTCCGGGGCGACGAGAACGTGAACTACCAGAAGGTGGTGCAGGTGCTCGACATCCTCACCCGGGCCAACGTCACCAAGATCGGCCTCGCGACCGACACGGCCGGCGCGGCCAAATAGGAATCCGGCATGGCCCGAAACGCCAAGAAGACGAGCGACCGGTCGAGCCTCGTCATCTCGATCGTCGTCCACGCTCTGGCCCTGGGCGGCCTGGCCTACCTCGCCCACAAGGCGGGCTTCGTGCCGCAGGCGATCTACCAGATCACCGGCATCAAGCCGCCGGAAAAGCCCAAGCCCAAGCCCAAGCCGCCGGAGCCGACCCCGGACATCCCGAAACCCAAGGCCAGCGACATCGTGGAGGAGACGGCCGCCCCACCGGCCAATGCCGCGCCGGCGACGGCCGCCCCACCCACGGCCAGCGCCGCGAGGTCCGACGCGCCCCCGGCCCAAGGCGGCGGCGCGGGCAACTTCTTCAAGGCCGAGGCCCGCAAGCCCGACGCCGCCCCGGTCCGGCCCATCCAGGGCAAGCCGGGCACGGGTGCGGGCAACCTCGCCGCCTCGAAGTCCACGGCGGCCGCCACGGCGGCCAAGTCGGCCTTCGACGAGGCCTCGACCAAGCCGAGCACGGTGGCCGCCGTGCTCGAGGAGCGGAAGAACGCCGCCACCGCCCAGGAGGCCATCAGCGCCGAGCAGATCGCCCGCACCGGCGGCGGCGACGCGGCCCAGATCACCACCAAGATCACGGGCGTGGTGGCGACCGACAACCGCCAGATCGTCATCCGGGGGCTCAACGACCGCTACAACATCGCCACGCTCAACGGGGCCGAATTGCCCAGCGCGGACCCACGCCGGCGCGCCCCGCAGCTCGACCTCATCCCGTCGGCGATGATCGACCGGGTGGTCGTGAGCAAGACCTTCACGCCCGACCTGCAGGGCGGGTTCGCCGGCGGCGCGGTCAACATCGTGACCAAGTCCTTCCCGGCGAAGGGATTCACCTCCGTCTCGGGCGGCGCCGGCCTCAACACGGCCGCCACGCTCAACGACCGGTTCCTCAACATCCCGGGCGGGGGCAACGATTTCTGGGCGATGGATGACGGATCCCGGGCCCTGCCGTCGCAGGCGCTCATCGACCCGTCGATCCTCACCGAGGCCCAGCGCCCATGGCGCAACACCACCCAGCAGGCCGCCGGGGCCCAGCGGCGGGAGTTGGCCGAAAAATACGACGCGGCGCTGCGCTCCTTCGGCAACACCACCTTCGCCCCGTCCACGGACCAGCCCGGGCCGAACTCGAACTTCTCGGTCTCCAGCGGCGACACGACGTGGCTCTTCGGGCGACGCTTCGGCTGGTTCGGGACCTTCAACCACGACCGGCAATTCCAGTTCTACGAGGGCGCCTTCCGCGGACGCTATGCCTACGGCACCGACCCGGTGGACGGCGGACCACTGTTCCGGACCTCCGAGTTCCAGCGCGACCAGGCCATCCAGACGGTGGGCTGGGGCGCGGTGGCCAGCACGGCCATCGAGCTCATGCCGGGCCACGAGCTGTCCTTCAGCTTCCTCAACAACCAGAGCGCCCAGCACTACCTGACCGAGGAGACCGGCCGGACCATCAACCAGTTCGACCCGGGGAACCCGGAACGCACCCGGATCGACCAGCTCACCTACCGCGAACGTTTCCTGCGGAATTTCCAATTCAAGGGCCGTCATGAGTTCCGGGAGGTGGGGGCGGCCCAGCTCGACTGGAGCTTCTCGAGTTCGGGCACGGGCGAGAACTCACCGGACGAGCGGATCTTCCCGATGATCCTCTTCCCGGCGGGCAACGGGCTGACCAACATCATCGCCCAATCAGCCGAACTGCCGAACATCAACCAGCCGTCGCGCTTCTTCCGCGACTCGCAGGACAAGAGCTGGAACTTCCGCAGCGACCTGACCATCCCCTTCACCCCGGGCAACGGGCTCGAGAGCTCGATCAAGATCGGCGGCAACGTGCTCGAATCCGAGCGCCGCCTGCGCGAGCAGCGCTTCGAGTACGAGATCAACCAGACCTCCGGCGCCAACCAGGCCGATGTCTCGGCCTACGCCAATTCAATCCTCAACTTCCAGGGCCGCCAGTTCGTCACCAATTTCACCGGGTCCGGATCGAACGCCCGGACGGCGTACTTCTTCCCCAACGCGACCTTCCTGCGCTCCGGCCTGCCCTTCGACGGCTACGGCTACGACGGCACCCAGAGCATCCCGGCGGTGTACGCCATGGCCGACCTCTTCGTGATGCCGAAGTTCCGGCTGGTCGGTGGTGCGCGCGTCGAGGAGACGGACCTGAAGGCCGAGGTGCTGCCGCGCAGCCGCATCCTGGGAGCCTCGCCCAGCGGACGGATCGCCACGACCGACGTGCTCCCCGCGGTCGGGGGCGTCTTCCCGCTGACCAGCAACCTGAACCTGCGGCTCAATTGGTCGCAGACCATCGCGCGGCCAACCTACCGCGAGTTCGCGCCCTTCGAGTACTTCGACACCTTCGACGGCCTCGCGTACCGGGGCAACGCGGACCTCAAGCGCTCCGCGATCGAGAACTTCGACGCGCGGATGGAATGGTTCCCCCGGCCCGGGGAACTCCTCTCGGTGGCGTGGTTCCGCAAGAACATCCTCAACCCCATCGAGCCCTACATCGCCGACAACGCGGCCGGCATCGTGAGCTTCACCAACAACGCCAGCGCCGTCGTCTCGGGCTTCGAACTGGAGGCGCGCAAGAACCTCGGCGCCCTGGACCCGCTGCTCTCGGGGATCACCCTCGGCGGCAACGCGGCCTTCATCCAGTCGGAGGTCGACGTGTTCTATCCGGTCGGCAATGGCGTGGGCCTGTACAACCGGCCCCTCTTCGACCAGCCGGAGTACATCCTCAACGGCGACCTCGCCTGGGAGATCGCCCGCAGCCGCACCACCGTGTCGCTGTCCTTCGCGCGGAGCGGCCAGCGGCTGGCGGTCGACGGCGGCCAGGGCAGCCCGAACATCTACGAACAGCCCATCAACACCCTTGACCTGTTCGTGAACCAGCGCCTCGGCCGTCGGTGGCGCATGCGCTTCGGCGCGCGCAACCTGCTCGACCCGGACATCCGCCAGACGCTCATCAACGACCTCGGGGCCCGCGAGGAGCGCTACGGCGACCAGTACGTCTTCCGCAGCTACCGGCGCGGCATCACCGTCAGCCTGACCGTGTCGGCCGACTTCTGAGGCGGGCCGCTTAGCGCTCCTGCCCGCGCAGGTACACCGGGTTGGAAAAGATCCAGGGCCGGCGTTCCCCGTCGAGGGCCAACCACAGCTCGACCCGGTACACGCCGGGCCGGGAGGCCGGGGCCTCGAGGGTGTGCCCCTCGGCCAACGCCTCGACCGAGCCGTCCCGAAGCAGCCGGATCGTCGCCGGCAACGGGGAGCGGACCTGCAACCGGAGACCAGGGGACCAGGGGCGCTCGTCGCCCATCGGGACGCTGAGCCCGGAGGGACCCTGTCCCCCGGCGACCGCATGGAAGTCGAACCCGGTGGGATCGCCCATCCAGTCGTGCGAGACGTAGACGCGGCCCGCCTTGGCCGCCGCCCGGAGTGCCGGCTCGGTCTGCGCGGGGGCGAGCACATGGGTGGAGACGTTGCGGAAGGACCGCTCGTAGGGGTCGAAGTCGATCTGGGCCACGATGGCGCCCGGTGCCTTGCCCGCCAGCATGGGCCGGAGCGTGGGACGCAGGGAGGCCCGCACCTTCCGCATGCCCTCGTCCTTGTCCACGATGGTTCCCAGCAGCGCCGTCTCGTCGTCCACCTTCTTGAGCAGGAAGATCTGGTTGTGATGGCAGTCGTTGGCGGCCACCCCGGTGAAGCGCCCGGTGGCATTGGCCGCATCCCACTTGTCCAGATAGGCCTGGGGGTAGAGGCACTGGGCCGCCAGGCAGGCGTCGGGGAACCGCTCGACCAGGCTCGACAACTCCTTCAGCCGTTCCGGATCGGTGAGCCGGAGCACCAGTTGCAGCATGCCGGTGAAATCCCGCTTGGCGTCGTAGTGGCGATTGTAGATCTCGAGGCCCGTCAGGCCATCCATCGGGTGGTCGGGCCGCTCTTCGATGTGCGAAAGGAAGGCCATGCCCTCGCCCCGCACGACCGCCGGGACCAGCTCGGGCACGGGCTTGTCCATGTGGGGAAAGACCGATGCCTCCGGATGCAGCAGGAGGCCGCGCGCCTCGGAGCCCGGGATGAAGAGCACGCCGTCGCGCAGGCCGCGCCAGCTGTCCATGTAGTCGCGGGGCGGACGGAAATGGTCCGAGAGGAACACCACCTGCACCCCGGCGTGCTTCGCGGCGGCGAGCATCTCCTCGGGCTTGCCACCGGTGTGCGAGGAGTCGCCCGCATGCGCATGGAAGATGCACCGCAGGTCGCGCAGGCCGTCGGAACGCGGCAGGAGGTCCCGACGGCGGGCCGCCAGCAAATCCACCGAGGCCTGCACGGCCTGCAGGCGCGCGGCCTCCAGGCGGCCGTTGGGCGGGTGAGCCGGCTGCTCCAGGGGCGGGGCCGCGTGGGACGCCAGCACCAGCGCGGCCAGCGGGATGCCCAGGATCCGGCCGAAGCGCCTCACGGCTGGGCCGCCTCCAGCCGACGCCGGTATTCGCGGCGGGCGTGGTCGAAGGCGGCGATCGACTGCGCGTGCTCCTCGCCCTTGAAGAAGCGCTCCTTCTGGCTCCAGCAGCGTTCGACCGAATCGAGGCACCACTGGATGGACCGGCGCTCGAGGATCGGACGGCCCCCCACCTCGATGAAGATGGGGTTGGTGTGGGAACTGGGCAGGATGCGCAGCGCATACCAGCCGCTCCTCGTCACCGCGTGGGTGATGGACAACGGCTGCAACGAGCCGTCGGCCTCGATGTCCATGCGGGCCACGGCCACGCCGTTCTCGACCAGTTCCACCGGCACCTTGCGGCCCGAGCCGATGCGGGCCCGCTCGATGTGCCAGTAGGGCTGCTGGTTGAACTTGCGCTCGCGGATGCCGGGAAGCGGCTCCGGATCGAGGCGGGCGGCGGCCTGCACGCGGAAGACCACCGGCCGGCCCGCGTCGAGGCGCAAGGTGCTGCCCTGCTCGCCCATGACCACCGAGTCGGCCCGGAAGTCCATGAGGTGGCTGCGCCCGTCGCCGACGTAGTTGCGGCCGGCCCGGATGCCCTCGCACCAGTCCTCGTAGGACCAGCGCGCCGGGAGCTTCACGTAGCTGCGGCCCAACCCCACCCGCTCGCCGTAGATGCACGGGAAATCGGTCTCGCCGCTGATGCGCGTGCGGTAGCCGGCATTGAGCGTGTGGTACCAGATGTTGAGTTCCCACGGGTAGGGCGTGTCGACCGTGCTGATGAAGTCCACCGCCGGCACGGGCTTGCCGTCGGGCCCGGGCACCTCGTGGGTCACGTCCACGATGTACTCGTTGGCCCCGATGCCGTTGAAGGGCGGGATGCGGAAGGTGGGCAGCTCGGTCGAGTCCAGCTCGAGGCCCCAGCCGCTGTGGGCCGGTCCGGTCAGGGCTCCCTGGGCCTTGGCCCACTTGAGGGTGTTGAGCCCGAGGGTCGGCCAGTGCTTCTTGGAGTCGCCGCCGGGGTACATCTGCTGGCGCAGCCGCAGCAGGCAGAGATGGCCCGAGTTGTGCGAGCCGAACCCGCTGACCTCGACGTCGTAGCGCAGCAGGTAGGGCCAGCGGCTGACGGGATCGTCGACGCCGGTGAAGAACTGCTTCTGGTAGTCGAAGCACGGGCCCCAGGTGAGGTTCGCGCCGATCTTCAGGTCCTCGCCCAGCACGTGGCGCATCATGTCCGGGGCATGCACGCCCTCGGTGGGTTTCTCGTAATGGGCGCAGCCGGCGGCGTGGATGTGGTGGTCGCCGGAGATCCAGCCCATCGTGGACGGATCGATCCACCGCTGCACCTGGAAGCTCCACCGGTTGGTCTTCCCGGCGACCACCTCGAACTGCCGTCGCTGGATCACCGACTCCGGGCCGCGCGAGAACTCCACCGTGTAGCGGCCGGCGGGCAGGCGCACCGACTCGCCGTCGTTGCGGTAGATCTGCGGGTGGAAGAAGAAGTCCGGGGCCAGACGCTTGGACTGGGCGGGGAAGACATGCCCCCGGTCGTCCGTGATGAGCAGCGCCGCGGTGGTGGGCTGGCCGTGCTCGTCGAGCACCCCGAGCCGCACCGGGTGGGCCGGGCGGCACGTGAAGAGCGCGTCCACCTCGCTGCGGAAACCCAAGTCCTGGGTTCCCTGTCCGACGTCGAAGACCAGCTTGGCCTCGCGCCGGCCGGCATCGCGTGAATAGAGCTGCATCAGCCGGTACTCGACCGGCAAGCCCCCCAACTCGGGGCGGAGCGGCGCCGCCTGCACCAGCGACACGTCGAGCCAGCGGTCGGGCACGGTGTCGGCGGGCGATCCATGCAGGCGGGTCGCCTGCGGGCTGCGGACCCTCAGCGCGGCGGTGGTGCCGGCCTCGTTGTGCACCTTGACCAGGAAGGTGGTCCAGCCGGTCTCGGTGAGCCGCGCCGGGGCCGGTCCGGGCGCGGCCTTCACCCGCATCTCGGGCGTGACCTGAACGGCCACCAGCACGTGGGCGTCGAGCAGGCGCTGCACGCGCCGGTTGGCCTGGACGGGATCCTTGGCGACGAGGGCCTTCTCGAGTTCCGCCCGCTCCTCGGCGCCCAGGGGGGCGCCGGCCAGGGTCAGCGCCTCGGCCACCCGGCGCACCTGCGCGGCGAAGGGCTGCCAGTCGGTCACGGGCACCACCGGGAGGTCGGCGGCCCGGAGCATCGGGATCAGCAGGGCCAGCAGGACCGGAAGGGCTGGCCAGGACGACGGGCGGCGGAGGGAGTTCGGTGCGTTCATGGGCGGTGCGCGGAGATCGGGAAGATGAGGCCGACGATGCCGCACGGTCGCAGGCCGAGGCAAGCTGCCGGAAGGGGACGAATGCAGCGCCGGGGGGCTTGCGCGGGAACCGGCGGGACCCCAATGATCGATCCAATCCCATGAATTCCCGGGTCAGCCTCTTCGCGTGCCCCGGACTGCCGCCTCGCCGTTGGCCTGTCCGGATTCCTGCCATCCTCAACAGCCTGATCCTTGCAGCCATCGCGCAGAGCGGCCTTCAGGCCGAGTTCCTGCAACCGGTCGATGTCACGGTGTCCAACGGCGAGGAGGTCAAGGACACGCTCATCGATGGCAACGGCTTCGAGGACCCCGGCGTGGGCAGCCCTGACTCCGTGCACATCACGGCGGGGTCGGAGATGTGGTCGTCGGTGGGATCGGTGCGCGCGGAACTGGTCTTCGACCTCGGCAAGACCGTGGACCTGACCCGTGTCCTGCTCTGGAACTTCAACGCGGGCACCGACACCGACGTCGGCATGCGGGACGTCGACGTCTTCGTGTCGCCGGACGCCAACCCGGCGACCGCGAAGTTCACGGGCATCGCCAGCTTCAGCCTCACCGAGGGAGGCTCGGCCGCGCAGGCGTTCCTGGTCTCGGGCACCGACGTGCGGCTGGTCAAGCTGCGCAACACCAGCAACTGGGGCAACGGGTACCGCATCGGCCTGGCGGAGGCCCGCTTCGAGTCGGGCGACATCGCCGGCAACGTCCCCGTGGTGTCGATCACCGGCCTGAAGAATGGCGACACCGTGCCCCTGGCCAGCGACTTCACCCTGGCCGCCACGGTCACCGACAAGGACTCCAACCTCTCGAAGGTCGAGTTCTTCGACGGCAAGACCAAGCTGGGCGAGACCAACCGGGCGCCCTTCACCGTGTCGCTCAAGTCGCTGGGAAAGGGCGACCATTCCCTCCGGGTGGTGGCCACCGATGCCACCGGGCTGAAGGCCTTCGACACCGTCGATGTCTCGGTCCGCGAGATCGTCCCGGGCAAGGTGATCCAGATCGACGACACCCGGGACCGCGGCACCAACCTCAACCAGATCCGCTACGTCGGCACCTGGAACGTGGGCCAGGGCAACGCCAATGACCCGCGCTTCCTCAACGCCGACCGCTACTCGGACTCCTCGTCGGCCTACTACGAAGTGCGGTTCGTGGGCGTGAAGATCGACATCTTCGCCACGGTGGCCAGCCACCACGGGACGGCCGCCGCGGTCATCGACGGGGGCACGCGCTACGTCATCAATTACAAGGCGACCCAGCGCGGCGAGCAGAAGCTCATCTGGAGCAGCCCGCTCCTGCCCAACCGCGAGCACGTGCTCCGGGTGAGCGTGCTGGGCACGGGTGTGGTGACGGCCGACCGCTTCGACGTGACCCAGTCCGACACGCCGTCCACCGACCGGGCCCTCGTCAAGCGCTGGGAGGCCACGCGCGACCGCTTCACGATCGACCTCGAGGACCTCGGCACCAGCCGGGTGGACACCAACACCGTGGTCCTGCGGATCGACGGGGCGGCGGTGCCGGTCACGGTGAGCCGATCGGGCCCGGTGACCACCGTGGTCCACGTGGCCCCCGCGCCGTTCGTCCCGGGCTCGGTCCGGCCCTTCCGCATCGAGGCCAGGGACCTGCTGGGCAACGTGATCGCCTCCGAGGCGACCTTCACGGTGCCGGCGCCGCCCTTCCCGCTGGACGGGCTGGGCGGACCGACGGGCGCGGCCGGAGGCTGGGGCATCCGCCAGGTCTGGGGCGGCGGGCGCGCCGACGCCGTGGTCACGGCCGTCGAACTGGCCCGGGCGGCGACGACCCAGGGCTTCACCGGCCGCAGGTTCGACACGACCGCGCCCGTGGTGAACTTCGAGCTCGGCGCCGATGGGCTCGGGGGCCTGATGCCCGACGACGCCCCGTTCCCGGCCGAGGCCGAGGGACTCGTCGCAAGCGACTGGATCACGATCGCCCGGGGCCGGGTGCGCATCCCGCGTGCCGGCGACTGGACGATCGGGGTCCATTCCGACGACGGGTTCGCGCTACGTTTCGCCGGCCACCCCTTCGCCAGCGTCTCGGGCGGCGGGCGGATCGACGAGGAGTTCCCCGAGTACGTTCTGTTCCCGCTCGGAACGGCCGACAGCAACACCCGGGCGGTGCTCAAGGGCCTGCGGGCCGGCAACTACGGGGTGGAGTTCCTGCACTTCCAGCGCTCCGGCGGGGCCCACGCCGAGGTCTACGCCGTCGAGGGCGCCTTCACCGAGGATGCCGACACCGGCGCCTGGGCGCTGATCGGCGGGCCGGGCGGCCTCGAGTTGGTCGCCGAGGAGGCGCCGCCGGCCGGGCCCTTCAGGCTGGGTCGCCTGGGCCTGGAGACGGGCCGGATGACCCTCGACTTCGAGTCGCCCCGCCCGACGGGTCGCCATACCCTCGAGGAGAGCGCCGACCTGAGGTCCTGGACCCCGGTGCCCTCGGCCACCTTCGCGCCGACCACCGGCCGGGGGGTCCGGGCCACCGCCGCCGCACCGACCGGAACCACGAGGTTCTACCGGGTGAGCGTCGCCGCGCCCTGAGCGTCGGGCCCGGTTCCCATCCAGCCCGAAACCGTCCCGCCTCGTTCCCGGAATCCCTCTCGGCCGAACCCGACGCGGGACCTGGAAATCGCAGGTCCCGCAGTCGGGCCGACTGCTCCCTATCCATCGGCCCCGGCTTCGGATACGATCCCATTCCGGAATGACCAAGACGTTCGCCGAGCTGGGTTTCGGGGGTCGGCTCATCGCCGTCGAGGGGCTCGACGGCTCGGGCAAGTCCACGCAGATCTACCTGCTCAAGCGGTGGCTGGAGATGCGCGGGCTCAAGGTCTTCTTCAGCGAGTGGAACTCGTCGGCGCTGGTCAAGAGCGCGACGAGCAAGGGCAAGAAGCAGAACCTGCTCACGCCCACGACCTTCTCGCTCATCCACGCCACCGACTTCGCCGACCGCTACGAGCGCCAGCTGCTGCCGCTGCTCAAGGCCGGCTACCTGGTGCTCTGCGACCGGTACATCTTCACGGCCTTCGCCCGCGACGTGGTGCGCGGCTGCCCGCCGGCCTGGGTGCGAGGCCTCTACAGCTTTGCGGCCCTGCCCGACATCACCTTCTTCTTCCGCTCGCACCTCGAGGTGTCGCTCAACCGCATCCTCGACAACCGGCCGACCCTCAAGCACCACGAGGCCGGCATGGACCTCGGCCTCTCGAGCGATCCCTACGAGAGCTTCCGGATCTTCCAGGGGCGGATCTTCGAGCAGTACCTGGCAATGAGCACCGAGTTCCACTTCGTGGTCATGGACGCCAACCAGCGCATCGAGGAGCAGCAGGGGCTGGTCCGGCGCCTGGTGGAGAAACGCATCGACCTGCCCTCCTTCACCGCCACCCCGTGACCCGAGCCATGGCCAGGAAACCCAGATCCGCCAAGCCCACGACGGCGACCGACGCCGCGGTGCTCGTGCCCAAGGTCACCCCGAAGCGCTTCTTCGGCCTGGGCCTGCCGGGCATCGAGGTCGAGAAGCTCTCCGGCAAGCTCATCGTGGTGGAGGGCGCCGACGGCTCGGGCCGTTCGACCCAAATCGCCCGGCTGGTGCAGTGGCTCGAGGCCTCGGGACACCACACGGTGCAGGTGGGGCTCAAGCGTTCGTCGCTGGTCAGCGAGGAGCTCGAGGCGGCCCAGCAGGGCAACATCCTCTCGCGCACCACGCTCTCGCTCTTCTACGCCACCGACTTCGCCGACCAGCTCGAGAACACCATCCTGCCGGCGCTGCGGGCGGGCTCGATGGTTTTGGCCGACCGCTACATCTACACGCTGATGGCCCGAGACCTGGTGCGCGGCGTCAATGAGCAGTGGCTGCGGAACCTGTACGGCATCGCGCTGGTGCCCGACGCGGTGTTCTACCTGGAGGTCCGGCCCGAGAAGCTGGTGCAGCGGGTCTTCGCCAAGCAGCAGGCCCTCGACTACTGGGAGAGCGGCATGGACCTGGGCCTGTCGCGCGACATGTTCGACAGCTTCCTGCAGTACCAGAGCCGCATGCGCGACACGTTCCGGCGGCTGCAGCGCCACTACGGCTTCGACCTCATCGACGCCGAGCGCCCGGTCGAGCGCATCAGCGTTGACCTGCAGACCAAGATCGAGACGGTGCTCGCCGGGGGCTGACGGCGCCAGAGCACCCCAGGGCCCGGCACCACAGGCCGACAACATGGGGGCCGACGACACCGGACCGACGACATGGGGGCCCGGCTGCCGGCTGGCCTACGGCGTGGGAGCCTTCGAGGCCCCCGGAGCGCCCGAGGCGCCCGAGGCGTCGGGACGGGGGGAGATCGACGGAGCCCGGGAGGCCGGGTTCGGAACCCCTGCCACCGGGGTGGCGTCTCCCCAGCGCACGAGGCCGAAGAACACTCCGTGGCGCGTGCCTTCAGGACCCGACTCCTGGCGCCACAGGTTCCACAGCAACGACCGGCTCCGCCGCCCGGTCCGGGCATCGTGCTCGTGGCGGTAGAGTGACCAGAGGGGGCTCCACCCGCGGACGATGCCCTCGTTCGAGGGGAAGGCCCCCTCGGCCAGCGCCAGCACCTGCAGGCGTTCCCGGCCCTCCCGGTCGCGGGCGTGCTGGAACAGCGGCCAAAGCGCCCGGCGGCGGTACTCCGCCCCGGAGCGGCGGTCGCGCTCCGCAAGGTCCACCCAGAGGTAGAACACGCTGCGGGTCTGCTCGCGATCGAGGTCCTCGGCCAGCAGCCGCTTGTGGGTGTAGAAGGGCCACAGCACGAAGTCGCTCTGTTGCTCGGCGTTGGTGGCGCGGCCCCAGAGCGGCCAGAGCCGGCGCGCGTGTTTGCCGGGCCCATCGGCCCAGCCGACGAAGGGCCAGGGCGCGCCCCACTCGACAAACCCGCGCTCCCGGTCCTCGGTCCGGGTGAAGAACGGCCAGAGCACCGTGGTGTTGTCGCGGGGCTTGGACCGTTGCCGGGAGAAGAGCGGCAAGGCCATGGTGTTGGTGACCGGAGTCTCCGAGCCGATGCCCTGGCGGTCGGTGATCCAGAACGGCCAGGCGATGAAGCGTTTCTCGTGGCCGGGCACGACCTCGGGCAAGTCGCTCAAGGCGTTGGTCCGCACCAGCGGCGCCCGATGCTCCTGCCCGTAGAAGGGCCACACCTGCCAGCCTTCGGCCGCGCCGGAGCGCACGTGGACGAACGGGGCGAGGTAGTTGTCGGTGACCACGTCGCGCTTGCGGGTCCGGACCCAGAGCGGCATCGCGACGAAGCGGATCTCGTCGCGGAACAGGCGTCCCTGAAGATGGCCGTAGAACGGCACCAGCGCCCGGTACGACTCAGCCGGGTCGTCGGAGCGCTGGCTGAACCAGAACGGAAACAGCGTGAAGCGGTCCTTGTCCGGGCCGGCGTTGCCTTGGCCGCCGCTCCAGCTCACAAACTGCACCAGGTGGAACCGGTACTGCGAGCCGTACTGGTCGAACGACACCAGCGGGTAGAGGAACTCGGCCTGCGTGCGCTCGACGCCGGGCTCGTGCTGGTAGGACACCCAGGGCGAGAAGCCCCAACCCCACGCCTCCGGCGTCTGCTGCCAATGGAAGAAGGGCCCCAGCGCCTCGCCGCGATGCCCGGCGCGCAGCGTCAGCGGGAACTCCTCGGCCAGCGGCCCGAACCGCACCTCGATGCCGGGCTCCGCCAGCGCCGACACCCCACCCCCGCCGGCCAGCAGCAGGGCGGAAACCAGGGGCCTGAGGGCACGGAGCGGCTTCGTCATGAACGGTCGAGGAAGGTCTCGCGCCCCCCGATGCGGGTCAAGGTGCGGGGGCTCGCCATGAACCACGCGTAAACACTTTTTTGGGGACCTCGGTCGGGCACTCCGAGCCGGAAGAGAGCGGGTTGGCGTCCGAACCTTCTACGAAGCGCCGTGCGCTACATCGAAGAGTTGGCACAGGGCTTGAGGTCTCAACTCAGCGGGGCGCGAGAGAACACCATCGTTTCTTACGCGTGGATTTGGGGCTCCTTGGAACAGCCACCGAAAGCAGGCTTATTTTTCCGACGTTGGAAGGTCGGGCACCTCGATGCGGTCGCCGTCACGCAACCAGAAGGAGGCTGTGATCTCGGCGTCCGATCCATCGATGTTCTAGGTTTGGACACCCGTCGACCCCCGGCGCTCGATGCGCAGGTTGCGAAGGTCCGAGGTGGTGCGGAGCAGCGACGGCTGGCTGAGGGCTCCGTTCAGACTGAACGGTTCTTGCGCCTGCATGCCGAAGATCGATTTTTTGGTCTTCAGGGATCCAACGATGGGCTCCGACGGTTTTGACGGGCCGCAGGAACGGAGGGCTTTGACCCGTTCATGACCCGAAGGCGTTGGGCCGGGTGGATCGCGGGGCAACAAAAAACCGGCTTCGGGGACCGGTCTTCAGCGCGGGAAAGTGGCGGGAGTGGCGGGGCTCGAACCCGTAACCTCTGCCGTGACAGGGCAGCGCTCTAACCAGTTGAGCTACACCCCCGCGTTGGGGAGCGGAAAGTCTTCGCAATGCACCCTCCCCGTCAACGATTTTGTCGGGAATCTTGTCGGGCCATCCACCGCCGGGCGCCCGGTCGGGTCGGGGGGTGTCTGGCAATGGGACCACGCCCTGCAGGCAACCTGCCGGCAGAACCCGCCGCATGGCACGCCGCGCCAGGACCGGCCAGCGGAAGCCGATGAGGAAGCCGATGATGGACAAGGCGGAACGTCGGACGAAAACTCCAAAGCCAATCCCATGAATCCCGCACTGTGGCTCGGCCTCGTCTGCCTCTGGATCGGATCCCCTCTCCTCGGGGCCGACCCGAAGGATTCCACCCCACCGCCGAGCCAGGCCCCGGCCGCGACCGCCGCCACGAAGGCCGCCGCTCGCTCGCCATGGCCGGGCGGCCGCGAGGACCGCTGGCACGGGTTCGTGCGCCACCGGTTCACCGTGGAGGGCGCCACCACCGGCTGGGTCGTCAAGCCCCGTCAGGCCGCACCCGGCAAGCCCTGGACCTGGTGCCTGGAATTCCCCGACGCCTTCACCGAACGGACCGGGGTGCTGCAACTGCTCGAGCAAGGCTTCCACCACGTGCACCTGGGGGTGGGCAACACCTTCGGATCCCCACGGGCCCTGGAGCAGTTCGACGCCTTCTATGAGGCGCTTCGGCGCGGGGGGCTCGGGCCCAAGGCCGCCCTGGTGGGCATCAGCCGTGGGGGTCTCTACGCCTACCGCTGGGCGGCCCGGCATCCGGAACGGGTGGCCTGCATCTATGGCGATGCACCGGTGTGCGACTTCAAGAGCTGGCCCGGGGGCAAGGGCACGGGCAAGGGCAGCCCCGGCGACTGGACCCAACTGCAGCGCCATTACGGGTTCGCCACCGAGGCCGAGGCGCTGGCCTTCACGGGCAATCCCGTGGACCAACTCGCCCCGCTGGCCAAGGCGGGGGTCCGGCTCATCCATGTGGTCGGCGACACCGACGACGTCGTGCCCGTGGCCGAGAACACCGCGGTGGTGGCCTCCCGCTACCGGGCCCTTGGCGGCCGCATGGAGGTCATCCACAAGCCCGGCGTGGGCCACCATCCGCATGGTCTCGACGATCCGGCCCCGGCGGTGACCTTCATCCGCGGGAGCTTCGGCGACCAGGGACGTTGAGCCCGTCGCTAGAGTCTGGATCCGAAGACGGTCGGCGCCCGGTCAGGCAGCTCCCCGATCGAGCCCAGGGAAGGCCTAGACCGATCCCGCGATCCACCGACACACCGCCCGCAGAACAAACTGTTGCCCCGCGGGGGGCGGGTTCCTAAAATCTGAATCCACGTTGCGCGGGTAGCTCAATTGGATAGAGCGTCGGTCTCCGAAGCCGAAGGTTGTGGGTTCGACCCCCGCCCCGCGCACCACTTCTTCCGCCAAATTCGCTTCCGCCGGATCCATTCCACCGCAGACCGATTCCCTCACGGACCTCGGTCGGGCCTGATCACGGCGCGGAGGTGCGCCCTCGGGACAGTTCCCTGGCGAAGTCCGCCGGCATCCGCGGAGTAGCCCCCGCCCGGGTGCAGACGAAGTCGGCGACCCGATGGGCGATGCGAAGGATCTCTTCCGGCGGATCACCCCACAACAAACCCAACGCCAGGGCCGCCGTGTAGCTGTCGCCCGCTCCCACCGTGTCCACCACCGGGAATGGCACCGGACTTCCGGTGAGAGGCCATGACACGCACCGTCCGTCGAGCCACAAGCGACTCCCCCGGCCTCCGCGCGTCAGGGCCACGGCCCGAAGTCCGAACCGCTCGGCCAAACGGCCCAGGCACCGCTCTTCATCGACCTCGGTCCAGCCCAGCAACCCGACCAACACCGGCAGTTCCTCGTCGTTGAGCTTGAGCACGTTGGCCATGTGCAGCGATGGCAGAATCACCGTATGGGACCAGAACCGTTGGCGGAGGTTGATGTCGAATATCCGGAGCGCATCGGACCGGGTGGTCTGCAGCACACGCCCGATGGACTCGCGGGCCACCGGGTGTCGTTGGGCCAACGTCCCGAAACACACCGCGTCGGCCCTGGCCGCATCCCGCAACACCTCGCTGCTAGCCTCCAGGAAGTCCCAGGCCACCTCAGGATGGATGGTGTAGGCGGGCTGACCCGAGGGATCCAACGCGACGCTGACGGTGCCGGTGGGCGCGTCGGGATCGACGGAGACGCCCACCGTGGAAAGCCCCAAGCCGCCCAGGCGCTCCACGATGTCCCGGCCCAGGTCATCAGCACCCACCCGCGAGATCACCCTCCCCTCGGCTCCTAACGCATGGGCATGGTAGGCGAAGTTGGCCGGCGCCCCGCCCAACTGGCGGCCATCGGGCAGGAGGTCCCAAAGAACCTCCCCGAGGCCGATGCAACGGAAACGGCGGGATGCGGAGTTCATGCAGGGCGACCCTCGGATGGATTGAGGGGTCAACGGATCCCGCGGCCCTGACGCAACCGGTCAAGCAGGACGGCGGCCAGGATCACCGATCCCAGCACCACCTTCTGGGTGTAGCTCTCGACGTTCGTCAGGTTCATGCCGTTCTGGATGACGGCGATGGTGAAGGCGCCGGTCAGCGTTCCCAGCATGCGACCCTCGCCGCCGCTCAGGCTGGTGCCACCCACCACCACGGCGGCGATCACATACAGTTCGTACATGTTGCCATAGGTCGGCGAGCCGCTCTTGAGCTGCGAGGCCATCACCACCCCGCCCACCCCCGCCAACAGGCCGCTGGCCACGTAGGCGAATAGCAGCACCCGGCGAACCGGCACGCCCGAGAGCCGCGCCGCCTCGGCATTGCCGCCCACCGCGTAGAGGTACCGCCCGAGCTTCATCCGCGACATGAGCACGTGGGCCAGGGCGTACAGCACCAACATGAGCACCACGGCATTGGGCAGGCCCAGGAGGTCCGCGCCGCGTCCGAGCCAGACGAAGGCATCGGGGATCTGGTAGATCGATTGCCCCCGGGCCAGGATGTAGGCCAGCCCGCTGCCCACCAGCATCATGGCCAGCGTCACGATGAAGGGCGGGATGGCAAAGCGGGTGATCATCAGGCCGGAGAAACCTCCGACGGCCCCACACGCCAGGATGGCCAGCAGGCACCCCAGCACCATGCCACCGGTCGAGGCGGCCACGCCCCCGGCCTGGTCCCGGATGAACCCCGCCGCCAGCACGGCCGACAACGCGATGAGGCTCCCGACGGACAGGTCGATGCCGCCGGTGATGATCACCAGGGTCATGCCGACGGCGACGATGGCGATCACGGCGATCTGGTTGGCGATGTTCAGCAGATTCTCGGGCTTCAGGAAATTGGGCCACCGGTAGCTGGCGGGCATGATCACGCGAGGCGAGCCCAGCGACGGGAACTCGGAGGCCACGCTGGTGAGGACCCTCCAGCCTCCGGCCACGCGGGTGGCTGCGACCACGTCGATCGCCGAACCGGCCGCCTGGATCTTCTGCAGGGCCTCGCGCGCATCGCGTGGTTCCCCGGTCACCGACGCGAGGACCCGGGCACCCGCGGCCTCGAGGTCGCGCTCGACCCGTGCCGCGAAGGCCGCATCCCCGGGCTGGTCGCTGGCGGCGACCAACACGCGGGCCCCCGGTGGCATGGCCTTCAACGTGGCCTGGACCACCTGGGAGGCCGCGGCCTCGCCGGTGGGTGATTGCTCGCTGGTGGTCACCGCGCTGAAGAAGGCGCACAGAAGCACCAACACCAGGATCATGCCGTAGTCGGCCAGGAGGCGGCGGGTCTTCATGGGTGGGGCGGCTACGGGGTCAGGCATGGGCCAAGCGGAGGATCTGCTCCTGGGTCGCCCGGGCCACGTCGGTGATCTCGCCGGTGATCCGGCCCCCGTGCATCACCAGGATCCGGTCGGCCATCCCCAGGACCTCCGGCAGCTCGGAGCTGATCACGACGATGGATTTGCCGACGGCGACCAGTTCATTCATCAGCAGGTAGATTTCGTGCTTCGCCCCGACATCGATGCCCCGGGTCGGCTCGTCGAAAATCAGCACCTCGCAGTCGTGGGCCAGCCACTTGGCCAGCACCACCTTCTGCTGGTTGCCGCCCGAGAGGTGTCCGACCCGCATCTCGGGGTCGGCCAGGCGGATGCGCAAGGCCGCGATGCAGCGGTCCAGCTCGGAGCGCTCGCGGCCATGCTGCACAACACCGCGCCGGCACCACCGCCGCAGGTTGGGCAGGCCGAAGTTCTCGCGGATGGAATGCCTCAGCACCAGGCCTTGGAGCTTGCGGTCCTCGGTCAAGAGCCCGATGCCCGCATCGATGGCGTCGCGCGGTGAACGGATGTCGAGGACCCGTCCATCGAGCCGGATTTCCCCGGCATCCTTGGGATCGGCCCCGAACACGAGCCGGACGGTCTCGGTGCGCCCCGCTCCGACCAAGCCGGTCAGCGCCAGGATCTCGCCCCGGTGCGCCCGGAAGGACACGTCCCGGACGGCCGTTCCCCGGCGTAGGCCGAGGACTTCCAGCCGTGGACCGCCACGGGTCACCCGGCGGGACGGGAACTCCTGGTCGAGGGGTCGGCCCACCATGCGCTCGATCATCTCATCACGGGTGATCGCACCGATGGAGCGGTCGCAGACAGGCACCCCGTCGCGCAGGATGGTCACCCGGTCGGCGATGGTGAACACCTCCTCCAGCCGGTGACTGATGTAGAGGATCCCCAGACCCTGGGCCCGCAGTTCCCGCATGAGGACGAAGAGCTTCTCCACCTCGTGGGAGGTCAGCGCGGCCGTGGGCTCGTCCATCACCAGGATCCGGGCCCGGTGGATGAGGGCCTTGGCGATCTCGACCAACTGCTGCTGGGCGGTGCTGAGGAGGCGGCAGGGCACGTCCAGGTCCACATCGACACCCATCCGTTGGAACAGGGCCGAGGCCTGTTCCCGTTCCCGGCGACGGGCCAAGAAGCCGCCGGAGGTCTCCTCCTGCCCAAGGAAGATGTTCTCCACCGCCGTGAGCGCCGGGATCAAATGGAACTCCTGATGGATCACCGCCACGCCGGCGGCCCGCGCTTCCTGCGGCGAGCGGACGACCCGGGCCATCCCGTCGATGGCCAGGGTGCCCGCATCGGCGGCCTCGGCCCCTCCGATGATCTTCATCAGGGTGCTCTTGCCCGCGCCGTTCTCGCCCAGCACCGCAAGGATTTCCCCGGCCTCCAGCCGCAGGTCGACCCCGCGCAGGGTCCGGACTCCGGGAAAGGACTTTTCGATCCCGCTCAGGGACAAGAGCGGCCGGTTCGTCGAATTCCGGGGATTCGGAGAACTTGGCGACACGGGCGGACTCGACAGGCTCATACCCCCATGGCCGCCTCGAGAGCCCGGCGCATCACCCCGGCGTCGGGCTCGATGCCCGTCCAGTACCTCACGCCCACGATGCCTTGGTTGACCAGCATGCCCAGCCCGTCCAGCGGCCGACAGCCGCGCGAGGCGGCCTCGGCCAGGAAGCGCGTCTGGACGGGATTGAAGACCACGTCGGCGGCCACCATGCCGGGCCGCAGCGAGGCGAGGTCGATGGGCAGGCGCGCCGCCGGACCGTACAGCCCGATGGAGGTGCCGTTGATGACGATGTCGGTGTCCTCCGGCACCCGGTCGTCGCCGCGCCAGACGACCAGCTCGGCATCCACCTTCAGTCGGTCCCGCAGGAGCCTGACCAGTTCGGCCCCGCGCGCCTCGGAACGGTTGACGATCCTCAAACGCCGGACGCCCGCCAGCCCGAGCTCCACGGCGATGGCCCGGGCGGCCCCGCCGGCCCCGTAGAGGACCACGGACTTGCCGCGCGGATCGACCAGCGCCTCAAGCGACTTGAGGAAGCCCTTGCCATCGGTGTTCTCACCGATGAGGCGCCCATCGCGGCGCACCACGCAGTTGACGGCCCCCATGACCGCGGCGGATTCGCCCAGCCCGTCGAGGTGGGCGATGACGCTGACCTTGTGCGGCAGGCTGCAGTTGAAGCCCCGGAAGCCCATGGCCTTGGCGCCCTTCACGGCGGTTCCCAGATCCTCCGGCGTCACCTCCAGGTTGATGTAGCGCCAGTGCAGCCCGTGATGGCGGAAGGCCGCCTCGATCATCGCCACGGTGGGGTTGCCGTCGGCGCCCTGGGACATGGATCCGACGAGTTCGTGCAGGAAATGTTGGGTCTGGCTCATGGGTGGCTGGAAGGGGCGGGTTATTGGAGGGTGGGATCGTTCAGGGCGTCGGCCTTCCGGTAGAGCCGCGTCGGGATGAGCATCTGCGGCGGCAGGGTCTCACCCTTGGAATGCCGCACGATGGCGTCGACCATGCGGATACCCATCTGGTCGGGGAACTGGATCGGGTCGGCGTGGATCTTGCCGTCCTTGATGGCCTGCTTGCCCTCGGGCTGCCCGTCGAAGCCGATGATCAGGATCTGGGTCTTGCCAGCCTTCTCCAGCGCCGCGCGCGCCCCGAGGGCCGCCGGGTCGTTGATGGCGAAAATGCCGCGCAGGTCGGGGTGGGCCTGCAGGGCGTCCTCGGCGGCCTTGTAGCCCAGGTCCTTGGCCCCGCCGCTCTCCAGTTCGGTGACCACGTCGATCCGGCCCTTGCCCGACGCGTTGTGGGCCCGGACGACCTCCAGGAACCCCTTCACGCGCAACTGGCACGACTCGGCCTGCTTGAAGTGCAGCACCGCCACCTTGCCGCCGGCCTCGCCAAGGGCCTCGATCATGGCCCGGCCCGCCTCGCGCCCGCCGCCCTCGTTGTCGGTGGCGATCTGGGTGACGATCTTCACACCGGGCTCGTTGCACGGGATGTCCACGGTGAAGACCGGGATCCCGGCGGCGTTGGCCTCCCGGATCACCGGCAGGATCGACTTCGAATCGCAGGGGCTGAGCACGATGGCGCTGACCTTCTTGACGATGAAGTCCTTGATCTGGTTGCCCTGCTTGGCGACGTCCTTGTCGCCGCTGACCACCAGGGTCTGGTAGCCGTGCTTCTTCCCCTCGGAGGTGATGTGGTCGCCGATGACCTTGAAGAAGGGGTTGTCGAGCGTGAGCAGCGAGACGCCGATGAGACCCTGGGCGTTGCCGGACGGGGCGGATGTTCCGGTCGATCCGGAGGGCGTGTCGCCGCACCCGCCGGCCAGGGCGAGCAGGAGGGCGGTGAGGAGGAATCGGCGCAAGGGATTCATGGGCGGTGGTGCTTTCAGGGAACGGGTGGGTGAACAGGTCGTGGACGATGGCGATTCAGAGCGTGCCGGTCTTGAGGAACTCGTGGCGCACCGGGGCGCTCACGCGCTGACCCGAAGCCGAGACAAAGGTCGCCATCCCGGGGGAAAACTCGACCCGCTGCACCGCTTCGAATCCGGCCGGCACGCGGACCACGCCCTGGAGGTAGTTCACCACCGTGGGCCGGTCGGGACGGAGGGTCACCGAGGTGGCCACACCGTCCCGGGTGAGCACGTTGTCGGTGGTCGATGCGGCCAGACCATCGGCGAAGAAGGCTGTGACGTCCTCGAGTCCCAGGCAGTGGTTGCGGCCGTTCCAGGGATGCCCGTGCCGGCCGTGGTTCTCGATCCAGAACACCGTGCTGTTGAGCACACCGGAGTCCTTGAAGGCGAACCAGAGGTATCCCTGCTCGGTGAAGGTCGCGGTGGTCCAGGCCGGGCCGCCAGTCTTCTCCCACGGCTCGTGGACGCATTGCACGAGGTCGGCGTGGCCGAAGCGGGCGGGCAGACGGGTCAGGTCGGCATCGGGGGAGCCCTTCCAGGCGACGGGCACCTTCGCGAGGTCGGTCCAGCGCGCGCCCGGCAGCAGCGACTGGTACTCACGCTGGCGGGGATCGCTGAAGAGGGACGGACAGGTCATGCCCCAGCGCAGGGGGCTGGTGGCGATGCGCACGGAGCCTTCGGTCTCGGGCATGGCCAGCGTGGCATGGTGCCCCAGCGGCATCCGCCCGGAGTATCCGGCCAGGAGGTGGCGCGAGTAGACGACGTTGTGCCCATCGACGAGCGATAGCTCCTTGGTGATCTTCCCGCGCCGCACGCGGGTCTCGAACTCGGCGGTGAGCGTGGTGACGCCGCCCGAGCGCCGGGTGCCAACCAGGCGCCACGGCTCGCCCACGATCTCGCCATGGGGCGGG
This sequence comes from Verrucomicrobiota bacterium, assembly GCA_016871615.1. Classification (GTDB taxonomy): domain Bacteria; phylum Verrucomicrobiota; class Verrucomicrobiia; order Limisphaerales; family UBA9464; genus SXXZ01. The sequence goes on from VHCX01000028.1 coordinate 30,210, forward strand.
TGCTTCTCGCCGGCGACCGTCTCGGAATTGCCGCCGAAGGGCGCACAGAAGAAGTCGCCGCGCAGGGGCCCGAGCACCGGCGCCGGCATGGCCGAGGGTTTCTCGTCCTGCCAGGGCGACACGTGGTAGGGCTTCACCGGACGGTCGGAGTCGCGGAAGAAGGTGACCGGGGCCATGTGGCCTCCGCGACGGGTGAGCGCCACCTCGACCTGTGGCGTGGCGACGATCCAACTGGACTGGGAATGGACCGTGCGTTTCGGGGTGGCGACCTCGGCGGCCGGGAGGGTCGACACCGGCGGCAGCAGCAGCAGGAGCACCCATGCGGTGCGGATCGGGAGGGTATTGTTCATGACACGAACGGGGTGGACTCCTCCGTCATGCCCCCGCACGTGGGCCGCCGTCAATCCCCACGCCGTCCGGCCGGGCGGATTTCCACGGGGCCAGGAGCCCCGGAGCGACCCAGGTCGGACGCTGCGCCGCCGCCGGGGGACGCCGGTTGGGGAGTTGCGTCCGCCACGCGATCGGGCCAGCCTGACTCCACATCCCACCCGTTATGCCCCTGCCCAAGCGCCTCCTGGCGGCCCTGGCCGCCGCCCTGACCTGCTCCTCCACCCTGTCCGCCGCGGTGAACCTCCCGCCGGGCTTCGCCATCGAGACGATCGCCGGCCCGGAGGCCGTCAGTGAACCCATGGAACTGGCCTTCGCCCCGGACGGCGCGGCCTGGGTGACGGGGCGTGCCGGCCAGGTCTGGCGCATCGACGCCACCACTCGGGCGGTGCAGCCGGTGGGATCGGTGCCGACGGAGGTCAGCGGTGACCGGGGCCTTCACGGCATCGCCTTCCACCCGGACTTCCCGAAGACCCCGCACCTCTTCCTGGCCTACCACCTCACCAACGCGCCGCAGGGCAAGTATGTGGCCCGCGTGGCCCGCTGGACCGTCTCGGGCGGCGGCGGCGCAAACCCGCGCCTCGACCCGGCCAGCGAGAAGTCCCTGGTGGACTGGGAGGGCGACCAGGCCGGTCAGCACGTGGGCGGCGCTCTGCTGGCCCACCCCACGGAGCGGGTGCTCTACGTCACCACCGGCGAGAACAACCAGAACGCCAACCTGCGCAAGTACTGCGACGATCCCGACAACAAGGCCCAGGCCCTGGGCGACGTGCGCGGCAAGGTGCTGCGCATCGGCTTCGACGGGTCGGTGCCCAAGGACAACCCGCATGTGAAGACCGCCGGGGCCGACCCACGTGTCTTCACCCGGGGCCACCGTCAACCGTGGTCGCTCTCCTACGACGCCCCCACCCGGCTGATCCTGGTGGCCGAGAACGGCGGCGACCTGAACGACGACCACGACGAGATCAACCGCATCGTCTCAGGCGCGAACTTCGGCTGGCCGAAGGTCTTCGGGCCGGGCCTGCAGACCCTCACCCGCACCAACCGCGTGGAAGGCTTCACCGATCCCTGGTTCCACTACCCCCGCAACACCGGTGCTTCCTGCGTGGGGGCCCTGATCTATCGCCCCGGAACGTCGGGACAGGCCTACCCGGCGAAGTACCGGGGCGCGCTCTTCTACGCCGACTTCGCCCGCAAATCGATCCGCACGGCCCCGGTGGATCCCAAGACGGGCAAGGCGGGCGCAGGCGAGGCGTTCCTGCAGGGATTGCCGGCGGGCCCGCTGGCCCTGGGCCTGGGCAAGGATGGCGCCGTGTACTTCATCACCCACGGCGGTGGCACCAAGGCCTCGACCAACGACACCGTGGCCCGGATCGTCTGGAAGCAGCCTTGAGCGACGGCGCCGACCGGAGCTCCCCAAAATGACTCGCAGCCGATCGATCCTCCTCCCGATCACCCTCGCCCTGCTGGTGATGGCTCCCCGGGACGGATGGGCCGCCTCCACCCACCTGCCCCGCAGCACCCCGGAACGCCAGGGGGTGCCGCCGGGCGCGCTGCTGGCCTTCGTCGACGCGCTCGACCGCATGGACCAGGTGCACAGCGTGATGGTCGTCCGCCACGGACACGTGGTGGCCGAGGGCTGGTGGGGTCCCCATGACGCGGCCACGCCGCACGAGCTCTACTCGCTGAGCAAGAGCTTCACCTCCACCGCCGTCGGCCTCGCCGTCGCCGAGGGCCTGCTGGCGATCGACGACCCGGTGCTGAGGCACTTCCCGGGCGATGCGCCCGAGTCGCCCGGGCCCAACCTCAAGGCCATGCGTGTCCGGGACCTGCTGACCATGAGCACCGGCCACCAGGACGAACCGCCCGTCGCGCCATCGCTGGTGTCGGCGAGGTCGTTCCTCGCGCATCCGGTCCCGCACAAGCCGGGCACCCACTTCAAGTACAACACGCCGGCCACCTTCCTGCAGTCGGCGCTGGTGCAGCAGGCCAGCGGCGAGACCACGGCCGAGTTCCTCGAGCCCCGGCTCTTCCGACCGCTGGGAATCACCGGGGCGCGCTGGGACACCAACTTCCAGGGCATCAGCCTCGGGGGCTACGGCCTCCGGCTGAAGACCGAGGACATCGCGAAATTCGGCCAACTGCTGCTCCAGCGGGGCCGATGGGACGGCAGGCGCGTGCTGCCCGAAGGCTGGGTGCGCGAGGCGACCTCGAGGCAGGTGTCCAATGGCAGCAACCCGGACAGCGACTGGGAGCAGGGCTACGGATTCCAGTTCTGGCGCTGCCGGCACGGCGCCTACCGGGGCGACGGCGCCTTCGGCCAGTACTGCGTGGTCCTGCCCGATCAGGACGCCGTGATCGCCATCACCAGCGGCGTGAACGACATGGCCGGGCAGTTGAACCACCTCTGGACGACGCTCCTGCCGGCCTTCGCCCGGGGGCCGCTGAAGGCCGACGCCCCGATGCGCACGCGCCTCGAGCGGCGCCTGCTGGGCCTGCAGGTGCCCGTGACCCGGGGAAACCCCACCTCCCCGTCCTCGCCCGACGTGCTGGGCCGGACCTACCGCTTCGAGACCAACGTCGCCGGTCTGGAATCGCTCCGGCTCGAGGACGCCGGCACCGAGGGCTGGGTGCTGACCCGCACGATCTCCGGCAGGAACGAGTTGCTGCGTTGCGGCCACGGGCGCTGGAGCACCGGCACCGGGCACCTGGGCGACACGCCGCGCGGGCCCACCCGGCCCCTCGGCGAGGAGAGCCTCGCCGCCAGCGCCGCCTGGACCTCGGACGACACCTGGACGGTCAAGATCTGCGCCCTGGGAACCCCGTTCCAGACCACGCATACGCTGCGCTTCCAAGGCACGGAGGTGCAGGTGGCCACCCGCACGCAGGTCCGCTTCGGGGCCGCTCCGGTCGGACCCTTGAGCGGCCGCCGCTGACCGGTCGCCGCCGAGCGTGCCGCGGGGGCGCCATCCCGGGCCGGGTGCCCTCCAGGGCGGACCCCCCACCCACCGGTCGGCATGCCCCGAGGCGACCCCCCCCGGAGACGACGAGCCGGGCGGTATTGACCCGGGCGTCCTTCGGGGCACCTTACGCGGCCGATAGACACCGCATGGACGCCCCCGCCGACCCCATCGCCTCCCGCCTCGAGGACACCCGCCAACGCCTCCTGAAGCACGCGATCTACCGCCGCGTAGCCGGCCCCGAGGCCCTCCGGACCTTCCTGGAATCCCATGTCTTCGCCGTCTGGGACTTCATGTCGCTGCTCAAGCGGCTTCAGCGCGAGCTGACCTGCGTGGACCTGCCGTGGCGGCCGGTGGGCGACCCGGAGGTGAGGTTCCTGATCAACGAGATCGTCTGCGGTGAGGAATCCGACCTGGGACCGGATGGCGCGCACACCAGCCACTTCGAACTCTACCTCCGGGCCATGCGGGAGGCCGGCGCCGACCCCTCGGCGATCGACGGGTTCCTTGCGGCACTGGCGGCCGGGCAGCCCACGGCCGAGGCACTCGAAGGCGCCGGCGTGCCGGCCGGGGTTCGGCGGTTCACGGGGTTCACCCTGGGGCAGGCCTGTGGTGGCGCGTTGCACGAGGTGGCGGCCGCCTTCACCTACGGGCGCGAGGACGTGATCCCCGAGATGTTCCTGCCGCTGGTGGACACGCTGGTGGGCTCGGGACGGTCGCAGTTCGGGCTGCTCAAGTTCTACCTGGAACGGCACATCGCCCTCGATGGCGGCCACCACGGCCAACTGGCCCGCCGGATGATCGCACGCCTCTGCGGGACGGATCCGACCCGGTGGATCGAGGCCGCCGACGCCGCCGAGGCGGCCCTCCGGGAACGCATCGCCCTATGGGATGCAATCCTCGATCGGTTGCCGGCGCGCTGACCCGGCACGGGCCCCGAGCCACCCGGGCGCGTCTCAGCGCAGGACCGTCAGCTCAGCCGAGTCGGCCACCCGCCGCACGCGCACCTCGCGGGCCCCGGCCGGCACGGGGTTCACGGTGGTGCGCCCGCCGCCGGGCCACGCGATCTCCAGCACGGCCGCGCCCCCGGGAAGGGCCAGGACCTGGACGGCCGAGTCCTGCGACCAGTGACCACCGCCGGCCCGGACATCGCGGGCCGGGCCGGGCCGGCCGGCCGGACCGTCCCGCAGCCGCAGGCGGGCCCCGAGGGCCATCAGGTTGCCCGCCGGGCCCTCGAGCCGGACCCGCAGGCCGGGACGACCGGCGGTGTTGTGGAACAGGCGCACCGGTCCCCGGTTCTGCGCGAGGGCCAGGTCGGCACGGCCGTCACCATCGAAGTCGGCGACCGCCAGCGCGCGCTGCTCGCCCCAGACGAGCACGCCGGAGCGCCGGGCCTCGAGCGGGCGGAAGGTCCCGTCGCCTCCACCCAGCAACACCAGCCCGCGGCCGGCGTCGAACCGGGAGGTCTCGGGCTCGACACCGAAGAAGTTCTGCGCGAGCGCGAGGTCCTCGCGCCCGTCGCCGTCCCAGTCGCCCACCCCGATCCCGAAGACCGGCGCCAGCTGGGCCTCGACCGGCAGCGGGCGTCGCTCGAGACGGCCACCGCGATTGAGCAGCACGACCGACTCGCCGGAAGCGGCCTCGCGGACCCGGAAGGCCGCCGCCCGGTCGCCCAGGACATCGGTGACGGAGGCCTGGCCGTAGGCCCGGAACGTGGGCAGGCGCTCGGAGAGGCCCGGGAACGACCGGCCCACCGTCTCGGCATCGCGCCAGGGCAGCCAGCGGGCGCTGTCGACGTGCCAGAACGCCTCGATGAGTTCCAGCCGGCCGTCGCCATCGGCATCGCCGAAGTGGACCCGGGCCGGATGGACGGCCAGGTGGTCCTGCCACCGCGAATTGCGGCCCCAGTTGCCGAGCACGAGGTCCATGCGCCCGTCGCCGTCCCAGTCGCCGGCCTGCACCGAGGTCCACCAGCCGGTGAGGCCGCCCAGCCCCCAGGCCGCGGTCCGGTCCACCGGCACGCCATTGGTCCAGGAGAAGATGGCCGGCGTGTCCCACTCCCGGGCCAGCACCAGCTCGGCGCTCCCGTCGCCGTCCAGGTCGGTGAACACCGCCCCACCCACCAGTCCCACCGACCGGAACGCGGTGGCGGCCGCCGGGTCGGGCTTCCAGCGCCCGCCCTCCCGGAGCCACAGGCCCGAGTCGGCCGACTCGGGATAACGGCACGGCACGGCGCGCCCGCCGACAAAGAGCACCAAGCCAGGACGGCCGGCCACGGAGCCGGCGGCGACCGGCCCGGTCGAGGACGTGGAGCCTGGCTCCAACGGCCGCGCCTCCGGGACGGCAGCGCCCGCAGCCGGTGCGGCGACGGTGGTTGCGCCGGCGGTCCCACCCACAGCCAGGGATTGCACGAGGGCCCGGGGCCGCTGCGAGCCCGGATCCTCCATGCTGGAGACGCCGATCACCAGCTCGCGACCGCCGCCGCCGCCATCGGCCGGGAGCCCGAGCAGCCCGGCCGTGTCCAGCGGCAACGGCGCGGCCAGCAGCGGTTCGGTCTGGCGGTTGAATCCGCCCCGGCCGTCACCGAGGAAGACCGCCGGCATGCCGCCGGAGCCGCTGCCGACCACAAGGTCGTCGTCGCCATCGCCCTCGAGGTCGAACCAGGCGAGCGCCGGACCCAGCTCGCCCAGCCGGCGCGACAGCAGGGGCTGGCCCTGGAACTCGTCGAAGGGCGGGTCCTCATGCACATGGGCCAGCAGGGGGCTGGCGTCGGTGAAGAGGGGCGGTTCGACCGGCGGCGGGCCCCCGGGCTTCGGGGTCGGACCGGCAGCACTGGCCACGGCCCCGGCCTCATCCACCTCGTACAGGCTGTCGGCCTCGACGCCCTCGAGGCGCGACACCCGGCCGGAGCGCCAGCGCACCTCCAGGGTCATGGGCCCCTTGGACGACGCCGCGAAGACGCGCAGGCCCTCGTCGCAGGACAGGTAGCGGCCGCCGCACATGCGCTCCTGCGACTGCTCGGGCACCGGGCCGCCGAGCAGGCGGATCCGCGCGCCGATGCCCCCGGTGTCGGGGGACAGGCCCCGGAGGCGCACGGCGATCCGCGGCGCGGTGCCCACGTTCTCATGGAGTTCCGCCGGGCCCTGGAGGCGGTTGACCACCAGGTCGAGGTCGCCATCGAGATCCAGGTCGGCCAGCGCCATGCCGTTGCGGATGCCCGGCGCGGACAAGCCCCACGAGGCGCGCATGTCCTCGAAGGTCAGGTCGCCCCGGTTGCGGAAGACGGCCATGGGCGTCTCGAGCCTCGGGAAGCGCCGGAGGTTTTCCACGGCATCGCCTGCTGCATCGCGCCCGTCGCGCCCGCGCACCTGCCGGAGCAGGTCGGCGTCGAGCACGTCGTGGTCGTTGCCGGTGCCCACCAGCAGGTCCTCGAACCCGTCGAGGTCCACGTCGAGGAAGATCGGGCACCACGACCAGTCCGAGGCGGCGACGCCCGCCAGTTGCGCGATCTCGGCCCAGGTGCCGTCACCCCGGCCGAGGTAGAGCATGTTGCGCGACACCTCGGGTCGGAAGGCCGGGTCGTGCAACGGCCAGTCGAAGGCTGTGAGGTGATTGGCCCGCTGCCGCTGCCTGGCGGCCGGGTCTCGGGAGAGCATGTCCACCACCACGACGTCGTCGATGCCGTCGCGGTTGATGTCTGCGAAGTCGACACCCATCGAGGACATGGGGATCTGCCGGATCGCCTCCGGGGCGAAGGCCTGCAGGCCGCGGCCCCCGGTGTTCCGCCAGAACCCGTCGCGGGACAGGACGAAGTCGTTGCAGACGTACAGCTCGGGCAGCAGGTCGCCGTCGAGGTCGCGGAAGGCCACGCTGAGGGCCCAGTCGAGCGGCGGTTCGGTCAGCGATCGACCCTGCGCATCTCGGAAGGCGCCCGCCGTCCACGACACCGGTCCGAACGAGCCGCCGCCCTTGTTGCGGTAGAGGATGTCCACCTCGCCGCGCTCGTTGACCATCACGCCGCCGCCCCGGACCGGCGTGGCCCCGAAGCGCGAGGCCGGGGTCGCCACGGGCTTGCCGTCGACCCTGCGCACGGAGGGTCTGGCCCCGTCGAAGCCGTCGCGGTAGGTGGTGGTGCGGTAGTTGCCGACGTAGACCTCGGGCAGGCCGTCGCCGGTCAGGTCGGCCGCCGCCATCGAGGTGGCCCCAAGCCGCCGGGCGAAGCCGCTGTTGGTCGATTCGGTGAAGCGACCCCGGGCGTCGTTGAGGAAGAGCCGGGTGCCCCCGCCCAGCGCGTTGACCAGCAGGTCCAGGTCGCGGTCGCCGTCGACGTCGAGCAGCAGGCACCCGGTCGAGGCCTGCCCCCCGCAGGCCACGCCCGCCGCCTGGGCCGCCTCCTCGAAGCGCCAGCCGCCCCGGTTCAGGTACAGGGCGTTGGTGCCCTCGAGGCTGCAGAGATACACGTCGGGGCGACCGTCGCCATCGACATCGCCCAAGCCCACGCCGGAGCCGTTCTCGAGGATGCGGTTGCGGGCGGCGGAGGCTTCGGCCAGCGCGTTGGTGAAACGCAGCCCGGTCCGGGCCGGATCCAGGGCCCGGAATCCGGTGGCGGTCCCGGAAGCCTTGGGCAGCTTCCAGCGCCGGAACCCGGCGCCCGCCTCGACACCCCGTGCAGACGCCCCCGCCCCAACGGAACCAGCGGTAGCCGCCGCGGGAGGCTTTGGCAGGGCGTCATCGGCCCTCGCGGCCGCAAGGCCCCAACCCCTGCCCGGGCCGCCGATGCCGCCCAGCGTCAGGGCACCCAGGAGGCCCAGCAGACGCCCGGCGGCGGCAATGCCCGCGCGGCCCGGGAAGCCCGGCCACAACGGGTCGCCCGCTCGCCGTGTCGGATGACCGGTCCCGGCCAGAGTTTCGGAATCCCGCCGGAACCTCCGCCGCAACGTCGACCCGCGCTCCCGGATCATGGCCCCTTCCGGTCGACGGTCGTGTTGCGGAGGATCACGAACGGGACGTGCTCGCGCTCCCAGTCCGTCTGGAGGCGGTCCGGCACGGGGGTGGGCCCGTGGACATGCGAACCGAGCGCAAGGTCCTCGTCGCCATCACCGTCCAGGTCTCCGCTGTCGAGCGTCAGCCAGCGGCCCTTGAGGCTTTGCTCGAAGGTGGCGGCCGCGAAGCGGAAGTTGCCCCGGTTTTCCAGGCAGACGAAGCCCTCCTCGGGCGACTTGGCGTAGTCGGGAAAGAACGACACCGCGGCGATCTCCGGGTGCCCGTCGCCATCGAAGTCGCGCACCACCGCCTTGAAGGCCCCGTTCAGCGGGTAGAAGAAGACCTCGCGGAAGGTGACGTCGGGCCGGCCCATGTAGATGCGGATGCCGTGGTAGCGCTTGGTGGGCGAGGGATATTCGCCGTTGTCGCCATTGGTCACCACCAGGTCGGGTCGGCCGTCGCCGTCGAAGTCGGCCACGTCGAAGGAGGTGTGCCCGAAGAGCGGCGACTGCTGGAAGCCCACCTTGAGGTTGAACCGCCCGCCGCCCTCGTTGAGGAACACCAGGAACGATTCGGTCTCCTGGGCCACCAGCACCCCGATGTCGGGCCGGCCGTCCTGGTTGAAGTCGAGCACGCGCGCGGCGATGGCCCCGGGTTTGTCGAGCAGCACATGCTCCACGAAGCGCCCGCCGCCCTGGTTCTCGTGCCAGGAGAAGCGGCCCATGGTGTTGCCGAAGGCGCAGACCAGCAGGTCCTGGCGGCCGTCGCCGTTGAGGTCCTCAAGGGTCGCCTGGGTGACGCGTGGCAGGTTGGTGAGGACGATCGAGGAAGACCCCCCGGCTTCCGGGGCGGCACTCCAGCGGCGGACGTCGGCGACCGGCCGGTCGGAGGGCATGAAGCTGCCGATGGAGGCCAGCACGGCCATGCCGGGGGTGAAGGACAGGCCCACCGGCACGTTGCCGATGGACTGGGTGTGCCGCAGGCCGCCATCGGCACCACGCACCTCCAGGGTCTTGCGCACGCCATCGCCCACCATCAGGCGGCGATTCGGCGGGTCGATGTGCACCAGCGTGGTCTCCGGCGCGTTGGTCACCCCGGGGGCCAGGGTGCCCAACTCGACCCGGAAGGACTTGAGGCCGACCCGGATCGGCTGGGTGCGGCCTTGAGGCAGCGCCCGGGCGGGAGCGCTGGCCACGTAGTAATTGGTGATGGCCTTCCAGTCCTCCAGCGGGACGAACGGGCTGCTGGCAAACCGCCCAGAAGCCTTGAGCAAGTCAGCCTCCGGATGGCCCTCGATCGACTGGGGCATGAAGCCCAGACGGATGGACATGCGCGGCAGGGTCTGGGAGTACCAAGTGGCCTGATCGAGCTGGTCCGGGTCGGGCTGGAGGTGGCAGCCCTGGCAGTGCTGGCGGGCCAACTCGCGTCCGCGGGCCAGCGGGTCGGCTGCCGCGAACAGCGGGATCCCGGCAGCGGATGCCCCGGGGACGGCCGGTTCCGCCTGAGGGACCCTGGGCGGGAGCGGCTGGGCGGGCACGCCCGCCGCCGGTGGGGTCTCGGCGTGGGCGATCCTGCCGATGACACCGGGCCAAACCGTCAGGAGGGCCAACGCGAGCCCACCGGAGAGGATTCCCCGGGCGGATCCGGAGCGTCGTGCTGCCGAGGGGACGTTCATGAAGTCCGGAAAACCTAGGTGTCTTCGAAGGGGAGTGGGAGTCGAAAACCGGATCGCACCATGAAAAAAGGGGACCGAGGCATGCCCCGGTCCCCCTGTTGACTTCAGGACTCAACCCTTATTTGACGATGCGAGCGAACTGCGCATCGGCACTCGGGGTGATCGTGAGCGGACTGGCCGCGCCAGCAACGTCGGTCCACGGACCCTTGGGGCTCGCTGCGGATTGCAGCTTGCCGCCACCGGTCCAAGTAATGGTCAGCGAGCCGTTGGCATTGCGGGTGATACCAGTGAACTTGATGGGCTCCTCGACGGCCGTGTACGGGATGAAGGCCATGTAGTCCATGTCGCCGTTGCCGCCCGGGAGGGTCAGCCGCAAGGTTACCTTGCCGCCGAGCTCGAGGACGACGGGGTCCTTGGTGCCGGGGCTGTTGAACTGGAAGAGCTCCAGGTTGTCCCAGCCCGCGGTCGCGCGGCCGGGCTTAATTTCCGCAAGCGGCTTGAGGGTTTGGGTTTCAGTTCCCACACCAGCGGTCACCTGATCCAACACGAACTGAATCGGGGCGCCACCCGAGGAGGCGAAGCCGTACACAGAGTACTTCTTGGCCGGGGTCGGGAAGGTGCGGGTGTAGTTCTGCCAGTCGCCCGCGTCGTTCCAGCCGACGGTGTAGCTGACGTCGACGTCGAACAGACCGCGGTTGCGGCCGCCGCCATTCGGGCCCTTGCCCGCGGCCACGCCGGTATCCGGGCGGTAGGGCTGGCCGGCGTTGCCACCGGGGTTGTTGAAGTCGACGCCCGGGATGCCACCCTTCCCATTGAAGGCGTCACCCGGATACTTGCCGTTCATGCCGATCTTCTGGTCGGTGATGGTCTGGCCACCGTCGAAGTCGAAGTCCTCGGCCTCGATGAAGAGGGCGTTCGGATCGTTCAGCGGGTTGGTGGAGAAGGACCACTCGTAGGAGGTCGGCTTGCCGGCCACGTCCAGGTAGCTGAGCTTGGCCGAGTGCTTGGTGTTGGGCGCGAAGTTCGCCGTGAACTTGGCGGTCAGGAAGATGCCCGACTTCTCGATGGTGGCGTTCACCTTGGCGCCATCGACCTCCAGGCTGGTGGTCGCGACGGCCTGCACCGTGCGGCCATCGACGTGGACGATCTCGATGTTGTTGCCGGCCTGAACGGTGTTCGGCCTGGGCGACACGCTCTTGATGAAGCCCGCGGGCGAGGCCACGGCCTCGGCGCTCAGGAACTTGCCGTCGATGGGCTTGAGGGAGCCGGCCGGGGTGGCATCACCTTCCTTGCGCCAGGCGACCTGGCCGTAGTCACCGCCGCCGCCCTCCTTGTAGATCAGGCGGATGAAGTACTTCTTGCCGGCGACCAAGGCCACGGGCTCGGACGTCTCCTCGGCGTCGGGCTCGGTGAAGAACCTGCAGCAGCCGGTCTCCTCGGCGATCTGGACCAGGTTGGCCTCCTTGTCGTCGGTGCTCAGGAAGAGCTGGCCGCCGTCGTCGGTGTAGATGAAGAAGCGGTAGTTGCCGCTCTCGGCCGGGGTGAGGATGGCGTCGATGGTGGCGCCGTAGCTGTCCAGCGCGTCGGTCGGCAGGGCATCACGGCTGTTCATGCTGAACAGCGCGGCCGTCCGGTCGGGGCTGGCCGGATAGCGCGGGTCGTCCAGCAGGGCCTGCACGGCGTTGCCGCCGATGCCGGTCCAGATCGAGATCTTGGCAATGCCGTTCCGCAGGGTAACCCAGGCGTAGGCGCTGACCTTGGAGCCGGCCGCGATGGTCTTCTTGGACAGGTCCTGCACGTTGCTCACGGAGACCGTGTACTCGGTGCCGTCGAGGTTCTGCTTGGCGGTGGTCAGCGTCACCGTGTTGCCCTTGACCGCGGCGGCGGTCACGGACAGGGCCGGGGAAACGCTGTAGTTGCCGACGGTGCCGGCGGTGACGGGGTCCACCTTCTCGCTGAAGGTCAGCACCAGCTTGGTGCCGGAGGCGTCGCCCGAAGCGCCCACCAAGGTCGGCGGGGTCAGGTCCTTCGGATCGGTGCCGGCATTGTACTCGGCCACGTTGTCAAAGCCGTCCTTGTCGAAGTCGGTCTTGGCGTCGGCCGGATCGTTCGGGTTGAAGCCGTACTGAATTTCCCAGTCGTCCGGCGTGCCGTCCTTGTCGGTGTCGATCACCAGGTCAGACGGCTTGGCGCCACCGGCCAGCTTCTTGATCTGGTCGGGGCTCAGGGCACCCTGCCAGATGGCGAAGTCGTCGATCGTGGCATCTGGGATGT
>VHCX01000029.1 GCA_016871615.1 Verrucomicrobiota bacterium
CGCTGACCAAGGATTTTGGAACGCACAAGACGCCGCCAATGCGGAATTGGAACCCTCCGGTCTGTACATCACCCACCTTTTCCCATCGGACATGGTGATTCTGCGGGCGGACTGGTTGGATCATCTTGTCGCGTTGAAACAACCTTCAACCCGACATCTCAGGCTGTATCGTCCCGGAACCGTGGATCTGGTGCTCACGAAGATGATGCGCGGTCTGGATCCTCAGGATCTCGAAGACGCCGCCTTCCTCTGCCGGAACGGGGGGCTCTCGCGCCAAGAGTTGGAACGCGCTCTCTCCAATGCGGTGGTTCCCGACATCCCAGAGATTCGGCAGTCGTTCGACCTGTGTCGACCTCGTGTGTTGCACATGGCAATCGCCCGACCCCATCCCAGGCCCGATCCTCCTTCGGGGCCTTCGCATGGGATCATCGATCCATGAGGGGCGGGCCGTGATCGCTTCTCAAACCCTCACTTCGCGCCGCCCAGGAAATCGACGGTGGCGCTGAGCTCGGGGGTGAGGAAGCGGTCGGGCTCGAGGATCTGCACCTTGACCTGCACGGTGCCCTTGGCGCGGTTGGCCTCGGGGGCGATCTCGGCGACGCGGCCCTGGTAGTGCTTGTCCGGATAGGACACCGGCGAGATGACGCACCCCTGGCCGAGTGCCACCCGGGCCAGCTTGGATTCGTCGATGTCCACCTCGACCTGCAGGTCGCGCAGGTCGGCCACGGCCACCAGCGAGGAACTCGGGCCCCGGGTGCCGCCGAAGGTCTGCGGGGTCACCAGTTCACCGGGATCGACCAGCTTCTCGAGCACCACGCCGGTGACCGGCGAGCGGATGATGCACCAGTCGATCACCGTCTCGATGCTCTTGCGGGCGCCCAGCACCTGGAGCCGCTGGGCCTCGGCGGTCCGCAGCGCCAGGCGGGCGTCGTCGAGCGCCTTCTGGGTCTCCACCCGCCCGGACACCAGGGGCTCGGACCGCCGAAGGTCGACATGCGCGCGCTCGATGGCCACCTCGGCCACCGCCAGCGCCCCGTCGTTCTCGGCAAGGCGGGCGCGGTACTCGGCATCGTCGAGCCGGACGACCACCTGACCGTTGGTCACCGCGTCCCCTTTCTTGACGCCCACCCACTGCACCACCCCCATGAAGCGCGGACTGATCTCGATGCGCTCACGGGCGATGATGTAGCCCGACACGGTGAGCAGCGATCCGGGCGTGGCCCCCGTGGACGAACCGCCCCCCGCCCCGGCGACGACGGCCCCACCGGCCGCCGGGTTGGTCCCGGCACCCTGCCCCGTCCGCTCCGCCGCGCCCTCCGCCGCGGGCTTCGCCGTCGATGCGGCCGGAGCGCCCCCGGAGTTCCTCGACCCCGACTTCATGCCCGAGCGCACGTCGTCGCCGGCCCGGGGCACGGCCCACCAGGCCACGGCTCCGGTGAGGAGCACCACGGCGCCGAGGATCATCAGGGTCGGCAGGGACGATCGACGCTTCTGGTGCGAGGCGATCCGGAGGCGTTCTAGACGTTCATCGCTCATGGGAGGCTCACAGGGATTTCAGGGCGGAGATCACCGGCAACCGCGAGGCGCGCAGGGCCGGCAACAGGCTGCCGACCAGTCCGATGACCATGGAGAAGGCCAGGCCCAGCAGCATGAGGTCGGGAGTCACCCGGAACTGGTACACCGTCTCGGCGAAGGACTGGAAATCCATCGTCCCAAAGGTCACGCCCCGGGCCACCACATAGGTGTAGACCCCCAGCGACAGGCCGCAGCCCACGAGGCCACCGAGGCCGGACAGGATCACCCCCTCGATGAGGAAACACACCACCACCGCCCCCCGCGAATAGCCCAGGACCCTCAGGGTGCCGATCTCGCGGGTGCGGGACGCGACATTGGCGTACATGGTGTTCATCGCAGCAAAGACGGCCCCGACCGACATCGCCGTGCCGAGCAGGCCCGCCAGGATGTTGAAGGGCACCGCAGTGGCGGTCTGCTGGGCGTAGTAGTCGGTCTCGGGCTCGACGCGCAGCCCGAGCCGCTTGTCCTGGGCGATCCGGTTGGTGAGCGAGCGCATCGCCGCCTCATCCCGGGGCCGCAGGAGGATGCTCGAGTACATCTCCGAACGGTCGAAGATCGCCCGGGCCTCGTCGGCGTCCATCCAGGCCTCGGAATCGAAGGCGCTGCCGCCGGCCTCGAACTGGCCGACGACCTTCAGGCGATCGGGCCCGGCCTTGAGCACGCCGCCGACCTCGAACCCCTCGAAGCGGTCCGCCAGCTTGCGCGACACGGTCACCTCGCGCTGCCCGGGGTTGAACCACCGGCCCTCGACCAGCCGGACCTTCGGGCGCAGCTCCAGGCCCCGGGGCGTCACCCCCCGGATCAACGTGTTGGCCGAGCCGGCCCCGCCGCGTCGCGGGGCGTTGATGATCATGACCAGCTCGGCCGAAACCACGGGCTGCCCGGCCGCATTGCGGTCGATCTCCTCGAAGAACTGCAGGGTGCGGAACTGGTCGCGGGTGACCAGGCTGCCCGACTCGGCCTGCGAGCCCTTGCGCACGACCAGCAGATTGCCCGGCTCGCCGGTGCGGGCGCTGCTCGACTCGATGCCCTTGGCCAGCGCCTTGAGCAGGATGACCACCGACACCACCGCCGCGACGCCTGCCACGGTGAACAGCGTGGTCCTCCACCGGATGAGGACGTTGCGGTAGTTGTACTTGAGCGGCAGGGCCATGGGGTCAGTCGAGGGTCTTGAGCCCGGCCACGACGCTGGTGCGCGCCACCGAGACCGACGGCCCGAGCGCCGCCAGGATGCCCAGCAGCGCCGCCACGATGCCGCCGGTGGCCATGATCCGCGGGGTCACCTCGAAGTAGACGAGGAAGCCCTGCGTGAGCTTCTGCAGGTTGATGGACGACCAGAACAGCCACGCGCCCCCGATGCCGACCACAGCCCCGAGCATGGACAGGCCGAAGCTCTCGGCCAGGATGAAGGCGAAGAGCTCGCGCCGCCGGAACCCGAGCGCCTTGAGCACGGCCAGTTCGCGGAACCGCTCCCGGATGGCCATGCTCATGGTGCTGACACAGACCAGGATGAGCGTGAAGACCACCACCGCGCTGATGCTGCCGAAGAGCAGCTTGACGTTGCCGATCATGCTGATGAACCCGAGCTGGAAGGCCCGCTCGGTCTCGGCACGCACCTCGGCCGAGGTGTTCTCGAAGGCGGCGTTGACGCGTTCCAAGACGCCGTCCACCGCGTCGGCCGAGTCGGCGATGAGGTACCAGGTGCCCACCATTCCCCAGTCGTCCATGAGCTGGTCGAGCAGCGCGTGGTGGAAAAAGCAGTTCCGGTCGTCCACGGTGCCCGCGTAGACGGCGGCGATGGTGAGCTGGAGGTCCACGGGGTAGAAGGTGCCCCGGAACCGGAGCGAATCCCCCACCTTGAGGCCGTAGCGGCGCATCGTGTCCGCGCCCATCAGGCAGGAGTTCCGGTCGCGCACCCACGCCTCGTAGGTGCCCTCGAGGATCTTGCCCTCGAGGATGAGTTCGCGGAAGCGGGCTGGATCGACGGCAAACTGGGCCCAGCTGGTGACGGTCTCATCCCGGAAGAGGCCGCCGAAGTAGGTGAAGGGCGAGACCTGCCGCACGCCGGGAAGCTTCTCGATGGTGGTGATCTGCCGTGCCGGCAGGGGCTGGGCCAGCGACACCTTGTTCCGGGCGATGATGCGGAAGGAGGCCGACTCGCTCTCCGGCGGCACGGTCAGCTCGCGCTGCAGCGTCATCAGGGTCACCAGCAGGGCGCAACTGATGGCCACGCTGAGGATGGTGAGGAGCGCCCGCCGCCCGTTGCGCAGGGCGTTCTTCAGCACGAAGCCCGCGATGCTGATGCCCGGGGCGCGGTGACGCCCTGGAGGGGTCGCCGCCGGCTGCGGATGGACCCCGGCGTCGCTCATGCCACGAACTCGCCCTTCTCGAGGTGGAGGCTGCGGGTGCCGTAGGCGGCGGCCTTGGGATCGTGCGTGACCATGACCACGGTCTTGCCGGCCTCCCGGGCCAGCGACTGAAGGATGCCGAGCACATCGGCCGCAGACTTCGAGTCGAGGTTGCCCGTGGGCTCGTCGGCGATGATGAGGGCCGGGTCGGTGGCGATGGCCCGGGCGATGGCCACCCGCTGCTGCTGACCGCCGGACATCTGGTCGGGCCGGTGGTGTCCGCGGTCCACCAGGCCCACCAGGTCGAGGGACGTCTCGACCTGACGCCGCCGCTCGGCCCGGGACAGGGCCGTAAGCAACAGCGGCAGCTCGACGTTCTCGAAGGCCGTCAGCACCGGGATGAGGTTGAAGCTCTGGAAGACGAAGCCGACGTTCTGGTTGCGCCAGTCGGCCAACTCGGACTCGTTGAGGCCGGCGACATTGACGCCCTGCACCTCCACCGTGCCCCGGGTTGCCGTGTCGATGCCGGCCAGGATGTGGAGCAGCGTGGACTTGCCCGAGCCCGAGGGTCCCATGAGCACCACGAACTCGCCGGGGGAGATTTCGAGCGAGACGCCGTTGAGGGCCGTCACGTCGATGTCGCCCTGGCGGTAGATCTTGAACAGGTCGCGGATCCGGACGATCGGTTGGCGAGGGCTCTCCGTCATGGGGGCGTCCGGAGGCGAATCCGGTGGTTCTTGTGGCGGCGGGACGCGGCGGGTTTGGACGGGTCAGGCGCTGAAGCTCTCGCCGCAGGAGCAGCTCGTGGCCGCATTGGGGTTCTTGACCTTGAAGCCACCCTCCTGCAGGGCCTCCACATAATCCAGTTCGCTGCCCGTCACATAAAGGGCGCTCTTGGGATCCACCACCACGCGGACGCCGGCACTCTCGACGAGGATGTCGCGGTTCTGCGGCTTGTCCTGCAGGTCCATCTTGTACTGGAGGCCGGAACACCCGCCCCCGACGACGGACACCCGCAGCACGCCCTGGGGTCGCCCCTGCTTGGTCAGCAATCCGGACACCTTGCGGCCGGCGCTGTCGGTGAGCTTGATCAACCGCTCGTCGCCCACGCGGAAGGAGGGTTGCTGGCTGGCTACAGCTCCAATTTTTCCTGCGATCATCGTTGAGCTCCCAAGCTACGAACGGACCCCGGCCAAGTCAACGAAGCCACCGGACCGTCTTCCCGGGTCTGCGACCGCACCGTCCCACCCTGCCAACCGTCACAAAAACGCGATTCATCGGCCGGCCGGCCTTGCTCCATGCTTCAGGTACACAGCACCCGTCGGCGTCTCCTCGAACCGTCATACCCATGAGCCCAGGAATCCACCGCCCACATCGCCCCAAAGCCGTCCGTCATGGCTTCACCCTCATCGAATTGCTGGTGGTGATCGCCATCATCGCCATCTTGGCCGGGATGCTCCTGCCGGCGCTGGCCAAGGCCAAGTCCAAGGCCACGGGCATCCAGTGCATGAACAACGGCCAGCAACTGATGCTCGGCTGGAGGCTCTACGTCGACGACCACTAGGACCGCCTGCCGCAGTCCTATGGTCCCAACGAGTGGGTGCACGGCTCCCTCGACTTCAACGGCGGCAACCGCAGCAACTGGGACGTCGACCAGGATCTTTCGAAGGGGCTGCTCTGGTCCTACGTGGGAAAATCGGCGCAGGTCTTCAAGTGCCCGGCCGACCTGAGCACGGTGCTCGTCTCCGGGGCTCGAAAAGCCCGCGTCCGCAGCATGTCGATGAACGGATGGATCGATTCGACCGACGTGACCTCCTTCGGCGGAGCCTTCCGGGTCTACAAGAAGTACTCCGACTTCAACGACCCCGGCCCCTCGATGACCCGGGTGTTCAAGGACGAGCGCGAGGACAGCATGAACGACGGCGAGATGATCGTGGGCATGTTCGGCCACCCGGGCAATCCGGGCGCCTGGAAGATCGTCGACTACCCCGCCAGCTACCACAACCAGGCCGGGGGACTGTCGTTCGCCGACGGGCACTCCGGAATCAAGCGCTGGGTCGATCGCCGGACCTTCCCCGTGCTCAAAAAAGGGCGTCGAGATCCCCCTCAACCTGGCCTCCCCCAACAATCCCGACGTGCTCTGGCTCATGGAGCGGACCACCCGCCCGCTCTGAATCGTCCCGGCCGGGGCCGGTGATCCCTAGCCCTGATAGCCCAGCAGGTGGCGCTGCTTGATGAGGGCGGCGACTTCGTTGGGCACCATGGGTTCCCAGCCGGGTTCGTTGTCCTGCAGCATCTTGAGCACGTTGCGGCTCAGGACGGTGAGGTTCGCCTCGTTCACGTCGCGCAGGCCCTGGATGAAGAAGTTCTCCATGAGGAACAGGTACAGGTGTCGCAGGTGCGGGGCCACGCGCAGGTTGCCGGCCGTGATGATCGCCCCGCTCTGGGGATCCTTGAATGGGTAGACGAAGAGCTTCAGGTCGTTTTTGAACATGCGCCCAAAGCTTTCCAGGATGCCGCCCGACAGCCCGGTGTAGTAGCGCTCCTCGAAGAGTTCCTTGAGTGTCGGAATGCCCATCACGAAGCCCACCGGATTCTTGGTGAAGCGGTGGAGGTAGGTGGCCAGGCGGTGGAACTCGCCATAGTTGGAGATGAGCACCGGATGCCCCAGGGTCGCCAGCATGTCCACCCGGTCGAGGAAGTCCTGGTGGTCGATGCGGCCCTCGGCGCTGAGGTTCTTGAGGGTCATCTCCATCAGCACGACGAGGTTCTTGCCGTCGACGTTGGGCTCCTGGATGAACTGGGCCTGGGCCCCGCGGACCATGTCGACCGTCACGTGGGTGACCGGGCGGAACGATCCGCGTTCGACCAGGATGCTCTTCTTGTAGAGGGCGTCGGCCGGTTGG
The DNA here is from genome assembly GCA_016871615.1 of Verrucomicrobiota bacterium. Classification (GTDB taxonomy): domain Bacteria; phylum Verrucomicrobiota; class Verrucomicrobiia; order Limisphaerales; family UBA9464; genus SXXZ01. The sequence continues at coordinate 6,830 of VHCX01000029.1, forward strand.
ACGATGCGACCGTCGGGCATGAACATCGCCGCGTTGGTCAGCCCCTTCTCCACCAATTGCAGGGCCAGGAGGCGGTTGTCGACCCCGGCGAATTCCTTGCCCCGGAACTCGATCATGTCGACCTCGATGCGATCGATGGAGAGGCTGTCGAGCAGCGCGTTGACGATGGCCTGGGGGTTCGAGATCAAGTACATCGCCGCGTGGATGAGGTTCACGCCCAGGATGCCGACGGCCTCGGCCTGCTGGAGGCTGTCGCGGTCCCACATCGCCACGTGCATGAGGATGTCGCTCGGCTCGGAACCCGGCTCGCTCTGGAAGCGGATGCCCATCCAGCCGTGGGTCTCGTCCTTCCGCTGGAAGCTCTTGGCGGCGACGGTGGTGGCGAAGGCGAAGAAGCGCGTGGTCGACCCACGCTGCTCCTTGAGGCGCTCGACCAGAAGCGGGTACTCGTGGTCGAGCATGGCGATCAGGCGCTTGCGGCTCACGTACCGGTCGCTCTGCCCGTAGATGGCATCGCTGACCGTCATGTCGTAGGCCGAGATGGTCTTGGCGATGGTGCCACTGGCCCCGCCGACCCGGAAGAACCATCGCGCGACCTCCTGACCGGCGCCGATCTCGGCGAACACGCCGTACTTCGTCGGGTCGAGGTTTATCTGCAGGGCCTTCTGGTGGGTGTCGAGTTGGTCGCTCATTCCTTGATTCGTATGGAAAACCGGAATCGGCCGGCATGCAACTCCGGGAAGTCCCCCCGATGCAGGCCCCGCGCCCATGAATCCGGCGAATCCGGCGAATCCGGCGGATCCGACAGCGCACCGTCTCGAGGCTGGGCATGGAATCCGGCCTGCCCTACGATCAGCCGGTCGCACACCCGCATGGCCCGCCCCGCCCTCAGCATCGTCATCCGCACCCTCGACGCCGCCGACACCCTCGGCGAGGTGCTGGGGCAACTCCGGCGCGACCCCGACGACCAGTTGATCGTGGTGGACTCGGGCTCGACCGACGGGACGGTGGAACTCGCCCGCGGCCAGGGCGCGGAGATTGTGCCGATCGTCCGGGGGGAGTTCACCTACGGCCGGGCGTTGAACCGGGGGTTCGCGGCCGCCCGCCACGCGTGGGTCCTGAGCCTCAGCGCGCACACCGTGCCGGCCGGTGCCGGGTTCCTCGACGCGTACCGACGGGCCATCGGCCGGTTCCCGGGCACGGTCACCGCCGCCGTGGGGCCGATCCTCGGGGAGTTCGACGCGGCCCTCAGCGGGGGCATCACCTACTTCGAGGGCGACGATCTGCGGCGGGGATTCGGATTCGGGGCGGGAAATCCCAACAGCCTCTACCGCGCCGACGCTTGGCGTGGACGCCCCTTCGACGAGGAGATCGGCGGCGGCGAGGACCTGCAGTGGTACTTCGATGCGCTGGCGGCCGGGGAGACGATCGCCGCGGTCCACGCCGCCGGGGTGCACTACCGGAACCGCCGGTCGATGCGGGCCTTCTACCGGAAGGGCCGTGTGGATTTCCGGGCCATGGCCCGGTTCATCGAACCCCACCGCCCCAGCCTGGCGGGCCTCGTGATCCGGGCCGCCAAGCTCGCGCTGTATGTGCCCCTGGGCCGCGTCGACTGGGCGGGGGCCAAGGGAAGCCTCGCCCACTGCCTCGGGACCTACGTCGAGGCACGGGCCCTGGCGAAACCTCGTGCGGCGACTCCGGGTGGCTCCCGGGATTGATTCCCCGGACCGGAGCGGCTAAATCAGCCCCAAGCACCTCAGTCCTTCCCCATGAGCCCGTCCACCCGCCTTCCGATCCGCGCCATCCTTTCCTGCCTCGTCGCCACGCTGCTGGCCGCCGGCCATCCGGCCCACGCGGCTCGGCCCGACCCGGCGGCCGCCCGGCTCAAGCCGGCCAAGCCGGCCCCGAAATACGCGACCACAGGCCGCGTCGAGCGTCTCACCCCGGAATTCGACGCCCTGGTCGCGCCGGGCGCCGAACTGGAACTTCTGGCCGAGGGCTTCGACTGGTCCGAGGGTCCGGTTTGGATCGGGAAGAACCGGGAACTGCTCTTCTCCGACGTGCCGGTGAACAAGGTCTACCGGTGGACCAAGCGGGACGGCCTGAGCGTCTTCCTGAACCCCAGCGGCTACACGGGCCGGGCGCTGAAGTTCCGCGAGCAGGGTTCGAACGGCCTGGCCACCGACCGCGGCGGGCGCCTGATCCTCTGCCAGCACGGCAACCGCCAGATCGCCCGCCTGGAGGCCGACGGCTCCTTCACGCCGCTGGCCGAATATTTCCAAGGCCGGCGCTTCAACTCGCCGAACGACCTGTGCCTCGCCTCGAACGGCAATCTCTACTTCACCGATCCGCCCTACGGGCTGGAAGGCATGGACAGGAGCCCGGTCAAGGAGTTGATGTTCAACGGCGTGTACCTCCGCCGCCGGTCCGGCGAGGTCGTGCTGCTCTCGCGCCAGCTCGCCTTCCCCAACGGCATCGCCCTGTCGCCGGACGAGAAGACCCTGTACGTCAACCAGTCGGATCCGCGGGCGGCGACCATCACCGCCTTCCCGGTGTTGCCGGATGGGACGGTGGCCGAGGGAAGGCTCTTCTACGATGCGACCCCGAGGGTCGCCGGCAACAAGGGACTGCCCGACGGCCTGAAGGTCGACGAGCGGGGCAACCTGTGGACCAGCGGACCGGGCGGCATCCTGGTCCTCTCGCCCGAGGGTCGACTCTTGGGCGTGCTCAACACCGGCGAGGCCACGGCCAACTGCGCGTGGGGCGATGACGGCCGGACCCTCTACATCACGGCCGACAGCAAGCTCGTCCGGATCCGCACCCTCACGCGCGGTGCCAACTGGCCGCGCTGACGACCCGGCGAATCCGGGGACGACCCCGCTCCCGGCGGGGACGGGGTCGTCAGGTCCGCGGTGGCACCGGCATCCCGGTTCGACGTCCACGACCCACAGCGCCCTGTCCCCGGCTCCACCCCTTCCCGACGGGTCATGCCCAAGGCACCCCAACGAACCTTCCAAAGCCTGAGGGGCCACTTCCTGCTCGATGGCGGCACCCTGGGGGGCTCGTGCTTCCACCGGTCGGTGGTGCTGGTCTGCGAGCACACCCCGGAAGGAGCCCTCGGGCTGGTCCTGACCCGGCCGGGCTCGCTGCGGCTTGAGGAATCCCTGCCCGGGGAGGTCCCCCAGGGGTTCCACGGCACGCCGCTCTTCGACGGCGGCCCGGTCCAGCCCACGGCCCTGAGCTACCTGCACAGCACCCCGGCCCACCTGCTGGGCAACGTGCTGCCGGGCCTGAGCATCGGGCACCAAATCGTGGATCTTCACGAGCTGATGGCCTCCGGCCCGCCGAAGCTCCGGCTGAAGGTGTTCGCGGGCTACGCCGGCTGGTCTCCGGGCCAACTGGACGGGGAACTCCGGAGGGGAAGCTGGCTCACGGCCCCGGCCGAGGTGGCGGCGGTGTTCGACATCCCGCCGGAGGACCTGTGGAGACACCTGATCCGCCGCCGTGAATCCTGGCAGGAACGCCTGCTCGCCGACGCGCCCGAGGACCTCGCCTCCAATTGAGCATGGAACCCACCCTCATCGCCTTCGCCATGCCCGGGGAGGCGGCCGCCTTCCTGCAGCGGGCCCGACGCCTCGGCCTGCGCCTGCCGCCGGTCACGGCACCCCTGCCGGGCGCCTCCGCGCGTCGGTACCGGGAGGGGTCGCTCGAAGTGTGGGTCACCGGCGTCGGCATGACCAACGCCGGGCGCGTGGGGGCGGCGGCCCTCGAGGCGGCGCGCCCAGCCCGGCTGATCACCTCCGGCGTCGCCGGGGCCCTCGACCCCGAGGTGTCGGTCGGGCGGGTGTACCACGACCACGACGACGGGTTTCCGGGGGCCGATCGCCTCCGGGCGGCGGGATCCACGCCGGGCCGGATGGTCACCCGGGACCAGGTGGTGGTGACGCGGGCCGCGAAGGCCCGGTTGCTGGAAGAGACCGGCGCACACCTTGTGGACATGGAGTCGTCGGTGCTCCGCGAGCTGGCCCGGTCGGCGGGCGTGCCCTCGGCGACGGTGCGCTCGGTGTCCGACACCGCCCACCAGGACCTGCCCCTGGATTTCAACCGCACCTACAGCCCCGACAAGCGGCTGCTGCCGGGCCGCCTGGCCCTGGAGATCGCCCGCGCCCCATGGACGATCCCGGCGTTGATCCGCTTCGGGCGGGATGCCCGGACGGCCTCGGAGCGCCTGGCGGCCGTGCTGTGCGCGGCCTTCACATCCCCAACTGCTTGAGGAGATCCGGGGCGAGGCGACGGATCGTCTCCTGGTTGCGCACGATGACGGCCAGGAGCACGAAGGTGCTGGCGTCGAAGAATCCGTGCGCCAGGACCGCCACCCAGATCGAGCGGTGGCCGATCATGACCATCGCAAGGATGAAGCCGACGACGCCGGTGAGCACCACCCCGCCGGCCCCCTGGGGCAGGTGGCCCAAGCCGAAGATCACGGCGGCCAGCAACGCGACGGACACCGTGGGTCCCCACCGCCGCGCCTGCCAGCGGAGCCACCCCTCGGCGGCATCGCGCGGCCTCGGGGTCCACCACCGGTCTGGCAGGAGGTCGCGCACCGCGGCCATGAAACCCGCCCGCCACAACTCCTCGCGCAGGCCGGCCGTGATGAAGCTGAGCAGCGTGACGGCCAACAGCAGGTAGAGCGGATCGCCCAGCGCGTCGAACTGCAGCAGCGACTCCAGCCGGGGCCGGAACTCCTGGAGACGCTCCTCGACCGAGGGGCCCGCGGACCCGCCGGCGGCCGCCTTGGATCGCAGGGCCTCGGCGATCCAGACCGGCAGCAGGGCGCCATAGACCATGACCACCGCCCCGAGGCGCACCCCGATCGACCAGAGCGCCCCCCAGAGCCAGTCCCTCCAGCGCAGGGGGCGCCAGAACAACTCGGACCGCGTCGGTCGTCCCACCCAGGCGCCGAAGCCGAAGAACACGGCGAAGACGGCCACGCTCTCGCCACAGACCAGGACCAGGCCCGCGGCATCCGGCGGCAGCGCCGGCCCCCGGTCGGCACGTCCGGACTGCATGAGATACCCCAGGAGACCCACGAACAGCGGATAGAAGCCCACCAGCACCAGGAAGACCGCCGCGCGCCACCGCCGGCGCCGCGTCGGCAGCAACGGTGGCGGGGTGGGCAACGGCAGGACCGGCGGCACCAGGGGCGGCCGGACCGGAGGCGCCTCAGGCCAGTCCGGAAGGGACGGCGGCTCCGGCCACGCCGGCAGGGGCGGTGGCTCCACCGGTCGGGTTGCGACCGGCGGTGGACCGGCCGGCTGCGGCGGCGGCGGCGACGAAGGGGTCCACGAAGGCGGCGGCTCATTGTCCATGGGCGTCATCGGGGAGCCGTCTTGGCCGAGGCCTCGGCCGCGCGCCGGCAGGCCTGGGCCACGACCTCAAGCTGCTCGAGAAACCGCTCCCGATCGGATTCGGGCAGGTCGGCCAGCACGTCGCTCTGGAGGACCACCGCCAAGTCGCGGACCTCCCGGAACTTCTCAAGCCCCTCTGGAAGGAGGTTGATGCGGTAGGCCCGGCGGTCCCGCTCATGCGCCCGCCGCCCGATCCAGCCCGACTCCTCCATCCGCTCGAGCAGCGAGGCGACGGTGTTTGGGTCGCTCGACATGGCCTCGGTGAGGCCGCGCTGGGTCATCCCCTCGGAGTCGCCCTCGAGCAGCGTCCGCAGGGCCGTGAACTGGTCCGGGGTGACGCCGGTGTGGGCGATGCGCCGGCGGAAGGTCTGGTTGAGGCTGTACCAGGCCCGCCGCAGGAGGGGCGGCAGCCGGCGGCGGACCGGGGAATCCAGCGGAATCACCGGACCGGAGGGAGGAGAGGCGGATCGGGACACAACGTCCCGGGCGTTGTCGCGGACAGGGTCCGCTTTGGCAAGGCCCGTTCCCGGGCCGGCGCCCTCCGGCCGCGGTCGACCCGGGTTTTCCGGTGGCGGCCTCGAACAATCGTCGTAGCTTCCTCTTCGTAGAGCCGCCGCGCCATGATGACGACCGACCCCAACGGACCGATCGCCCCCCTGCCCCGCCGGGAGTTCCTCCGCACCTGCGGGATGGGCATGGGGTCGGTGGCGCTCACGTCGCTGATAGGCTCGATCGGCCTGCTGGGCCCGGGGGCCCACGCCGGGCCGGTCTCGCTCAACCCGCTGACCCCCAGGGCGCCCCAGTTCGCCGGCCGGGCCCGGCGCGTCATCCACATCTTCGCCAACGGCGGGCCGTCCCACGTGGACACCTTCGATCCCAAGCCCTCGCTCGACCGGTGGCATGGCAAGGAGATCCCCATCCACCACAAGACCGAGCGCAAGACCGGCGCGGCATGGCGGTCGCCCTTCCGGTTCCGCAGGCACGGACAGAGCGGCATCGAGGTCAGCGATCTGTTCGAGAAGACGGCTGCCTGCGTCGACGACCTGTGCGTCATCCGCTCGATGAAGGCCGACGTGCCGAACCATGAACCATCCCTCCTGCTGATGAACTGTGGCGAGGCGCGCCTGGTGCGGCCGAGCTTCGGGTCGTGGGTGACCTACGGCCTCGGCAGCGACAACCAGAACATGCCGGGCTTCGTGGTGATGTGCCCCGGCGGCTACCCGATCCAGGAATCCCAGAACTGGCAGAGCGGCTTCCTGCCGGGCGTGTACCAGGGGACGTACATCAACACCCAGCACACGCAGATCGACAAGCTCATCGAGAACATCCAGAACCCCAGAACCCCGCCCGATTCCCAGAGGCGGCAACTGGCCCTGCTGCGTCGCCTCAACGAGGAGCATCGGCGGGTGCGGACGGCCGACCCGCAGCTCGAGGCCCGGATCCAGAGCTTCGAGCTGGCCTACCGCATGCAGATGGATGCCGCCGACGCCTTCGACATCCAGCGCGAGCCGGAGTCAGTGCGGAAGCTCTACGGCGAGGGCACCCAGTCGCGCCAACTGCTCATCGCCCGCCGGCTGGTCGAGCGGGGGGTCCGTTTCGTGCAGGTCTGGCATGGGGCCGGGCAGCCCTGGGACAACCACGACGATCTCGAGGTCAACCACCGGAAGCTGGCCCGTGAGAGCGACCAGGCCATCGCCGGCCTGCTCACCGACCTCAAGCAGCGGGGCATGCTCGACGACACCCTGGTGATCTGGGGCGGCGAGTTCGGCCGCACGCCGACGGTCGAACTGCCCACCCCCGGGGCCAACTCGGGCAAGATCAACGGCCGCGACCACAACAACCACGGGTTCACGATGTGGCTGGCCGGCGGCGGGGTGAAGGCCGGCACGGTGTACGGGGCCACCGACGAGTTCGGCTTCGCGGCGGCCGAGAACCCGGTGCATGTGCACGACCTGCACGCCACGTTGCTGGCCCTGCTGGGCTTCAACCACGAGACGTTCACCTACCGGCATGCCGGCCGCGACTTCCGGTTGACCGACGTCCACGGCAAGGTGGTTCGGGACCTGATGGCCTGAGGGCCTCCCGCAGCGTCCCTCCGTGCGGCAGGTTTCGGGCCGGTTTCCACCGAACTCCGGATTGCCCTTGCCAAACATCGGGGGCTGCCAAGTCTGTCGGGGAAACCGTCCCACGCCTCTTCCCCGGAGCGATGCGGACCGCTTCGACGTGGGGCCCGACGTCGCGATCGCCATGAACCCATCCGCCACCCATCCCCGGAGGCCCCGGTCGGCCCGGGCAGCCCTGTCCGTCGCCCTGATCCTGACGACGCTGTGGGCTCCCCCGACCCCCAGAGCCGCCGATGCCGAATCCGGAGCCCGGCCGGCCCGGATCAGCGGCGTCGTGCCCGTGCTGCGCAAGAAGGCCCCGTCGGCGGTCAAGGACTACGGGCCTCCACCGGCCTTCAAGGTCGACAAGCCCGAGCCGCCGAAAAGCGCCGTCTGGGTGGGCTCCGGGGCCCCGCCGACCCAGCCGGCCAGGTCGCGGGTGGCCGCAGGCATCTCCCGGGGAGATGCGGAGGTGTCGGTGGAGGATGCGAAGTCACCGATCCTCGCCGTGCAACGTCCCTTCAAGGCGAGCGACGGCGCCCTGGTCGTGATCGCCACGCTCGGCCCCATGCGCGCGGCCGAGCGCGGCTGTTGCTCACCGGGGCCGGGGCGGCGGCGCTGGCGCTCGGGGTGGGCGTGGCCTCGGCGGCCCTGATGGGCCGGGGCCTCTCGCGGCCCGTGGCGGCCCTGTCGGCGGCGGCCGAGCGCATCGAGGGCGGCGACTTCGCCGTCCGGGTCGATGCGGGGGGCCGCGATGAATTGTCGCGGCTGGGGGCCCGTTTCAACTCCATGGCCGAGGGTCTGGCGCAGCGCGAGAGGTTCCGGCGCGTGCTCGACGCCGTGACCGACCCCGAGGTCGCCAGCGAACTGGTGGCCGGCCGGCTGGACCTGACCGGTTCCGAGCAGGAGGTGGGCGTGCTCTTCTGCGACATCCGGGGGTTCACCTCGCTCACCGAGGGCAAGGAACCCCGGGCGGTGATCGCCCTGCTCAACGAGCACATGACGCTGCTGACCGACGTGGCCTACGCCCACGGAGGCACCGTCGACAAGTTCGTGGGCGACCTGATCATGGTGACCTTCGGCGCCCCGCGGACGGCCGCCGACGACGCCCTTCGCATGGCCCGTTGCGCCCTGGCCATGGTGGCGGCCCGGTCGCGGGCCAACGAGGGGGCCGCCGAGCCGATCCGCATCGGCGTGGGCTGCGCCTACGGCCGGGTCGTGGCGGGCTGCATGGGCAGCGCGCGGCGGCTCGACTACACGGTGCTGGGCGAACGGGTGAACCTGGCCGCGCGCCGGTGCTCCAAGGCCCCGGCCATGCGGGTGTGGGTCGACCTGGGGACCCGCGACGCCCTCGGGGGCCGGGCCCGCTTCTCCGGGCTTCCGCCCATCGAGGCCAAGGGATTCTCAAGACCTGTCGAAGCCTTCGAACTCGCAACCTTGGAGGAGACCGCATGACCCAGCGCGCCCACCTCGCGACCACGGCCGCAACCGCCGGACTCTTGGCGCTGACCCAAAACGCCTCGGCCGACCGGCTCGACGACCTCGCCGACACCTTCCGCGAGGCGACCTTCTTACAGTCGGAGGGTGGCGACCTGACCTTCGACACCGACCTGTACCTCACCAGCGACACCCTCGTCACCAGCCGCCCGGCCCCCGGCATCTACCAGTCGGGAGGCGACGTGCTCGCCAGCCCGAGGGTCAGCGTGCTCGGGCAGTTGGACTACGGGGAGAAGCTCACACTCTTCGCCCTCGGCCGCGCCGACCGGGGCTTCGACGCCACCGACGGGGTGGCCAAGGCCCGCCCCGACGAGTACTACCTGCGGCTGGACCCGTTCGAGGGACCCATGCGCTTCACCGTGGGGAAGTTCGGCACGGCCTACGGGCAATGGGCGCGACGCTACCTCGAATGGGACAACCCCATGATCACCGCGCCGCTGGCCTACGAGTGGGTCACCACCGCCGGCGACGGCCTGACGGCTCCCACCGTCGCGCCGCCCGTGCCGGGATTCCTGGCCCGCAAAGGACGCCTGGCCGACCGCACCCGGTGGGCCCCCGTGGTCTGGGGCCCCTCCTACTGCAGCGGGTTCCGCCTCGATGGCACCGTCTCGCGCTTCGACTACGCCTTCGAGATCAAGAACAACGCGCTGAGTTCGCGCCCCTCCGAATGGGACCTGTGGGACCGCGGGCTCAACGCCGCATCGCTGACCTACCAGGGCCGGTTCGGATTCCGGCCGGTCACCGACTGGAACCTCGGGCTCAGCGCTTCCAGCGGCTCGTACCTCACGGCCGAATCGCCGGGCATTCCGGCGGGCACCCGGTGGCACGATCCCACCCAGGACGCCGTGGGGGTCGACCTGTCGTGGGCGCACGGCCCGCTGGAGGTGTGGTCCGAATTGCATTGGAACCGCTTCGAGATCCCCGGCCCGGTGGGTTCGGTGGGGTTGGTCTCGTTTCATCGAGTCGAAGTGGAAGTTCGCGCCCGGATGGTGGCTGTCCGGCCGCTGGAATCAGCAGCTGCCCGAGCGGATCACCAACCCGGCAACGGGTCGCCCGACGACCTGGGAAAACGAGGTCTGGCGCATCGAGGCCTGCGTCGGCTGGCAGGTCAACCGCACGGCGAGCCTGAAGGCGGGCTACAGCTTCGCCGACCAGGACGGACCGATCTCGCAGGGCCGGGACCTCGCGGCGTTCCAGGTGATCCTGGGCTTCTGAGGGCCGGGACCGCCCCCGCCCGGCGTCACCCGGGACGAGCCCATCCATCCTCGGAGACGGGCCCCGCCGTCGGCGGTAGGATCTCGAGGATATCGGCCAGGGGATGGCCATCCGGGGCGGACAGGGTGTTGCGCCGGCCGTAGAGGGGCACCGGGACCCGCAGGCCGAGGGCCGCCCGGATGCGCTCGTCGCCTTCGGTCCGGAAGAAGGCCGAGGGGCGGCTGCGATAGGCGATGCCCCAGGCGTTGAGGATGCCCCCCAGGGGGCGTTCGCCGGCGAGGATGAGCCCCCGCCACGGCTCGGGGAAGCGCTCCAGATGGACCCGGGTGGCCCCGAACTCCACGGGCCGCCCGGATCGCTCCAGCTCCAGGACCACCCGGCGCCGGTAGACGCCTTCCTTGAGGGAGCTGGCGGCGGTGCGCAGGCGGATCGAGTCGCCATGATGCGCCTCGAGCGTCCGCGTCATGTCACGGTCATGCACCAGCAGGCCCCGGTAGGGCTCCGGGATGTCCGCGCCGTCGAGGATCTCGAGCCGGGGCAGCGAGAACCCCTCCCCACCGTAGATCTCCCGGAGCGGTTGCAGCAGCTCCGATTCCCCGGGGACGGGGCCGGTCGGGGAATTCTCAGGAGGGGTCATCGGCAGGACGTTGCGGACAGGTGGGGGACGCTTCGGGCGACGGGGAGCTTCAACCCGGCGCGAAAGGTCTCAAGGCCGCTCCAGGTCCGCGAGCCGGGCTGTGATCTTGCGGATCATGTATTTCTGGAGCGGCTGCCTCCGGGGATCGGCGGCACCCAGGGCCGCCTCGATCCTGGCCAGCTGGGCCTTGAGGCCGGCGACGTCCTTCTCGGCCGCGATGGCCGCGGAGATCTGGCGGGCCACGGGCTTCTGGTCGGCCGAGAGACCTGCCATGTCGGGGTCCTCCGAGGCGGCGCCGCCCGGGCCGGCCTTCCGCGTGTAGATCGCCACGGCCCGGTTCTCCCGGGTGAAATACCGGCCCGTCACGCGCTGCATATCGGCCGCGGTGACGGCCTGGATCTTCGCCCCGGCCGTGTTGACCTCACGCCAGTCGCCCAGGCCCTCGTTGAAGATGAGCTGGAAGAGGATGGGCGTGTTGGCCGAGAGCTTGCGGTACTCGGCAGCCGCGAAGTTGTTCTTCACCTTCTGCAATTCGTCGGGTGGCACCTCCTCGGTCTTGAGCCGCTCCAGCTCCCTGGCGATGGCCGCTTCGACCTCGTCCGGCGTGTGGCCGTCCTTGACCTCGGCGCTGATGTTGAAGAGCCCGGCCCACTTGCGGCTGTCCTGCTGGGCCGACACGTCGGTGGCCACCTGGGCCCCGAGGACCAGCCCCTTGTGCAGGCGGCCCGTGCGCCCCAGCAGCAACTGCTGCACGACCTCGAGGGCGTAGCTGTCCTTGTGGCCGAATCCCACCGTGCGCCACAGGATGTCCACCTGCGGGTTGGTCTCGGCCTCGGCATGGTAGCGCTTCTCGCCCAGCGACGGGATCTCCAGCGTGGTCACCTCCGGCGGCGGTTGCGACCCGCGTGGGATTCGGCCGAAGAAGCGCTCGGCCATGGGCACGGCCTCAGTGGCCTTGAAGTCGCCCACGAGGATGAGCGTGAGGTTCTGCGGCTGGTAGTAGAGGGCGTAGAACTCGTCGGCCTGCTTCTTGGAGATGGCGGGGATGTCGCTCGGCCAGCCGATCACCGGCCAGTGGTAGGGGTGGGCGTCCCAGAAGAGCGCGTTGAACTGCTCGGCGAACTTGCCGGTGGGGGTCGATTCGGTGCGCATCCGCCGCTCCTCGAAGACCACGTCGCGCTCCGCGTAAAACTCGCGGAAGACCGGCCGGAGGAGCCGCTCGCTTTCCATCCACATCCACAGCTCCAGCTTGTTGGCCGGCACGGAGATGAAGTAGGCCGTCATGTCCTCGGAGGTGAAGGCGTTCATGCCGGAGGCCCCGGCGGTCGTGTAGATCCGGTCGAACTCGTTCTTCACGAGCACCTCGCGCTGGGCGTCGATGAGCTTCTTGAACTGCGCCTCCAGCTCACGGTGACGTGGGCTCTTGGACTCCGGGCTGGTGATGTCGGTGACCTCGCCCCGGCGCAGCGCCGCGCGCAGCTTGGCCTCTTCGGCCCGGATCTCGTCGCGCAGGCGCTCCTGCTGTTCCATGATCTCGCGGTCCTTGACCGCGTCCTTGGTGCCCAGGGTCGGCGTGCCCTTGAACATCATGTGCTCGAAGAGGTGGGCGATGCCGGTCATGCCGGGCTTCTCGTTGGACGAGCCCACGTGGGCGACCCATCCCCCCGAGATGCGCGGTTCCCCGGAACGCTCGACCATCAGGAGCTTCATGCCGTTCGAGAGCTCCTTCTCGAGGACTGGGATCTGCTGCGCTGTCAGCCGGGGGGATCCGCCGAGCATCAGGATCACCGCGACGACGACGACGGCGACGACGCTCACCGCGCTCCAGCGAAGGGATCGGACGGGCCGCCGGGTCTTTCTCAAGGTCTTGGACGTCACGGCCTCCAAGGAAGCAGCGGAGCAGGGCCTAGGCAACGGCAGAGATGGGGCCGACCGGCGAGGCCAGGGCGGTCGGGGTGCCGCGGCGCAGGCGGCTCGGCGACCGGCCGGAGCCAAGGCTCCCTGAATGCTCACGGGACGGGGGGCGTCCATCCCCGCGTCGGCGCCCGGTGCGCCTTGCCACGCAACCCGATGAAACCTCCCGACCTGGACCACGAACTCGCCTCGGCTGGCCCGGGCGACATCGACGGTGGGGAGGATCGCGTCCCGGAGCCGATCCGGACGAGGTCGGACCGGGCCCGCATTGAGGCTTCCGTTCCAGCAGGGGCAGTAGGATCCTCACCTCCCGTGTCGGCACCCTTGAGTCCTCCGGGTGCGGCCCCGGTGAATCCCGCCCCCGCAACATCCCGAGTCCGCGTCACGGTCGACGGCAAAGGCTTTCGCCTGGGCACGGCCAAGTTCCACGCCAAGGGCGTCACCTATGGACCCCTGGCACCCGGCGCGGAGGGCATTCCGTTCGCCACGCCAGAGATCACCCGCCGCGACTTCCGCCAGATCGCCGACCTCGGAGCCAACCTGCTGCGGGTGTACCACGTGCCACCCCGGTGGTTCCTCGATCTGGCGCACGAGCACGGCCTCAAGCTGCTGGTGGATGTGCCATGGAACCGCCAGCAGTGCTTCCTCGATGCGGCCGACACCCGGCGTGACCTGGTCGAATCGGTCCGGCAGGCGGCCCGCCGATGCGCCGGCCATCCGGCGGTCTTCGCCCTCAGCGTGGCCAACGAGATCCCCGCCGACATCGTCCGCTGGAGCGGCGCCGGAGCGGTCGCCGGATTCCTCGATGAACTGATCCGGGCGGCCAAGGCCGAGGATCCCGAACTGCTCTGCACCTTCGGGAATTTCCCCACGACCGAGTTCCTCCGTGCCGAGTCGGCCGATTTCCTCTGCTTCAACGTCTACCTGCATGACCGGCAGCCCTTCGAGAACTACCTGGCCCGGCTCCAGATGCTCTCGGACACCCGGCCCCTGATGCTCGGGGAGATCGGCATCGACACGGTGCGCGAAGGCGAGGAGCGCCAATCGGAGGTCCTGCGCTGGAAGATCGAGAGCGCCTTCCGCTGCGGCTGCTCCGGGGTGGTGGTCTACGCCTTCACCGATGAGTGGTGGAATGGCGGCCGGCTGGTCGAGGATTGGGCCTTCGGGCTCACCCGCTTGGAGCGGACGCCGAAGCCTGCCTTCGAGACGGTCCGCCGGCAGTTCGCCGTGGCGCCCTACTTCCCGCTGCCCGCCACCCCGAAGGTGTCGGTGGTCATCGCCAGCTACAACGGGGCCACCACGCTCAAGTCCTGCCTGCAATCGCTCGAGCACCTCAACTACCCCGACTACGAGGTCATCTTGGTCGACGACGGCTCGACCGACGGGACCCCGTCGATCGTGGCGCTGTTTCCGCGCATCATCAGCCTGCGGCACCCGAAGAACCTGGGACTGAGCGCGGCCCGCAACACGGGCATCGAGGCGGCCACCGGCACGATCGTCGCCTTCACCGACTCGGACTGCCGGGCCGACGAGGACTGGCTCCACTACCTGGTGGGAGACCTGCTGCGCTCGCGCTTCACCGGCATCGGCGGCCACAACCTGCTGCCCCCGGACGACTCGCCCACGGCCGCGGCCGTGATGGTGTCGCCCGGGGGGCCTGCCCATGTGATGCTCAATGACCGGGTCGCCGAGCACATCCCGGGCTGCAACATGGCCTTCTACCGGTGGGCCCTGAGGGAGATCGGCGGCTTCAACCCGATCTACCGGAGGGCCGGCGACGACGTGGACATCTGCTGGCGGCTCCAGCAGCGGGGGTACCAGATCGGCTTCAGCCCGGCCGGCTTCGTCTGGCACTACCGGCGCAACACCGTGGCCGCCTACCTCCGCCAGCAGACCGGCTACGGCGAGGCCGAGTCGCTGCTCGAGCGCCGGCACCCGGAGAACTTCAACCGCTTCGGCGGCTCGGTCTGGCATGGCCGCATCTACACCGCGGCCAAGATCGGCGTGGAGACGCGCCGGCCGGTCATCTACCACGGCATCTTCGGTAGCGCCCCCTTCCAGAGCATCTACACCCGCGACGCGAGCCTGACCCTCGTGGTCGGGACCAGCCTGGAGTTCCACGTTCTGGTGACCCTGCCCCTGCTGGTCGTCAGCGCGGTGGTTCCCTTCGTCTGGACCCTCGGCGTCGCCAGCCTCGTCTTCTCGCTGGGCCTGTGCTTGACGGCCGCGCTGCAGGCCGAGATCCCGGCCAGCAAGTCGCGCTTCTGGTCGCGGCCACTGGTGGCCCTGCTGTTCCTGCTCCAGCCCATCGTCCGTGGCTGGGCGAGGCACCGGGGCAACCTGCTGGGCAACCAGACGCCCCTGAGCGCGCGGGAGACCCTCGATTCCCTGAGCCTCGGCACCCGGGGCGAGGACCTCGACCACCTGCTGTACTGGGCCGAACAGGGCATCGACCGGATGACCTTCCTCGCGCACCTGCTCGAGCGATTGGACGCGCTGGGCTGGCAGAACAAGCCCGATGCCGGCTGGAGCCGGTTCGACGTGGAGATCCACGGCTCCCGCTGGTCGCGGCTGCAGCTGCTCACGGCGGTGGAGTTCCACGAGGGCGGGCGGCGGATGCTGCGTTGCCGGCTGCGCTCGGAGTGGAGCTCATTCGCCCGCGTGGTCTTCGCGACGGTGGCGGGCACGCTGCTGGTGTTCATCGGCATCTGGAGCCGGCTGCCCTTCCCGGAACCGTCGACCCCGCCGAGCCTGTTGCGGTTCTGGCCGTGGCTGAGCCTGCTCCTGCTGTGGCCGCTGGCCTGGAAACTCAATGGGGCCAAGCGGGACCTGCACCGGCTCGTGGCGTCGTTCCTCGACGGCTGCGCCAAGGAGTTCCGCTTCGTCCGGGTGCCCCACGCCGGGGAGTGACCTCGGCACCGGTCCCGAGCGGCCGCCCGCCGCACCGGTGCCCGCGCTTGCGGCGAGGGGCTGCCTGTCGGCACCATCCGGGGCGTGATGGTCGATTCGATGTTCCTCCCGGCCCCGAAGCTCGCGCCCGTGCTGGACCCCGGATTCCGACCGGCGGCCCTGGCCCGGAAGGCCTTCGCGGCCCAGGCCACCGTGCCGGTCCGGGTCGCTCTCGAGCAGGCCGACGGGTCGGTGTTCCACCACGACACGTCGGTGCTGGCCGACTCCCACCCGGGGTCCGCCGCCAACGCCTTCTTCCTCGAGCGCCTGTGCAAGACGCTGCTGTGGACCTACGGCGGCCGGCGCCTCTGGATCCAGGGCCCGGCCGGGTTGGCCGCAGGACTGCAGGCCCACTACCGCGACACGGCCGTGGGTCGGTTCGACTCGGAGATCATCGGTGAGCGCATCTTCGGTGGACCGATCGAGGTGATCGCCACGGGCGCCCCGCCGCCGGCCAAGTCGACCTCGGCGCCGCTCGGGCGCCACCTCGAGGGCTGCCGGATCGGCTTCGACCTCGGCGGGTCCGACCGCAAGGTGGCGGCCGTGCAGGACGGCAAGGTGGTCTTCAGCGAGGAGATCGTCTGGGACCCGTACTTCCAGTCCGACCCAAGGTACCACCTGGAAGGCATCCAGGACTCTCTCCAGCGCGCCGCGGCCCACCTGCCCCGCGTCGACGCCATCGGCGGCAGCGCCGCCGGGGTGTACGTCAACAACCGGGTGAAGGTGGCCTCGCTGTTCCGAGGCGTGTCCAAGGAAGACTTCACCACCCATGTGCAGGACCTCTTCCTGACCCTGCGCCGGCGCTGGAACGGGATCCCCTTCGACGTCGTGAACGACGGCGAGGTCACCGCGCTGGCGGCCTCGATGTCGCTGGGCGTGAACTCCGTGCTCGGGGTCTCGATGGGCACCAGCACCGCCGGCGGCTTCGTGACCGCCGAGGGCAACATCACCAGCTGGCTCAACGAGCTGGCCTTCGCGCCGGTCGACTACCGCCCGGACGGGCCGCCCGACGAGTGGAGCGGCGACCGCGGCTGCGGCGTGCAGTTCTTCAGCCAGCAGGCCGTCGGACGGCTCATCCCGGCCTCGGGCCTGGAGATCGCCTCCAGCCTGCCGCTGCCCGAGCGGCTGGTGAAGGTGCAGGAGGCCATGGCGTCGGGCGACGACCGGGCCGCCCGGATCTACCGGACCATCGGCACCTGCTTCGGCTACGCCATCGCGCACTGGTCCGACCTCTACGACCTGCGCCACCTGCTCATCCTCGGCCGGGTCACCAGCGGTGCCGGCGGCGGGGTGATCCTCGGCGAGGCCAGGTCGGTGCTGGAGGCCGAGTTCCCGGCGCTTTCGTCCCAGGTCCGGTTCCACATGCCCGACGAGAAGGACAAGCGCCACGGCCAGGCGATCGCGGCGGCCAGCCTGCCCTCGTTGCGATGAACCGGTACCGGAGTATGGGTGACGGGTCCTGCGCGGGGCGCGGGCCCGGTTTCGGACCGATGCCCGCACCCGAAGGCGAATGCGCCCCCACGACCGAATGAACATCACCCTCTTCATCCCCTGCTTCGTCGACACCTGCTTCCCCGAGGTGGGGCGGCACATGGTGCGCATCCTCGAGCGCCTTGGCCATCGGGTCACCTGCCCCGAGGCCGTCGCCTGCTGCGGTCAGCCGGCCTTCAACTCGGGCTATTGGGACGAGGCTCGGCAGGTCGCCGGCAAGACCCTCCACCACCTGCGGGACGCCGAGGCCGTGGTCATCGCCTCCGGGTCGTGCGGGGCGATGCTCAAGGTGTTCTATCCCCAGCTCTACGAGGGACGGCCCGAGGCGGACGCCGCGCGGGCCCTGTCGGAGCGCACCTGGGAGTTCTCGGACTTCCTGGTCAACCGCCTCGGGGTCACCGACCTCGGCGCACGCTTTCCGGCCAAGGTCACGTTCCACGACGGCTGCCACGGGCTGCGCGAGCTGGGCATCAAGTCGGCCCCGCGCAAGCTGCTCGAGAAGGTCCGGGACCTCGAGCTGGTTGAGATGACCGACGCCGAGACGTGCTGCGGCTTCGGCGGCACCTTCGCGGCCAAGTTCCCGATGATCTCGACGGCGATGGGCGAGGTGAAGTGCGCGAGCGCCGCCGACACCGGGGCCGAGTACATGGTCTCCAACGACTCGAGCTGCCTGATGCACCTGCAGGGCCTCCTGAGCCGTCAGAGCAAGCCCCTCAAGACGATCCACCTAGCCCAGATCCTCGACCCTCAATGAGCATCGCCGCGCAACAATTCCTGGAGGCGGCCGGGTCCATCACCCGGAACCTCCGCCACCGGGGCCTGATCCAGACGGCCCTGCGCAAGTACGAGGCCGCCCGCGACCGCAAGAAGTCGGCCTTCAACGACTGGTCGGCCGCCCGCCAGTCGGCCGCCGAGACGAAGTGGGACGCCATCAACCACCTCGACACCTACCTGGCCGAGTTCGCCTCGAAACTCGAGGCGCGGGGCACGAAGGTCCACTGGTGCCCGACCGAGCCCGAAGCCCGCGACACGATCCGCGGCATCATCCGCGACTCGCAGGCCAGGTGCATCGTGAAGTCCAAGGCGATGACGGCCGAAGAGATCCACCTCAATGAGGCCCTCGAGAAGGACGGCTTCGAGGTGGTGGAGTCCGACCTGGGCGAGTTCATCGTGCAGCTCCGGCAGGAGCCGCCCTACCACATCGTCTTCCCGGCCATGCACCTGACCCGGGACGAGATCAGCGACCTCTTCGAGCGCGAACTCGGTAGCGACCCCACCCGCGAGCCCGAGGAGCTGACGATGATCGCCCGGCGCGCCCTGCGCCGGAAGTACCTCCAGGCCGATGTCGGCATCACCGGCGCCAACTTCGCGATCGCCGAGACGGGCATGGTGTCGATCACCGAGAACGAGGGGAATGCCCGGCTCACCTCCGCCCTGCCCCGCGTGATGGTCACGCTGCTGGGCATCGAGAAAGTGCTGCCCAAGCTCGAGGACCTCGCGCTGTTCCTGCCCCTCCTGGCCACGGCCGGGGCCGGGCAGACCGTCACGGGCTACAACACGCTCTACGGCGGCCCCAGGCAACCGGGCGAGTCCGACGGGCCGGTCGAATGGCACGTGGTGCTGCTCGACAACCGGCGCACCGAACTCCTGGCCGACCCCGAGCAACGCGACGCCCTGCACTGCATCCGCTGCGGGGCCTGCCTGAATGTCTGCCCGATCTTCCGCAACGTCGGCGGGCACACCTATGGCACGACCTACAGCGGCCCGGTGGGCAGCGTCATCACGCCGCACCTGCGGGGCCTCCAGGACTGGAAGCACCTGAGCAACGCCTCGTCGTTGTGCGGGGCCTGCACGGAGGCATGCCCGGTGAAGATCGACCTGCACCACCACCTGCTGCAGAACCGGCGCAACGCCGTCGGGGATGCACCCTCATGGATCGAGCGGGTGGCCTGGCGAGCCCATGCCTTCGTGGTCAACACGCCGGCCCTCTACCAGTTCGCCCAGGAGGTGGGCCGCATCGTGGAACCGCTCCGGAGGCGCCTGCAGGGAACCCCGCTCGATCCGGCGCAATCGTGGACCCGGACGCGCGACCTGCCGCCGGTGGCCGGTGAAAGCTTCAAGGAATGGTGGAGGAACCGCCGATGAATGCCCGCGAACGCATCCTCGCCCGCATCCGCGAGGCCCTGACCGTGCCGGCCCCGAAACCGGGATCGCACGGGCACGTGCACGGGAGCCACCCACCTCACGTGGGCTCCCAGGACGCCCAACCGATCGGCTTCCGCAACCGCCCGGTGCACGAGGCGCGCGCCTGGCTGCCGAAGGGCGGCACCACCCCGGCCGAGCATCTCGCGCGCTTCGCGGCGGCGTCCTCCGAGCTGAAGACCGACTTCCGCTCCGTGGATTCCGAGGCCGAGGCCCACGCCGCGCTACGGCGGATCGCCGATGACGAGGGCTGGCGCCGCGTGGCCTCCCACCATCATGCGTTGACCGACGCGGCCGTCGCCGCCCTCGGGCGCACGGCCCTGTTCACCGATGGCGGCTACCCGCCCGACGATCTCGAGGCCTGCGAGGCGGGCATCACCACCTGCGACGTGCTCGTCGCCCAGACCGGGTCGCTGGTGGTCAACAGCCGCACCTCCGGCGGACGCGCCCTGAGCGTGCTGCCGCCGCACCATGTGGTGCTGGCCCGGCGTGACCAACTGGTCTCGGACCTCACCGACGCCTTCGAGCGGGTCGAGGCCCTGCATGGCCGCCAGTGGCCCTCGATGATCTCGCTGGTCACCGGTCCGAGCCGGACGGGCGACATCGAGCGGATCCTCGTGCTGGGCGCCCACGGCCCGAAGAAGCTCACCGTCCTGATGTGGTAGCGCCGCGCACGACGCCCCTTTGGGTTTTCGGCGCCTGGGTGGCCCTTTCAGCGCTGCGGCCGCCTGGCCCCCAAGGTCGTGCGCACCAGCAGTTCGGTGGCCAGGGGAGCGATTCCCTGCAGGCCCACGAGATTCGTGAGGACCCTCCGGTTGATGTTGAGGGCGGCCACCTTCTCGGCCATGGGATCTTTCATGTCCACGAAGCGAACCCGGCCGAGGGTGAGTTCCAGTCGGTCGACGCCAACGAAGGTCAGGTTGCCGACCCGCTGGCCCTGAGCCAGCTCCTGCCGATTGGTCAACTCGCCGAGACGATTGGTGTAGGCGTTGACGAGTTCCGAGTATTCCTGCAGGCGTTGGAACATGTTGGTCCGGGAGCCGGCGAAGCCGTCGACCAGCGTGAGTTCATTCAGGCGGATGCGCAGGAGTCGCAGCTGCAGTTCCTGCCGCTTCAGGGCCTCGCGATCGTATTCGACCCGCAGTTCGGGCAGGTCGAGGATCTGGACGCCGCCGAACTGCGACTGCCCGAACACCTTGAGGTCCCGCACCTGCAGATGCGGACGAAGGAGCCCGATGTCGAGGCTGCCGATCTCGACCTCGGCCACGCCGCTGGCGTTGACGCGGGATTGGATGGCCCGTTTGACGATCCAGTCGAAGGACAGCAGGCCGAGCACCAGGAGGGTCGCCAGAAGGGCGAGGGCCCCGAGCAGCAGCCGGATGAGGATCCGCAGCCCGCGAGGCAGGCGCCGGTCCGGGATGGTCGGCAGGACGGCACCCGGAGGAAGGCTCCCGCTCACAGGATCACGTCCTCCGGCCGCACCTCTAGGCATTCGTCCTGATCCTCCCAGATCACCGCCGGGTAGACCTCCAGGAGCGGTGGCATGAGTTCGGTGGCCGCCGAGACGAGGAGCTTCTCGGCATCCTGGGCGGCATCCTCGAACGCCGCGTCGTAGTCCTTGGATTTCTTGCGTTGCCTGTCGTCCCAATGGGCCACTTCGTGGGCCTCGTCGTACTGGTCGGCCCAGCGCTCGAAGCGGGCTCGGAAGGTTTCAGGAATCTCCTCGAAGGGCACGCAGGTCTCCCCGCAGTGGTGGCAGCGGAGCCCGTTGGAAACGACGTCCCGGGTGAAGAGCGGCAGCAGGGGAGCCCGACAGCAGGGCGATTCCACGTATCCGGCAGGGATGCTGACCAGACGCTTGAGCCAGATCTGGCGGTCGTGCGCGAGCTGCGAACCGAGCCGGTAGGCACCGACCAGCGGATGCGACAGCCGCCAGACCTGCCCGTGCAGCTGGCCCAGGGTCTGGGAACACCACCGGGCGAGGGTCAGGTCGTCGAAGTGCCGGAACGTCCGGGCGTACTCCTTCCAGAGCCGATCCAGCGGCGAATCCTCCTGAATCTCGGACATAGGAAGAAAGGTTAGCGTCTCCGATGGGGAAATCCAAGGACCGTGCAAGGCGGCAATCCCCACCCTCGCGCCGTCGGCGGGGTGGGATGGATTCTGCCGGACAGGGTTCGGATCCATGGAAGCGGACTTGCCGGCGCCTTTGGAGGAAGCGCCCCCAATCCCCGGAGCGCCCGGAGATTTGACCCGCGGACGCCCGCCGCACCCCAGCGGAAACCCCCTCGGGCATCCAGCGCTGCTTGCCCGCCTGGAATTGGCTCTCGAGGCCACGGGAACCAAGGTGTCGGTGGGAGAGTGCGCCCTGCCAAGCGCACCAAAAAAGGGGCTGGCCCGAAGGCCAACCCCTTTTGCAATTCAGGTCACCGGACCTGCGATGGACCGGATCACTGGTAGGTGATCACCAGTTTGCCATTCTCGTTCTTGATCGAGATGATCGTGACCGAGGGGCTGATGCTCAGATAACCGGCGGTCCCGGTGGTCGGGATGTCGGCGGTCACCGTCTTGGTGGCCTCGGAGAGGCTCACGCCAGTGAGCGGCGTGCCGGTCAGACCGGCCGGGACCTTGCCGACGGCGACGCGGGTGGACTTGGCCGGGGCAACGCCGACGCGGTAGGCCTTGAAGCCACCGTTCTCGAGGTCGTTGAGCAGCACCTTGTCGCCGTTGGCCTTGACGCTGGCGATCTCGATGTGGGCGGCGCCACCGCTGTCTTGGAACAGGACCCGGATCGGGTAGATGCCGGCATCCTTCACGAAGAACCGGATCGGGGCGTTGGCGTTGGCTCCGTTGAGGTCGACGCCGGCCTCACCGAGGAGGATGCCATCGGCAGGCTTGCCGATGGGGCCACCCTGGGCGCGAACCCGGTCGTCGCTGAACAGGGACAAGGTCACCACGCCGGCCGGAAGCTCGACGAAGGTGGTGATCTCGGCGGCGATGCCCGTGGTGGCACCGCTGGTGCCGGGGAGACCCGGCATCCCCTCGTCCGGCACGAAGGCACCCGCGCTGGATTCGGCCACGGAATTGAGGTTGATCGTGGTGGCGATCTCGAACTTGACGGTCTTGCCGTCGCGGACGCCCGCCGCCAGGGAGTTGCCCGGCTCACCCTCGTTGGCGAAGTTGTCGATCACGGCACCGGAATCGTCCTTGAGCGTTCCCAGGAGGGCCAACTCGACATCGTCCAGAGACTTCGTGGTCATGGCCTCGTTGTGCACGATACGCCAGATGAAGCCGGGCTTGGTCTTGTCGACCGAGACGGCCTGATGGACCGCAGTCAGCACGCCGGTCTTGGGCGAGATGAAGGTGCCGGCATCGGTCACGACCTTGCCGGTGGTGTCCTTCACCGCGATGAGGTAAGTGTGGTTGCCCTCGGCAAACGGAGCTGCCGCCGTGTAGGTCACGTCGGTGGCGTCACCGCTCTTCGGAGCCACGGACACCGTCACGTCCTTGCCGTCGATGGAGAGCTTGATGCCCTTGGGATCGGCGATCGCGCCGCCCTTGTCGTTGATGCGGAACGAGAAGGTGATGATGCTGGGGTTGACCGCCGAGAGGAACAGGCTGTCCGAACCCGTGGAGGCCGTGCCGAGCGAGACCAGCGCGGTCTCCTTGGGCGACTTGCCGAACACGATGGCGTGGGCACCCAGACCGCCCCAGCCCTTCTGGCCCGCCTGCCCGGGACCGTTGTCGCCGTCGTTGATGGCCATGCCGAGACCGAACTGGGCGCCCAAGGTCAGCGGCGGGGTCTTGCCGATGGCCGAGGCCGGGAGCTTGATCTCGTAATAGGTCTTCTTCTTCGCGGTGTCGCGGGTCACGACCGCCTCGGTGCCGCCGGGGCCGGCCTCGTGCATCACGATCACGTCGCCGAGGTCACCATCCACGCCACCCAAGGCGTAATTGTAGAGGGCCACCTGGGTCTGACGATCGGCGCTGGCGATCATCAACTGCACGGAGTCGCCGTTCCAGGCGCTCTTGGCGGCGTTCTCGTGGTAATCGTCGGTGACCACGAAGCCGAAGTAGACGTTGTCGGCGTCATAGACGACCTGCACGGCCGAGGTCTGGTCATCCGGGCCGGACCAAGTGCCACCCGCGTATTCCTCAAACAGCACGTACTTGCCGGTGCCGGCGGCGCCGGAACCCTTGGGCACCGAGAACTTCGGGTCCGAGAGGACGGGCACGCCGCCCCACTCGGTGAGCTTGCCGTCGATCACGATCGGAGCGGTGACCGCGGTGGCGGTGTAGAACTCCTTGCCCGGCTCGATGTCGTTCGGGACGACCGAGCTCAGGGTGAACAGCGCGGTCTCGGCCGGGGTCTTGCCGAAGACGATGGAGTGGGCGCCGAGGCCGCCCCAGCCCTTCTGGCCGGCCTGACCAGCACCGGCGTCGCCGTCATTGATGGCCATGCCCAGACCGAACTGGACTCCGCCCTGCAGGGTCTCGATGGCCAAGGAAGCCTTCGGGAGCTTGATCTCGTAGGTGGTGCGCTTGGTGGCGCCGTTGCGCGTCACGACCGCCTCGGTGCCGCCGGGGCCGGCCTCGTGCATGACGATGGTCTCGCCGAGGTCGCCCTCGACGCCGCCCAGTGCATAGTTGTAGAGGGCCACCTGCTTGGTGCGGTCGGCGCTGGCGATCATGAGCTGGATCGAGTCGCCATTCCACGCGCTCTTGGCGGCGTTCTCGTGGTAGTCGTCGGTCACCACGAAGCCGAAATAGACGTTCTCGGAGTCGAAGATGACCTGCACGGCCGAGGTCTGGTCATCCGGACCGGACCAGGTGCCACCGGCGTACTCCTCGAAGAGCACGTACTTGCCGTTCGGGCCGGAACCCTTGGGGATGGAGAACTTCGGGTCGGCCAGAACCGGCACGCCCTTCCACTCGTCGAGCTTGCCATCGATGGTGATGGTGCCCTGGGCGCGGTTGACCGTGTAGAACTCCTTGCCCGGCTCGATGTCGTTCTTTTTGGTGAGGGTGATCTCGGCGGTCTCGCCCGGGGTCTTGCCGAACACGATGGCGTGTGCGCCCAAACCACCCCAGCCCTTCTGGCCGGCCTGCCCGGCGCCGTTGTCGCCGTCGTTGATGGCCATGCCCAAGCCAAACTTCACGCCGCCCTCGAGCTTCCCGATGGCCAGCGAGGCCTTCGGGAGCTTGATCTCGTAGATGGTGCGCTTGCTGGTCCCGTTGCGCGTCACGATCGCCTCGGTGCCGCCGGGTCCCGCCTCGTGCATGACGATGGTCTCACCGAGATCGCCCTCGACGCCACCCAACGCGTAGTTGTAGAGGGCCACCTGCTTGGTGCGGTCGGCACTGGCGATCATGAGCTGGATCGAGTCGCCATTCCACGCGCTCTTGGCGGCGTTTTCGTGGTAGTCGTCGGTCACCACGAAGCCAAAGTAGACGTTCTCGGCATCATAGACGATCTGGACCGCCGAGGTCTGGTCGTTCGGACCAGACCAGGTGCCGCCGGCATACTCCTCGAACAGAACGTACTTGCCCGTACCCTTCGGGCCGGACCCCTTGGGTATCGCAAACTTCGGGTCGGCCAGCACAGGCACGCCCGACCACTCGTTGAGATTGCCATCGAGGACGATGGGTTTCGGGGCAAAAACGACCGAGTAGGTCTCCTTGCCCGGTTCGATGTCGTTGGTCGGGGTCGACTGGGCGGCCGCGCTGAAGGCGAGGAAGCCAGCCGCCAAACCCAACAAGGATTGGTGGATGTTGGTTTTCATTTCTTGATTGCCTTGGTAGGGGGCCATGCCGGACCCGTGACGGCAACAGAAATGTGGCGAACCGGATGATGATGTTCCGGAACGGTCATTTTTGGGGAACAGGCCTCCCCTCAACCAACCCGAAAGCCCCCTTCCGGGCGAGGGAGTTCGCCGGTTTCGAACCAACGCGTTCCACCCCGAGGCATCCGGTGGCGACGGTCGGCCCCCAGCGTCGTTCCTGCCGGCGCAACCCCGAACGATCCACGACGGTTCCACACCAAGGCCCCGGTAGCCCTTGGTGCCGCGGGCGGGACTCGAACCCGCACGGCCTTGCGGCCTGGGGATTTTAAGTCCCCTGTGTCTGCCATTTCACCACCGCGGCGACCGTGTTTTTGTTGGGGTTTTTGGGGTCACCCCACGATTTCAGTGGGCTTGGATACACTTTTGGATACACTTGCCACCCAGTGAAACCCGCTGAAACGAAACGATCAGATGTGCGAGGGTACAAGACGGTCTTGGACGGTCGCAACCAACCTGTTCGACGTTTGTACCGCCGAGACGGCGTCTTCTACACGCGTTTCACGACAATCGACCAGGCCGGACGAAAGCGGAAGGTGTGGAGATCTCTGAAGACGGCAACGACGGTCGCAGCGGCCAAGGCGGCGATGCTGAAGCTGATCTCCGACGCGGCTGAGACCAGCATTCCGGTTCAGGGGCGCTGCCCCACATTCGCCGCCTACTCCGAGCGCTTTCTCGAAGAAGCTTCCCCTAACAAGCGCCCAGCGACGCAGCGGAAGGAGAAGACTCACATCGCCTGGTGGGTTGAGCGAATCGGCGCGCAGCCGGTAAGCCGAATTCATCGGACCCACATCAACAATGCCATCGCCGACCTGAGAAAAAACGGGCTCAGCCCGCGCACCTGTAACCTGTACGTCATCACTCTCCGATGCGTGCTGAAGCGCGCCCTGGAGGAAGGCTTGATCACCTCGCTGCCGACACTAGGACTCCGCCCACTCAAGGTGACGCAAATCAAACGGCAACTGGTGAGCATGGAAACCTTTGAGCGGATGCTCGAGGTGGGAGCCCCCTCGGGCACGAAGAACCACCAGCAATTTCGGGATTACTACCGGTTCCTCCTGCTCACCGGCGCCCGTGAGAAGGAAGCTCTTCGAGTCCGCTGGGCCGACGTCGACTTTGATAATCGCCAAGTGACAATCGGAGCGGATGGCTTGGCCAAAAACCATGAACACCGGGTCGTCGACTTCGACTCTGCCCTGGAGGCCCTGCTTAGGGAACTGGCCGACCGCCGTGACCCGGACTCGCAATGGCTGTTTCCTTCGCCGCAACGAGGTGAGAAGGACACTCCGGCCAAAACCTTCCGGGAGAGCCTAAGACTCGCCTGCGACCACGCTGGTGTTGCACGAGTCGGTTTCCACGATGCGCGTCACCACTTCGTTTCCAAGTGCGTCATGGCGGGAATCGATTTCATGACCATCGCGGCCTGGGTCGGCCACAAAGACGGCGGAGTGCTGATCGGCAAGGTCTACGGCCACCTTGCCAGCGAGCACCGGAAGGCTATGGCGGCCAAACGATACCAAGGCACAAACCGATGAAGACCAAGAACAAGCCATTGAAGGCTCCACCAACGCCCGGCCACGGCCCACCGAAAGGGGGCAAGATTGCAAGCCCCGGCGCTGGGTTGGCAGGCACAGAGTTCAGCAAACTCGCGCCCGAGGAATACGAGGCGGCCTGCGTTTTTGAAATGATCGTGGACATGAGTCCCAGTGAACGCAAAGCGATCCCTGAACACCTGCAACCTTTCGTGCGAGCGGTTGAGGCTGTCGAGGTAGAACCGGAGCGCGCGCGCTCAAACCGTCCAAGCTGGATGCAATGGCGGGAAAGCAACCCCAGACTCAAGAGTTGGATGGTCCGAAAAACGCGCGGATCCATAGTCGCGGTCGGTCAAGGAAACGGCCCTGCGGTCAGCGTCATCACCGGGGACGAAGCTGCTTTCATCAACGATCAAGTGCGTATTCTGCCTCAGCCCGAGAGGGTGATGTCCGACACCAGCTGGCATTTGACTCTGCCCACCAAAAACCCAGATCCCCAAACCATCGCCCTAACGATTCGTTGGGAGGCTGGCCTCCACCAGATTGGGTCCGAGATCACTCAATGGTTGGAGAAAAACGCACCGCCAGGGACTCCCGGGGGCGGAGTCAGCGCGATCGTTGACCTGTCCGCGCCAACCAAAGGGAAGTCACCCTTCAAACGACCGGCATCCATCCTTCGTCTGATTTGGATTTGCCGTATGCTGAGGTCCGGGTCGAAACCGAAGGCGATTCCCAACAAATTGGCATCCCAGAGCTCGGTTGCTCACGCCAAGGGCAATCTGATCAGAGAGTACGGGCGAATTCTCAAAGTAAATCCGCCGCGTCACCTCGCGAAAGCACGCTGACCAGCGAGACGACGCCTCTCTGTCACCCTGGGAGAAAAGCTCAAGACCACCCGAAGGACCCAGGGACGACGGCGAACGCCGGTGACTGGATCGATCACCCAGGCACCGGTGCCGAAGTCAACTCGAGCTTCCTAACCCGGCTGGGCCTTGATGCGCCAAACGCACTCCAAGGCCGCACCGCGCAAGCGCCGAACGAAGCGTTTGACCGACTGGTAGGATCCGGTGAACCCGACCTCGGCCACGAGGTCCTGGTGGATGCGCTGGGCACTCAGGCCGGCCTCGAGCTTGGCTTCGATGAGCGCCGAATGAGGAGAGCAACGACTGGGGCGCCCCGGATCGGCACCCGCCGGTGGAACGGGCCTTGGACCGGCCGGCAAACCGGGGGCCAAAGAGGCAGGAGCCGGACCGGAAGCAGCCTCGTTCCCGGCGGTCGAAATGGTGGGCACTTAGGATCCGGCGGATGCGCAGGTAGCGGCGGATGGCCTGACGATCCGGTCCGAGATGGAGCGAAAAGCGCTGGATTGGCCTCCCGCCACATCGGGGAGAGTGTCGAACTCCTGAGATCCAAACTTGAACCGAGTCGGGCACCGGCATCGAGTGTCACCCCGCGCAGTCCTCCAAGCCCCTGAGAAGTGCAGAAGCATCGCTTGAATCCGCCGTGATTGAATTTTTTTCGCAGGTGTTCTCGAACCGCGAAGCTCTGAGATTCAACGGGTTTTGGCTTGCGCCCGACCTGCACGGAAATACCGCCATCATCTTGCAGGAGACCCCGTCGAATACCTTGGTAAAGTTGGGATTGTATGAACGCATTTGAACCCACCCAACCACCGTTAGCCCTCAGGAGATTCCAGGACCTGATGGGTATCTCCCGTTGCACCATGTACCGTTACCGCCGCCTGGGGTGGCTTTCGGTCATCAACATCGCAGGACGCCCTTACGTAACCCCCGAATCTGCCGCCGAATTCAACCGTCGCGCCGCAGCCGGAGAGTTCAAGAAGGCGCCGCATGGGGCGGCTCAACAAACACTAGCTTCAGGGGGCACGGCGACCAACCAAGGGAGGGTGCAAGCGTGAACTTGGAACAAGTGATTGCCGAATCAGTCCTCGGCTCAATTCAATGGAAGACCGACACTGAGGGTTTTTGTCGTTGCCCGGGGGCTCAGTTCCATACCTCAAAAAACCTAAAGACCGACTGCCTCGTAAAGATCTCCAAGCCATCGACAGTGTTCTGCTTCCATAGTTCATGCATGGCGGAGATAGTAAAGGCGAGGTCAAACCTATTCCGCGCGTTGACGGCATCGGATCAGGGGTCAGGACGAGCCAAGAGACTAAAACTGACTTCAGAGGAAACCAACCGACGACGCGACGCAGCTAGGATTCGAGGAATGACATTAAGGGCTAAAAATGCTCTTGCAGTAATCATCAAAGAATTCCACCTATCAGAAGAGGATCTCCTTGAGGAATCACCCATCTTGATTCCAATTCATATTCCTGTTCATTCAAGATTACTCATTCAACATTTGTTTGAACCAGAGGACGTAATCTGGATAGGCAACACTTATGATTCCGGAAAACCTTGGCATGCAAGGCACTTCAAGACCGCAAAGGATTGGGGCGAAAAAAGATCAATCACTGATCCTTTTGTTGTTCCATCCACCTTCAAACCGGGCTCAGTGTCTCGTTCCAAGTCAAATACGCTGTCGCGTCGCTATCTAGTTGTTGAAAGCGACACAGTGCCTGCGGAAGATTTCTTATCGGTCATAAACTGGTGTCGGCAATTCATGCCACTCCATGCAGTAGTTCACACTGGAGGTAAGAGTCGACACGGATGGTTTGATACCTCTTGCCTCGATCCTGAGGCGTGGACGCAACTTCGTTCGATTCTGCCCGCCCTTCAAGTTGACTCTGCATTGTTCAGAGAATCGCAACCGGTTCGCCTGCCTGGGGTGCGAAGAGATAACAGCCATTGGCAGCGGTTGCTGTTCTTGGCTCCAAGAAAGGGGGTCTTGTGAGCGCCCCTCAACCAAGCGACTATTTGCCGATTTCTGACATTGTATACAACTCTCAAAAACGCACTTGGTATACAAGGGATCTATCGGGCAAGTGGATTAACATCAATGAAGAATCAGTTAAACGACGCCTTGTTGCAATTGGTTTCACAAGAGATAAAATGCCATATGGTAGCTATATAGAAAAAGAAATGACTCGTATTGAAAACGAACAAAATGTCTCCTTTGTGGGACCGCTAGCAGGTTGGCCTGTAGGAATTCATAAACATGGCGACGACAGATTCTTAGTAACGAAAGCAGCAAGACCACTGACCACAAAGGACACCCGATGTGATATTTTACTAAAAATCCTCGTATCCGTATTGGGTGGCGAACCACAGTTTGAATGGTTTAAGGGCTTGATGAGGACTCGACGTGAAGCCATACGAAATCGCCGTTTCGTTCCCGGCCCCATAGTAATATTGGTAGGCCCCGCTAAAAGCTACAAGTCATTCATTCAAATGATAATCACAGAATTGCTCGGCGGTCGACAGGCTAGACCTTGGCGCTATATGAGCGGTCAAACAACATTTAACGGCGATTTATTCGGAGCCGAGCACTTATGCATCGAGGATGAGGCTCCGCCTACTGATAGCGCAACTCAAACCAAAATAGGTTCTCACATCAAATCACTCTTATTCGCAGATAACCTAAGCGCACACTTCAAGGGACTTGATGCCACATATCTTAAACCGATATGGACCATGAGCATGTCGACCAATGATGAGCCTTCAAACCTTTTATGCATACCACCAATTGACGAATCGTTAGAAGACAAAATAGCACTTATTAAAACCACTTGCATTGATTCGCCTTGGACCGACGACGAACACAAGCAGACTTGGATGCGCGAGCATTTTTCAGAAGAGGTTCAAGGACTCGCCTACATTATTGACCAACAAGCAATTCGACCTGAATGGCGTAACGACAGGACAATTATCAAAGCATACAAGAATATTGATCTATTAACCATGATCAATAACGTTTCCCCAGAAGAGCAACTACTTAATATGCTAGATATGATCACCAATGGCGCAACGATCAAGGGGACAGCCGTCGAAATTGATCTTAAAATTAGAGCTAGGTTTTCAAGACAAACAGAGAAGATCGCTGACACTCATTGGAAAATCGGAGTTCTATTGGGAAAGCTGGCCAAAAAACACCCAAAGCGTGTCACGAAAAAGACTATTCGGGGATCAGCTGAGTGGAGAATACTACCTCCTCTCAACCTCGTCTGAGCCAATTACAAGCCGAATGGAGCGTGAAACACGAATGCGGCAAATGACAAAACGACCGCAGGGGCTCGACCAGTCCTCAGCACTCCTTGTTCTGGGGCTTCGCCCGCTCTGCAGAACGCTGATGGCAACCAGAGGGGCAAACCAAATCGTCCAGAGTAGAGCGAAAATCTGCGCGAAAGATCCCGGCTACCAACCCACGCCGCAGTGCGCACGTTAGATCGAGACGCATGCAAACAAGGCAGGAAGCGGATTGCGGTGGATGCTCCCGCGTCTGCTCCTGCAAGGCATCCAGTGACCCATCGATGAAAGCATTTACAAGGGTACCGAGAGCGGTCACCAGCAACCATCTGGGGGGGGCAGCGCCTCCGTGAATATTCCGCTGAAGTTGAAGCCAGGGTGGACTGGTGGACATCTCCCGGACCTTCTTAGTCCTTTTTAGACTTAGTCCCCAAGAACATTGGTTAGTAGTCCACCAGTCCACCCTGATCGCTGTAATCCC
This sequence comes from Verrucomicrobiota bacterium, assembly GCA_016871615.1. Taxonomy (GTDB): domain Bacteria; phylum Verrucomicrobiota; class Verrucomicrobiia; order Limisphaerales; family UBA9464; genus SXXZ01. The sequence goes on from VHCX01000029.1 coordinate 38,243, forward strand.
TGTTTTTGCCCGCAAAAACCCCTCACACACCCACCGGCGCCACCACCGGCAGCTCATAGGTAGCCCCACCCGACCTTCCCTTGGGCAACGGATCCCCGGCCAAGATCCTCAGGGCCTCTGCAGCCTCTGCAAGCGCCTTGGTGGCCTGAACCAGCTCCATGGTGGGTATATCCGGCTGGGAGACCCGGTCAGTGAGCAAGGACACCGCCTGCCAAAGGCCCCGAGCCGAGTGTGCTCGGTAGGACTGGCGGACCTTGAGCATCACCCCCATGGCCCTCTTGGGATTGGCGTGAAGGCGTTTACGAATAGGAAAATCCCGGCTTTGACTGAATGATGGTTCCATAACTGCACGGATTGTATCACAATACCAACCCAAAATTACAACATGATTCATCGATAAGCGCT
>VHCX01000030.1 GCA_016871615.1 Verrucomicrobiota bacterium
CTGGCCATCCTCAAGCAGCCGCTCGACTACTACCTCGAGTACACCCTGAAGGAGACGCTGCGGCAGCTTGAGCCGCAGTGGCGCAAGGCCGTCGCCGAGGGCCGTCCGATCGCCCAGAAGAACCCGGCCGGCCTGCAGTACCTGCTGAAGTCGCTGAGCACGGCCGAGATCCTCAAGCTGCCGCGGGTCGAGCCCGTGCTGGCCGACCTGCTGGGCCGGGCCGGCGTGCCCGATGCCGAGCGCGGCATCGCCCTCAACGACCTGGCGGGCCTGCGCAAGGTGTCCCGCCCGGCGCTGCTGCTGGGGCTGCTTGAGAAGCCCGAGTCCAAGGCCGAGGACGCCCTGTCCAGCCTGGCCCGCCTGCTGCCCGGGCAGCCGACGGCGGACCTGAAGGCGCTCCGCGACCGCTTGGCCCGGTTGGGCGCGGGCAGCGCCCACGGGACGACGCGTGCCGCCGCGTGGGCGTCGCTCGCCGTCGCGGACGGTTCGTTCGACGGCCTCTGGCAGACCGCCTCGGCCAAGCCGGCCGCGCTGGCCGACCTCCTGGCCGCCATCCCGCTGGTGAGCGATCCCGACTTCCGTGCCAAGGCCTACGGCCTGGTCCGCCCGGTGGTCTCCGGGGAGTCCCCGCTGGTGGCCGAAGCCTCCAAGAAGGGCGGGGCGCGGTACGTGCGCGTCGAATTGCCCCGCCGCGGAACCCTCACCCTCGCCGAGGTGGAGGTTTGGGTGGGTGGACAGAATGTCGCCCGTCGCGGCAAGGCCACCCAGTCCACGACCGCCAACTCCGGCGATGCCGCCCGGGCGATCGACGGCAACACCGATGGCTCGTTCGCCTCGGGCTCGCAGACGCATTCCGCGGAGAACGACCGGAATCCCTGGTGGGAGGTCGATCTCGGCTCCGAGCAGCCGGTGGAGGCCGTTTCGGTCTGGAATCGCTCCGAGGGCGACCTCGGCCAGCGGCTCAACGGGTTCACACTGACCCTGCTCGATTCGGGGCGTCAGGAGGTGGCTTCGCAGAAGGGGGTTCCGGCGCCGGCCCGCAATGTGCGGATCCCCGTCTCGGTGGACGCCTCGGGCGGCTTGCGGCGGTCGGCCATGCGGGCCCTGCTCAGCATGAACGAGAAACCCGACGAGGTGTTCAACCTCTTCGCCCAGCTCATCGCCAAGGGCGACAGCGTGCCGGCGGCCGCCCAGGGCCTGCGCCAGTTGCCCCGCACCGCCTGGAACGCCCCGGCCGCCGGTTCGGCGGCGACGGCCTTGGTCGGCTGGGCCTCGGCGGTGCCCGCCGATTCGCGCACCGACATCGGCTACGTGGATGCGTTGCAGACGGCCTCGGATCTCGCCGGCCTGATGCCCGGAACGGCGGCCTCGGCCCTGCGCACACAACTCAAGCAGCTGCGGGTCTCGGTCTTCGTGATTCGCACCGTGCGCGAGCAGATGCGTTACGACGTGCCGCGGTTGGTCGTCGAGGCCGGCAAGCCCTTCGAGATCGTCCTCGAGAACGACGACTTCATGCCCCACAATCTGGTGGTGGTGAAGCCCGGCACCCGCGAGGCCGTCGGTGCCGCCGCCGACACGATGCAGCCTGGCGCCCTCGACCGCGAGGGTCGGGCCTACGTGCCGTCGCTGCCCGGGGTTGTCGGGGCCACCCGTCTGGTGGAGTCCGGCAACCGCGCCACCCTCAAGCTCACCGCACCGACCCAGGCCGGTGACTATGAATACGTCTGCACCTTCCCGGGCCACTGGCCGGTGATGTGGGGTCGTCTGGTGGTCACCACCGATGTGGACGACTACCTCGCCAAGCACCCGATCGCGCCGGCCGCCGGGGGGGCCCACGCCCACGACGAGGGCAAGTAGGTCCGCGGTCTATAGACCGATCCTCTCCAAGGCCGGGAACCGCACGTGGGGTTCCCGGCCTTTTTGCATCCGGGACCATTGTGGCGCAGGCTGCGGGATGACTTTGGTCTACGAGACGACGACCCGGATCCGGACCCCGGTGCAGGCCCTCTTCGACTTCCACCAGGATCCGTCCAACCTGCACCGCATCCAGCCCCCCGGGGTGCGGGTGGTGGACCTGGTCCTGCCGGCCGAGTGGCGGGCGGGAGCCTGCCTGTCGGTCCGGGTCCGGATTCTGGGTCTTGTGACGCAGGTCTGGGAGGTGCGTCTCGAGGAGGTGAGCCCGCCGAGCCGGTTGGTGGATGTGGCCGTCCGGGGGCCGTATCCGTCGTGGAGGCATGTCCACGCGTTCCGGGAGGACGGTCCCGGCCACTCCACGCTGACCGACCGGGTCGAGTACCAGCCGCCGTGGGGACGCCTCGGAGTGCTGCTCGACCGGGTGTTCTTCCACCCCCAGCTGGCGGTGATGTTCGCCTGGAGGCATCGCCAGACCCGACGGTTGTTGGAAAGGATGCCCGAGCGTTGCGTGGAGGGCGGGGTGACAAGCCCGGGTGCGGCGTCGTCGACCTTACAAGGGCCATGATGGCCCGGTGACGGGAACCGTGGATCCACCTTCGGTCCTGCGAGATCCTCCCGCGCCGGGCCGTGGGACCAGCGGGCTGTGGCGACAAGCTGGGATGCCCGGGCCTATTCGTTGCCCTCCGGAAAGCGGAAGGTGACGTTGGTGAAGCTGACACCCCTCACGGTGAGGCTCGGGAACCGGCCGGAGAAGTTCGTGGTGGTCTTCAACCAGTCGGCCTTCGCCTCGAACTGGCTGGTGTCGCCGGGCTTCTCGCCCGTGGCGGCATTGGCGACCGGCAGCAGCGCCACCGTGGAGGTCTGGTTGGAGACCGTGGTCTCGAGCGCGAGGCTCGTGGCCGGGATGCGGACGAACGACTCCATGTGGCCGTCGAGCACGTAGCAGGTGAGCAGCCCGGTCTCTGCGGTCCGGACCAGTTCGAGGTGGAAGGCCTCGCGTCCGAGCACCACGGCGGTGCCTCCATGCGGAGGGCGATGCTCGTGCTTGTGGTCGTGGCCGTGGTCGTTTCCATGATCATGGCCGGCGTGGTCGTCCGTGCCGCCGCATCCGGCAAGGAGGGTCGCGAGGCCCATGGCGAGGACTCGGAAGGGGCTGGGGAAGGAGCGCGCTGGATTCATGGATCGATTGGGGGCTGGGCTGGTCGTCGGCGTTCGCACTGGGGGGGTCGGACCGGGTCTGGGTTTGGGGCTCCGCTGGATTCCATCGTCCTGCCGATCCCCGGGCGTTGCCAGATCGGCGGGAAGATGGCTCGCGGACGATCCGGGTCAATCCGGCGGCCGGGCGATGTTCTCACCGCGGTCCACCCGAGCCTTGAGCAGGGCGGCCGAGATGGACGAGACATGACCGCAGGCCATCAGTTCATTGGCCCGGCCGCTGTTATGTCGGGCCGACGGCGCTCCGGTGCCATGTCGGTCGGGCTGGATGTCGTCGAGGACCGCATCCCAACCTCCGGCCACCCAGTTCCGCGAATGGGTGTGGTCGTTCGAGAGGCTGGGCTCCTTCGCCGTCGCCACCTCGAAAAGCGTCACCGTGTCGGTGGGGTTCTTCAGGGTGTCCAGGCGGCGGAACGACTCGGTCACCCCGCCGAAAGGGCCCACCAGATCGACCATCACGTACTCGTTGGGGATGTAGCTTGAGGCAAACTGGGCCACCCGTGCCTTGCGCTGGGGGTCCGAGGGACAAGCCCGGATCGCGTCGACGTTCCCGACGTAGGGTCGCAGCGTGAAGATCCACGACCGGTTGGTGGCCGACGTGCCGTGGGTCGTCTCGGGGAAGTAGCCCCCATGGTCGTCGGCGTACATCTGGATCCCCAGCCCGAGTTGGTGCAGGCCCGACAGGCAGGAAGCCGACCGGGCCTTCGCCTGCGCCTTCGCCAGGGCCGGCAACAGAAGTCCGGCGAGGATCGCGATGATGGCGATCACCACCAACAATTCGATCAGGGTGAACCCCCGTCGCCGCCCATGGAGACCCAAGATTTGCAAATCAATTGCAATTAATCACCCCCCGAACCCTCGCCGCAACCAAAAACGAGCCCTCTTCCCCCTCCTAACCCCAATAGGATGACAGGTTCAATGTCAGTCTCCCGACGACCTGATTGCGATAGAGTGACAGGTTCAAAGTCGTCCCTCCTGAACAGGGTGACAGGTTCTTTGGCGATGAGTGGCGCAGCCCGATGGTTGCAGGGCCCCCTGTGGACAGCCGTCGGGCGGGCCCCGGGGAGCATCGGGTGGACGGCCGCCAGGAAACCGACGATCGGGCTTCCGATGGAGGGGGTGGGAGATTAGCCTCTTGTCACCCGGTCAGACCCGGGGTCTTCACCGCCATGAACCCACCGTCGCGTCGATTCATCACCACCGCCGAGGCCCTGCAGGAGGAGTTCAAGGGGAGGACCAACTTCTGGCTTTGCCGGCCGGAGATCACCGACGCCCGGGATCTGCAGTTGTGCCGGGCGGTCCTGCCGTCCGGGGAGGGGCACCCCTTCCACACCCATCCCGAGCTGGAGGAGATCATCTACGTGCTGGAAGGCGTCGTGGAGCAGTGGGTGGAGACCGAGCGGCGCATGCTGCAGGCCGGCGAGGTGGCCCACATCCCGGCAGGCATCGTGCATGCGACCTTCAATCCGACGGCCTCCGACGCGGTGATCCTGGCGATCCTGTCCCCTGCCAAGGCAGTGGGGCCGTTTCTGGTCGATGTGAGCGCCGAGGAGCCCTGGAAATCCCTGCGGCCGAGGGCCTGAACGGGTATTCCGCGCTCGGCGGAGTGGTGGCGGTTCAGCGTTCCAGGAGGGTGATCCGGGGCGGGGGGCGACGGCTCAGCGGATTGTCGAGCATGTCGGACGATTCGGTCGCCTGTCGCCAGGATCGGATGTCCTCGAGGGCGGCGGTCAAGTCGAGTCGCCGATGGGGATTGGGGTAGCGGGCGAGGTTGGCCGCGGCGAGATCGAACAGCGCGATGGCGGGCCTCAGGCGCCCTTTCTGGAGGTGGACGAAGGCCCCGGCCCACTGGATGAGTCCCTTGTGGAAGGCGTAGTCCGCGCCGGTCTTGCCTTCGGCAAGCCAGAGTTCCTCGAGGACGTCATGGGCCTCGAAGTAGAGGCCTTGGTTGAAGCATCGGAAGAACCCGAGGTAATGGCGCGGGAGGTCTTCGTTGCCGTTTGCGGGCAGGTCGGCCATCAGGGCGGCTATTCTGGGGCTCTTGTGGCTCATGAGTCGGTTGGAGTGGCCCCGGGAACGGGCCGATGCGGCGGCCCGGTCCATGGGGACTTCCCGGCGGACGCCTCCGGAGGCTGGGGCCGGGCGGTGACCCTGCCAAGCCCGACGGGCGTCCTGGAGAGGTGCGCGGACGGGGGGCTTGCGCGGTGCCCCGCCGTCACAAAGACCCCGCCTCGGCGCTTTCCAAGCGGCCGCATCAGGTCGATCCTCCGATCGAGGATCCGTCCCGGATGAACCTAGAGCCGCATGCCCCGATTCCCCGATTCCGGGAGTCCGACGCCCACCGGCGGACCACCGCCGGGCTCGACCGTTGGGCGGAACGGGCCGTCGCCGTCGTGGCGTGGAGCCTCGGGCTCGCCCTGCTGCTGCTCGTGGGCATCCTGGTGGTGGACGCGTTGGCGGCCCAGTCGATGACCGGTCCGGAACCGATGCCGGGGACCGCTCGCAGGGTGCCCCTTGCAGGGGCAGCGCTGAAGGACGCGGCGATACACGCGATCCTGGGGTGCCTCGTCCTTCTCCCGGCCGGTGTCCTCACGGGCTTGTTCCTGGCCGAATACGCCCCGCCCGGTGGTCGGGCTCCCGGAATGTTGCGGTGGGCCATCAGGGCGCTGGCCGGGGTGCCTGGCGTGGTCGTCGGGCTGTTCGGCGTGTTCGCTCCCGGCATCGGGGGGGAATCCTGGCTGGGCCGGTGGGCGGGTGACCCCCCCTTCGGAACGGCCGGGATCTGGGTCCCGATGGCGCTCGCCTTGATGGCTCTTCCGCCGGCGGTGACGGCGACCGAGCAGGCATTCCGGGGCCTTCCCCAGTCCTGGCGCGCATCGGGGTTTGCCCTCGGTGCGACCCGCCTCCAGGGGATCGTCCATCTGTTGCTGCCCGGGGCCCTGCCGGGCATCGCAGGCGGGGTGCTCGTTGCCCTCGGCCGGATCGTGGGTGCCGTGACGCCGATGCTGCTGCTCTGGGCCGCCACGCTTCCGCCGGAGACCGGCGCAGTCGCGGCCCTGGCGAACCGGATGCCGGGTCCCTCCGTCGATGGGATGGCCGCCGCCGACCGCCGGACCCTGCTCGCGGGGCTTTGGTTCCTCGCGGTGGGTTGCGGGATCCTGAATGCGGTCGCCGCCGGGTTGAGGGAACGGCGTGGCCCGTCCCCGGTCGATCAAGGCTGGGTCCCTGACCGCCCATGAATGACGAACCGTTTCCGAACCCGCCCGCCCTTCCGAACCCGCCCGCGGGCGTCGAATTCTCCGACCTGTCCCTGAGGCACGGGGCGGTGCAGGTGCTGCGGGGCATCAGCCTGAGGGTCCCGGAGCGGCGGATCACCGCCCTGATCGGGCCGTCGGATTGCGGCAAGTCCACGCTGCTCCGCTGCGTCAACCGCATGGTCGACCTCGTCGATGACCTGCGGCTCTCCGGCCGGTGTCTGGTGGGCGGTGTCGATGTCCGCGACCCGGCCCTGGACGTCGGCGAATTGCGCCGGACGGTGGGATTCGTCCCGGGAGACCCCGGGCGGTGGCCCGGGTCGATCTTCGACCATGTGGCCCTTGGTCTGAAGATCGCCGGATGCACCGGTTCCGAGCTGGGGGACCGCGTGGCCTTGGCCCTCCAGAGGGCGGCGCTCTGGCACGAGGTGAACGACCGGTTGACCGAGCCCGCGCAGGACCTCCCGCCGGGCTTGTATCGACGCCTGACCCTGGCCCGCGCCCTCGCGGTCGGGCCGGAGGTGCTGCTGCTGGACGACCCGACCCTCGGGCTCGACCCGGTCGAGGCGGCCAGCCTCGAGGACCTGATCCGCGACCTGCGGCAGGACCACACGATCCTCCTGACCACCCACCACCTTTCCCTCGCCGCGCGGATTTCGGACCGCACGGCATTCCTCGATCGGGGCGAACTCCTCGAGACCGACGAGACAGGCCGCCTGTTCTCCCGACCCCGGGATCCCCGAACCGAGCGGTTCATCACCGGGCGACGTGATTGAATCCCCATGGCTCCTAGACCTTGTCGATCATCCGCGTGCGCCCCTCGCGAGGCCTCGTCCCATGTGCCGCTGCCGCAATCGCGGCAACCTCTCCTCGGCCGCCTTCCGGCTCATCGGCATCCCTTCTCTTGGCCGGCGTCACCGTTTTTGGGTCAACGACCTCATCCTCCACCGCCAAGCCAATCCCACCGGGTGTCAAACGTTTCGAGGCAACCGGCCCCGTCCTCCTTCCATGGATTCCGTCGTTTCCAAAGGCGCGGCGTCGCGGCCCAATGGGCGGGTGACTCCGCTCGAGCCGGACATCGCCCGCCTCAAGGACCAGTTGCTGCGCATGGCGGCGATGGCCGAGAGCCTGGTCGTGAGGGCGGTCCGAGCGCTGGTCGAACGCGATGATGAACTGGCCCGCCGTGTGGCCGACGGCGACGAGCCGCTGGACCAACTCGAGATGGAACTCGACGCGGCCGCCGTGGCGCTGCTGACGAAGGCGCCCCTGGCGGGCCAACTGCGGCTCATCACGGTCGCCATCAAGGTGACCCGGGATCTGGAGCGCATCGGCGACGAGTCCACCACCATCGCCCGCCGGGCCCTGAAGCTGGGCCGTGAACCGCAGCTCAAGCCCTACGAGGACATCCCCAGGATGTCCCGCATGGCCGCCGAGATGCTCCGCGACGCCCTGGATGCCTTCGTCCACGGCGACACGGCCAAGGCCCGGGCCGTCGTCCCACGGGACAAGGACGTCGACGCCCTGAACCGCGCCCTCCACCGGGAGTTGACCGACCTGATGACCGGCGATCCCGCGCGCATCGGCCGATGCCTGCACCTGATGACCATCAGCAAGGCCCTCGAGCGCATCGCCGACCACGCCAAGAACATCGCCGAGGAGGCGGTGTACCTGTACGAGGCCCGCGACATCCGCCACCCCGACGCCGCACCCCCCGCCGAAGCCCTCCGCCCGGCCAGCCCGCCGTGAGCCTCCGAGCATCGTTGACCGGGTGGATCGGTCTGCCTACGGTGACTTGGCTGTCACCGGAACGTGGGCCCTGACGTACCTCAGTCGGGGCTTTTTGCTGTCCACGGTGGGCGTTCATCCATGGCAAATGTGATTCTCGTCGGCGCCCAGTGGGGCGACGAAGGCAAGGGCAAGATCATCGACGTGCTGACCGAGCAGTCGGAGGTCGTGGTCCGCACGCAAGGTGGCAACAACGCGGGCCACACGGTCTTCGTGGGCAAGGACAAGTACGTCCTGCACCTGATCCCCAGCGGCATCCTCCGGCCCGACAAGGTGTGCGTGATCGGCAACGGCGTGGTCATGGACCCCGTGGGCCTGGTGAAGGAACTCGACGGCCTGGCCAAGCTGGGCGTGTCGGTGACGCCCGACAATTTCCGCATCTCCGAGACGGCGCACGTGGTGTTCCCGTGGCACCGCGAGCTCGACGGGGCCCGCGAGGCCCAGAAGGGCGACCACAAGATCGGCACCACCAAGCGCGGCATCGGCCCGACCTACGGCGACAAGGTGGCCCGCGTGGGTTTCCGCGTGCTCGACCTCGTCCACCGGGAGCGGTTCCCGGTGCTGCTGCGCGCGCGCCTGGCCGAGAACAACGCGGTGATCCAGTCCCTCGGCGGCACTCCGCTCGACTACGATCAGGTGCTGGCCGAGTCCACAGCCGCCGCCGATCGCCTGCGACCCTTCGTCATCAACACCGTGGTGTACCTGCATGAGGTGACCCAGCGGGGTGGCAACATCCTGTTCGAGGGCGCCCAGGGCACCTTCCTCGACATCGACCACGGCACCTATCCGTTCGTGACCTCGTCGAACACCACGTCGGGCGGCGCCTGCACGGGGTCGGGAGTGCCGCCGAACCGCATGGACAAGGTCATCGGCGTGCTCAAGGCCTACACCACCCGCGTCGGCGGCGGTCCGCTGCCGACCGAGAGCGCCGAGGTGAGCGACCTGCTGCATGGCATGGGCCGCGAGTTCGGCTCAACCACGGGACGGGCCCGCCGCTGCGGCTGGTTCGACGCCGTGGCCACCCGCCACGCCACGATGGTCAACGGCATCGATGAACTGGCCATCACCAACATCGATGGCCTGGATTCGCTGAAGACCCTCCAGGTGTGCGTGGCCTACCGCGCCGATGGCCAGACCCTGCGTCATTTCCCGGCCGACCACGAGGTGCTGTCCCGCTGCGAGCCGGTGTACGAGACCTTCCCCGGTTGGGAGACCTCCACCGAGCAGGCCACCCGCTGGGAGGACCTGCCGGTGAACTGCCGCAACTACCTGCTGGCCATCTCGCAGATGACGGGTGCGCGCCTGACCATCGCCAGTGTTGGCCCGGCCCGTGCGCAGACCCTCTTCGTCTGAGGAATCCTCCGTGAGCGCCGAGCCCAAGCTGTCCGCCGCAGCCCAGGCCAACTTGCCGACGCACGTGGCCGTCATCATGGACGGCAACGGCCGGTGGGCGAAGCAGCGCGGGTTGCCGCGGGTGGAAGGGCACCGCAATGGCGTGGAGTCCGTGCGCACCATCGTCCGCTCGGCCGGCGAACTGGGCATCAAGTACCTCACGCTCTACGCCTTCTCGGTGGAGAACTGGAACCGTCCCAAGGATGAGGTAGATACGCTCATGAAGTATTTGGCCCGCTTCCTGAAGAACGAGATCGGGGAACTGAACCGCAACAACGTTCGGCTCGAGGCCATCGGGCAGATATGGAAGCTCCCGGAGGCCGTGCAGGAGCAGTTGGCCAAGACCCGCGCCGCCCTGGCCAAGAACAATGGCCTGACGCTCATTTTGGCCCTGAGCTACGGGGGGCGCACCGAGCTCATCGAAGCCACGCGGGCCATCGCCGAGAAGGTGAAGTCGGGCGCGCTGGACCCGGCCGAGATCAACGAGCGGGTGGTGTCGGAGCACCTGTACACCCGCCATTGGCCCGATCCCGACCTGATGATCCGCACCAGCGGGGAGATGCGCATCAGCAACTTCCTGCTCTGGCAGCTCAGCTACGCCGAGTTCGTCATCACCCAGACGCTCTGGCCCGAATTCCGCAAGGCACACCTGTGCGAGGCCCTCGAGGAATACGCCCGCCGGCACCGCCGCTTCGGCGGGGTGTGACGGTGCGGTGGGGGGCCATGGTTCCCGAGCCTACCGCTTCGGGCGGTCAGGCCGAGGGCAGCGCAGCAGCAACGGGCGGGCGTCCTGCGGGTTGGATTTGCGCGGGTAGCCGTTGTTGTCGACCAGCAGCCAGACGTTGTCGGCATCCACGCTGAGTCCCTCGAAGAACCCGTACGGCAGCAGGTGCTGGTAGGCGTACTTCGGGTCCATCTCGATGGAGAAGTAGCTGAGGCACAGGCGCACGGCATGGGTCTTCGGGTCGATGCACAGGATGCGCCGATGCTCCCGGCACAGCGCCCAGAGTTCGCCGCCAAACCAGCAGAGGTCGGTGTAGTGGATGTCGTCGCCGGAGGCCCCGGGCGGACGCGGTTGGAAATCACCCACCACCCGGAGGGTCTTGCGATCGACCTCGAGGATGCGGCCGGTGTCGCGCTCGTTGGCCACATAGAGGAACCGGTCGCCCACGGCGACGCCCTCGAAGGAAGCGTTGCGGTCGGTCTTGCTGAACCAGCGGGATGCCGGGGACCAGTCGATGGGCAGGCGCTCCAGCGGCTTGCCGGGGCCAGGTTGGCGGAGAATCCAGCGCAGGTGCTCCTCACTGAGGTAGAGGGCCCCGTCGGTGTCGATGCCGATGCCCTCCACATCCCAGGGCAGGTCCCGGCCCGGGGTCAGCGGCTCGAACTGCGCCGGAGACAGGCCCGCATAGGGCACCAGTACGGCCTCGGTGCCCGACTTGGGAAAGCGGATCTCGAACAGGCCCGTCTCCTTGTCGTTGACGGTCAACAACCGGCCGTCGGGCAGGCGAACCAACCCGGAGGCGTCGAAGCGGGCCGCGCTCGGGGTGAGGGTCCACGACTCGGCGACGCCCAGGGACTGGGTGAGGGTCGTGGAACCGGCCGGGTGGCTTGGGGAGGAGGTGCAGCCGGCCCAAAGGCCCGCCATCAAGCCGATCAGGGTGAGGATCCGTTTCAACGATCCAAGGATAGTGCAGATCGCGTCGTCAGCGGGAGGAAAACCCGTTTACAGGACGGCGATCGCCGGTAGGATGTCGCGGATAGGTCATCCATCCGTCACATGACGCATTCCCTACCCACGTCCGGAACGGAAAACGGGATCCTCCACCGGTCCTCATTGTATCGGGAGTTCCTCGCCGAGAAGGAGGAGATCCTGAAGCACAAGTGGATCGAGTCGGAGAAGGCAGGTCACGACATCGGGTTCGAGGCGGCCCTGGTCGACTGGATCACCAAGCATCGCTCCAGTTGGCGGCGCTCGCGGACCTCGTCCAACACCTTCTGACCCGGACCGGCCGCCTCGCTCCAGAGCCTCCCGAGCCTCCCGCAGGATCCACAGTCTCCTAGGGGGCGAATCCCGCGGGGGCCGACCGGGGCAAGGTCTCAGGCCGGCACGCGACCCACCCATCCTCCACTTCCCCGATGACCACCCCGCTGCTCGACGCCCCGGCCCTCCGGCGCACCCTCGGGCGCATGGCCCGCGAGATCGCCGCCGCCAATCCGGGCACCGGGACGCCGGTGTTGGTTGGAATCCAGCGGGGCGGGGTGCCCGTCGCCCGGCGCCTCGCCGCCGACCTCGCGGGCATCCTGGGGCGCCCGGTCGCCTGCGGTTCCCTTGACGTGACGTTCTACCGCGACGACCTCGACCAGCGCGCGGCGCCGACGGTCCACCCGACCGAGATCCCGGGCGACATCCAGGGCCGGACGGTCGTGCTGGTGGACGACGTCTTCTTCACCGGGCGCACCATCCGTGCGGCGATGGACGCGCTCCACGAGTTCGGGCGACCGAGCCGCGTCCAGTTGGCGGTGGTGATCGACCGGGGCCACCGGCAGTTGCCCATACGGCCCGACGTGGTGGGGCAGGAGTTGTTCACGACGTTGTGCCAGTCGGTGCTGGTCCGCTGCGCCGCCGGCGGCGAGGGGACCGATGACGGGGTGTTCCTGCGGGAGTCACCGCCCGCCGCCTCCTCGAAGACGCCGGCCACCGCGGTTTCCCTTTCCCACGCGTCATGACCTGGAATCGCAAACACCTGCTCGATCTGCAGAGCCTCCGGGCGGAGGAGATCGTCCACCTGCTCGACACGGCCCGGGAGTTCAAGGCCGTGGGCGAGCGGTCCATCAAGAAGGTGCCCGCGCTGCGCGGCAAGACGGTGGTGAACCTCTTCGTCGAGCCGAGCACGCGCACGCGCATCAGCTTCGAATTGGCGGCGCTGCGCCTGAGTGCGGATGTGATCAATTTCTCGGCCGAGGCCAGTTCGCTGAAGAAGGGCGAGACGCTCAAGGACACGGCCCGGAACCTCGAGGCGCTCAACGCCGACATCATCATCCTGCGTCATGGGGCCAGCGGGGCGCCGCATTTCCTGTCGCGGTTCCTGGGGGCCCATGTGCTCAATGCGGGCGATGGCGCCCACGAGCATCCGACCCAGGGGTTGCTGGATGTGTTCACCATCCGCGAGAAGAAGGGGCGGGTTGAGGGGCTGAACGTGACCATCCTGGGCGACATCCTCTACAGCCGGGTGGCGCGTTCGAACCTCTGGGCGCTCACCAAGCTTGGGGCTCATGTGACCTTGTGCGGTCCGCCGACCCTGGTGCCCAAGGCCTTCGAGTCGTTCGCTCCCAACGTGCGGGTGACCTGGAACGTCGAGGAGGCGTTGCGGGGGGCCGATGTCATCAATCTGTTGCGCATCCAGCACGAGCGGCAGCGTGCGTCGATGTTCCCGAGCACCGGCGAGTATGCCGCGCTTTTCGGGCTGAATCCGGCGCGCATGGCCCTGGTGAAGCCCGACGCGCTCATCATGCATCCCGGCCCCATCAACCGGGGCGTGGAGATCGCCAGCGCCATCGCCGACGGGCCGCAGTCGGTGATCCTCGAGCAGGTGACCAACGGCTTGGCCGTGCGCATGGCCGCCCTCTACCTCGTCCACGGCGGCCGATCGCTGCAGGTGGCCGGTTGAGTGGGTGGGCTCCGCGGGACCAGTCCGCGCTCGCAGGGAACGTTGGGACCAGCGGGACGTTCGCGCTATCGCGCGAGGGGGGGAGCAGGATGTCGACGTTCCTACGCTCGCCGCGGACCGATCCCGCTCCGCTGCGGTTTTGGGTGGGCTCCGCGGGCTCGGTGCTGCGCGAGATCCAATCCCGGTTCCTCTCAAAACCGGCTTGGCCGGGGGCGATTCCGGGTTCAACGTCAGCGCGTCTTCCATGAAAACCGTGTCGCGACTTCTCCTGTTGTTCTCCACCCTGTGGCTTCGTGCCGCAGCACCTGCCATCGATTTTGAAGGGTCCTGGTCCCTCGCCGAACTGGAGACGGAGCAGGGACCGCTGCCCGAGGAGACGCGCAAGTCGCTGGTGTTTGCGATCTCGGGTGGGAAGTACACGCTGGAGGCGGGGGGGCAGATGGTGGCCAAGGGGAAGTTCGAGATGGATTGGAAAGCCACACCGCCGGTCATGACCGTGACCGAGGAAGAGGGGCAGAACGTGGGCCGCGGGGTGCGGGCCATTGTCGAGAAGACGGCGACCGGGTGGAGGGCCTGCTATTCGCTGGATTCGGCCGACTTGCCGAAGGCGTTCAAGGTGGGCGATGGCGGCGGCATCCTGGTGGCGCGCTACGAGCGCAAGGGCGGTGCGCGTCCGCGGCCGCTCCGTGCGCTGCTCATCACCGGCGGGTGCTGCCATGAGTACGATGCGCAGGCGGTGACGCTGATGCAGGGGATCTCGAAGCGCGCGAACGTGGAGTTCACGCTGGTGCGCGACCAGGGAGCCGACGGCACCCAGCACAAGGTGAGCGCCTACCAGAAGGCCGACTGGGCCTCGGGCTACGATGTGGTGCTGCACAACGAGTGCTACGCCGACGAGACGGACCCGGCCTGGCTGGAGGGGATCGTGGCCCCTCACCGCGCCGGCACCCCGGCGGTGGTGATCCACTGCGCGATGCACTGCTACCGCGCACCGACCAACGAGTGGTTCCGCTTCGTGGGCGTGACGAGTCGCTCGCACGGGTCGCACTTCGCCTATCCGATGACCAATGTGAAGCCGGAGCATCCGGTCATGAAGGGCTTCCCGGCGGTCTGGCAGACGCCGAAGGAGGAGCTCTACATCATCGAGAAGGTGGAGAAGGAGGCGACTCCGCTGGCCGTGGGCTACAGCCACGAGACCAAGAAGGGTGAGGCCAACGTCTGGGTGCACCAGTACGGCAAGGCCCGGGTGTTCGGCACGACCATGGGCCACTACAACAACACCATGTCGGATCCGGTGTACCTCGACCTGATCACCCGCGGCACGCTCTGGGCGACCGGCAAGCTGCAGGACGACGGTTCCCCGGCTGCGGGCTACGGTCCGGCGCAGTGATCGGCGGAGGCTGGGACAGCCTGCTCGCCCGGGTGGGTCGGGATGTCCCGCCGTGTCGCGGATCCCAGGCCGGAATTGGGGTGGAAGCCCCGGTCCGTCCTGTTTCATGGTCGGCATCGGCGGTTTTCGGGTGGCACGGACGATGCAGGCAGTCGGGGCATGACACTCGACAAACTGACCCAGAAGGCGCAGCAGGCCCTCCAGAGCGCCCAATCGACGGCCCAGGAACGTTCCCATGCGGCGTTCGACAGCGAGCACCTGGCTCTGGCCTTGGCAACACAAGCCGACGGCATCGTGCCTCCGCTGTTGGAAAACGCCGGGGTCGATCCGGCCGGATGGGTCCGTGACCTCGAGGCGGAACTGACCCGCCGGCCGACGGTGCAGGGCGGAGCCGATGCGTACCCGTCGAACGACCTCCAGGCGGCCCTGAAGGCGGCGGTGGCCGAGGCCAGGTCGCTCAAGGACGACTACGTGTCGACCGAGCACCTGTTGCTGGGACTGCTCGAGAAGGGAGGCGACAGTGTTCGCCGCATCGCCGACCGCCTGGGCCTCAAGCGCGAGGCGGTGCTCAGAGCGTTGACGGCGGTGCGCGGCAACCAGCGGGTGTCGGATGCCAATCCGGAAGACAAGTTCCAGGCGCTGGAGAAGTACGGCAAGGACCTCACGGCCCTGGCGCGCAAGGGCAAGATCGATCCGGTGATCGGCCGCGACGACGAGATCCGGCGCGTGATGCAGGTGCTGACGCGGCGCACCAAGAACAACCCGGTGCTCATCGGTGAACCCGGCGTGGGCAAGACGGCGATCGTCGAGGGCTTGGCCAAGCGCATCGTCGATGGCGATGTGCCCGAGTCGCTCAAGGACCGCCGGGTCATCGCCATGGACATCGGCGCGATGATCGCCGGTGCCAAGTACCGGGGCGAGTTCGAGGACCGCCTCAAGGCCTTCCTCAAGGAGGTCACCGCGGCCGAGGGGCGGATCATCCTCTTCATCGACGAGTTGCACACCATCGTGGGGGCGGGGGCCTCGGAGGGCGCAGCCGACGCGGCGAACATGCTCAAGCCGCAGCTGGCCCGCGGCGAACTGCGCTGCATCGGGGCCACCACGCTCGACGAGTACCGCAAGCACATCGAGAGGGACCCCGCGCTGGAGCGCCGCTTCCAGCCGGTGCAGGTGCCCGAGCCTTCGGTGGAAAGCACCATCGCGATCTTGCGCGGCCTCAAGGAGCGCTACGAGACCCACCATGGCGTGCGCATCCAGGACAGCGCGCTGGTGGCGGCGGCGACCCTCTCGCACCGCTACATCAGCGACCGGTTCCTGCCCGACAAGGCGGTGGACCTGGTGGACGAGTCGGCCTCGCGCCTGAAGATGGAGCTCGATTCCAAGCCGACCGAGCTGGACCGCCTGGATCGCCAGATCCTGCAGTTCCAGATCGAGCGCACGTCGCTGGCCAAGGAGAAGGACGAGGCCAGCCGCGAGCGCCTGCAGAAGCTCGATGCCGAATTGGCCGACCTGAAGGAGAAGTCCGGGGCGCTGTCGGCGCAGTGGCAGAACGAGAAGGCTGCCATCCATGCGGTGAGCCTGTTGCAGAGCCAGTTGGAGCAGGCCCGCCAGGAGCTGGAGCAGGCGCGTCGCAAGGGCGACCTGAACAAGGCGGCCGAGATCCAGTACGGGCGCATCCCGGGGCTGGAGCAGAAGCTCGTGGCGGTCGAGAAGCAGGCCCCCAAGGAAGGCGCACCGGCCGCACTCCTGCGCCAGGAGGTGACCGAGGAGGACATCGCCAAGGTGGTGGCCGCGTGGACGGGCATCCCGGTGCAGCGGATGCTGGAGGGCGAGCGGGCCAAGCTGGTCCGCATGGAGGAGCGCCTGGCGGCCCGCGTCGTGGGCCAGTCCGAGGCGGTGAAGGCCGTGGCCGACGCGGTGCGGCGGGCCCGCTCCGGGCTGGGCGATCCGGGCCGACCGATCGGTTCCTTCATCTTCCTGGGCCCCACCGGCGTCGGAAAGACCGAGTTGGCGCGGGCCTTGGCCGAGTTCCTCTTCGATGACGACCAGGCCATGGTGCGCATCGACATGTCCGAATACATGGAGAAGCACGCCGTGGCCCGACTGGTGGGCGCGCCTCCCGGATACGTTGGCTACGAGGAGGGCGGGCAGCTGAGCGAGGCGGTGCGCCGCCGGCCCTACTCGGTGGTGCTCTTCGACGAGATCGAGAAGGCCCATCACGATGTGTTCAACCTGCTGTTGCAGGTGCTCGACGACGGGCGTCTCACCGACGGCCAGGGCCGGACTGTGGACTTCAAGAACACGGTGGTGATCCTGACCTCCAACATCGGGTCGTCCATCATCCAGGAGTATTTCCTGGATGCAAAGAACACCCCGGCGGCCCGACAGACCATGCAGGACAAGGTGCTGGCCGAGCTGCGGCGTCATTTCCGGCCGGAGTTCCTGAACCGGGTGGACGACACCATCCTCTTCCACAGCCTCGACGAGTCCCACCTGGGACGCATCGTGGACATCCAGTTGGATCAGGTGATCCGGCGGGTGGCGGGCCAGCACATCCACCTGCGGGTGACCGACTCGGCCCGCAAGCGATTGGCCGAGGAAGGCTACGATCCGCAGTTCGGGGCCCGTCTGCTCAAGCGGGCGATCCAGGACCTGCTGCTCAATCCGTTGGCCCAGCGGCTTCTGGCGGGCGACTTCAAGCCGCGCGACACGGTGAACGTTTCGGCCGATGCCGCAGGCGACCTGGCGTTCACCGCACTCGAGTCGGGGCAGGCCGGACCGGCGGGGCAGGCTTGAGGGGCCTTGTGTCGGACCCGTGGACCGCGATCAGGGCTTGGGCGGGTGCTGCCCCCGGAACAACTGCTCCGGGGGCAGCCCCGTCAGCCGTTGGATGCCGTTGAGCAACCGGAACAGCGCCCAGACCATCATGCCCATGCTCGGGACGACGATCACGGGCCAACTCAGCCAGTTCATGCGGCCGAGTTGCTCGTTCCACTCCGGGGAGTTGGGCACGGCCTTCAGGAGCCACATCGCCAGGAAGAAATTGAGCGCGGAACTCAGGAGGAACGAGACCGCCAGCAGCAAGGACGAGTCGCGGAGCAGCCGATCGAACGCGCCCTCGGCATTTCGATGGCGCAGCGCCTCGGCAACCTTGGCCGTCTCCAGCACCTGGTCGTTGTAGAGCAGGGTCTTCACCAGCGGGGTCTTCGAGCGCAGCGTCAGCGGGATGCTCAGGCCGATGATCAGCGGGATGGAGGCCTCCTTGATGGCGAACCATAGCGCCGTCGCCTTCCACCATCCGAAGTGCCCGCCCAGGGACATGCCTCCGGTGGCCAGCGTGCCGGCGATGCCCAGGGTCGAGAACAGGTTCCAATGTCGGCGCTTCATCCAGTCCCAAAGGCCGTATCCGAGGGGCAGGGCCAGGGCCGCGACCAGGGCCCATAGCGGCCCGAGCCGCTGCGGTTGGCTCAGCTTGGAGAGAACGAGGCCCGGCAGGAAGACGTTGCAGGCCAGGTTCAGCAGCAGGTTCTCCTTCGCGGGGGCGCCCTTGGGGGAACCGGTGATGGGCGGATTGGATTCGGTGGCGGGCATCGCGTGGAGGCCGAACCTGTCGCGGACGCGCCCGAAAATCCAGCAGAGGATGCCGATGGGCCTGGTCGGTGGTGATGGCAGGGGCCACCAGTCGGAATGCGCTTGGCCTGCGGGCGGGCGATGCGATTCCATCGGCCGATGATGAGGCACTCGTTGAGGTGGGCGGTCGGGATGTGGTTGGCGCTCGCGCCCGCCGTGGGCCTCGGCGCGGAATCGGCGTCGGATTTGGCGCTTCGGGCCTTCTACCAGCGGCGCCTCGACGCCTCGTTCCGACTGGAGCCGACGACGGCCACGCTGTTGGGAGACCACCGCTTCGATGACCAGTTGGAGGATGTCTCGAAGGCCTCCCGGGCGCGATGGGTGGCGGAGACTCGGGCCACGCTCCAGGCGCTGCCCAAGGAGGTGGAGTATCGCGCGCTCAGTCGCGATGGGCAGATCGACTTCGAGATCCTCCGCCACGACCTCCAGGCCTCGCTCTGGCTGAGAGAGAACACGCGGCCCTTCGAGGAGGATCCCCGGGTGTACGGCAGCTATGTGAGCGACAGCGTCTATTCGCTGCTCGCCCAGTCGACGCGGCCCAAGGAGGAGAACCTCCGGAACGCCATCGCGCGCATGCGGAAGATCCCCGCCATCCTGGACGAGGCGGAGCGGACCCTGCGCCATCCACCACGGTCCATCCTCGAGACGGCGATCCGCCAGAACAAGGGGGCGACCGCGTTCTACGAGTCCGAGATCTTCGAGCTGGCCGGCCAGACGCCGCAGCGGGCCGAACTCCAGGCGGCGGCCGCACCCGTGGCGGCCCGGTTGAAACGGTATCAGGAGTTCCTGGAGAAGGAGCTCCTGCTCCGGGCCACGGGCCAATGGCGGTTGGGGCGGAAGCGATTCGCCCAGAAACTCGAGTGGGTGCTCGATGCCGGGGTCGGCGCCGACCAGGTGCTGGCCGACGCCGAGTCGGAATTCGCCCGGGTGAACGGCGAGCTGCGGGTCATCTCCCGTCAGTTGTGGAGCCGCTACTTCCCGCGCCAGCCGCTGCCGCCCGACGATGACGACGGGCGCCGCCAGTTGGTGGCCCGGGTCATCCAGGCCGTGAGCCAGGAACACGGGGCCGCCGAAGCCCTGGTCTCCGACGCGCGTGCGTCGGTCGATCGCATCAAGGCCTTCATCCGCGAACGGGACATCCTGCGGTTGCCCGAACCGGACCGCTGCCAGGTCATCGAGATGCCCGAGTTCAAGCGGGGCAACTCGCTGGCCTACATGGAGTCGGCGCCGCCGATGGATCCGGCCTCCGTGAGCTTCTATGCGGTCAGCCCGCCCCCGGCGGATTGGGGAGCCGACCGGGTGCGCAGCTTCCTCGAGGAATACAACCAGCACATGCTCCAGATCCTGACGATCCACGAGGCCTATCCGGGTCACTACGTGCAGTTGGAGTATGCCAACCGATCCACCTCGCCCATCCGACGGGTGATCCAGTCGGGCACCTTCGTCGAGGGGTGGGCCGTGTACACCGAGCAGATGATGCTCGACCAGGGCTATGCCGACGGGGATCTGCGGGTCCGGTTGATGCAGCTCAAATTCTACCTGCGGGCGGTGGTGAATGCCATCCTCGACCACCGGTTGCACTGCACCCGCATGACCGACGACCAGGCCATGAAGCTCATGGTCGAGGGCGCCTTCCAGTCGGAGGGCGAGGCCCGCCTGAAGCTGATCCGTGCCAAGCAGAGCAGCACCCAGCTCAGCACCTATTTCGTCGGCCGCATGGCCCATCACCGCCTGCGGCAGGAGATCGAGCGGGAACTCGGCGAGCACTTCGAACTGGGCCGCTACCACGAGGCCGTGATCTCCCATGGTTCGGTGCCGCCCAAATACCTGCCGGAACTGGTACGGGCCCGATTGAAGGAGGCGCGTTGAGGCCCGGGGCTTCGCATCGGTCGTGACGATCCCCGATGCGTCGGCCGGTCCGTTTGCGGCCCTCAGCGGAGCAGCAGGGCCACCCGGGAGTGCGCGAACACCACGTCGGGGTCGCGTTGCAGGGCCTCGAAATAGCTGCGTGGAAACCCGTGGCCCTCTTCGGAGGCCACGAGCATCTGGCGAACCTGCTGGAGCAGGTGGGAGGCCTCGTCCGGGGTGGGCGGGATGCGGCGGTCCAGGGTCTCGTCGAGGGTGACGATCAGGCGCGAGAGCGGTTGCAGCCAGGCGAACCACGGGTCGCCCGAGAGCAGGCGCAGGAAGTGGTGGGGCGAGGCGATCGGTCCTACCGTGGCCTCGTAGCCGACGCGCTCGGAGTCCAGCAGGGCCTTGTGCAGGTCCAACAGGGCCTGGCGGAGATTCCGCAGGCGGGGGGCGGCATCGGACGACGGTGTCACGGTCGCGGAGAATCCGCCGGAACCGGGCCCGAGGCAAATCCCGGCCAACAGGGGGGCCGACCGGAGTCCGGGAGTCCGCCAGCGGGCTCCGGTCCCGGGGGATTCCGTCCGGGAGCCGTTCACCGGACCCGGCGGCGCATGGCCTCCAGCACGCCGCAGGTGAAGAGCATCCCGGCCATCATGCCGGCGGTCATTCCGGCGTAGGCGATGAGGAACTGGCCTGGATGCCCAGGGCCGGCCCAGCGCAGCGCACGGGTCGCTCCCCAGTCCATGCCGCCCGCCATTGAGAGGGCCAGGGCCGCCCCGACGGCCAGTCGGGCCCGGTGGCCGGGCCATGCCAGGATGGCGTTGCGCATGAAGGGCAGGCCGGCGGCCACCATGGCGAGGGTCATCCAGGGGACCCCGGCGCCGAAGCCGAAGAATCGGTGGCCCGAGCAGCAGAGGCACACCCCCTCGCGCATCACCGGCCCGAACCCGGCGTCGGCCCACCAGCCCACCAGCATGGCGAGATTCGCCGGACCCAGCATGCCCCAGACCATCGGGCCCCACCGGGTCGAGGGGTTGGGTGCGGGCAAGGACGGTCCGGGGCGGCGCCGGTCTCCAGTCGGGTCCGGGGACGCCACCCGGGTCGATGCCCAGGCCCCGAGCAGTCCGATGCCGCCCACCGTCACCGACGCTCCCGGGCCCAGGCCTCCGAGGCCTACGAGCCACGGCACCTGGAGCACGAAGCCGGCGGGGACGATCGAGGCGATCGCGGTCCGCATGCGATCCCTGCGTCGCGGGGCCGCTCGGCCATCGTCCGGCGCGTCGAGGCCGGCGTCGACCCGCGGTGGTTCCTCCGCATGGCAGGATCCTCCGCGCCAGGCCCGCCACGCCACGACGGCGCTGCTGCCCCCCATCAGCAGGGCGGCGACCACCGGATGGAGGTGGCCGGTCGCGGCCAGCGCCATGCCCAGGCCGTTGTAGGCCACGGCGAAGCGCAGGTTGGCCTGGATGGAGTCGCGCACCCGGCGTGCCACGGACACGGCCTTCGGGATCTGCCGCAGGTCGTCCCCGCACAGCACGACCTCGGCGCTGGCCGACGCCAGCGGGGCGCCCTCGAGCAACCCGATGCCGACGTGCGCCTCCGCCAGCGCGGCCGCATCGTTGATGCCGTCGCCGACGAAGAGCACCCGATGACCCGCCGCCTGCCAGCGACGCACCTGCCCGGCCTTGTCGAGAGGTCCTAGGCCCCCGTCTAGCTGTCGCCCGCCGTCGTCGTCCGCCTGGTCGGCGAGGCTCAGGACCCCGGCGAGCGTTTCCCGGACTCGGTCGATGCGATCGCCCGACAACACCCGCGCGGACACGCCCATCCGCTCGAGGTCCTCGAGGGTCGCCGCCACAGAGGATCGGAGCCGCTCCCGGATCAGCCCCACCGCCACCGGGGAACCATTCTCCGAGGCCCAGACGCGGCTTCCGGGACCCTGCAGCCGCTCCTCCAGGCCGGGATCGGCCCCGGACTGCCAGGCCCAGTCCCTCCGGCCGATCCGCACGGTCCTCGGCGGCCCGGATCCGATGGTGACGCTGGCCTGGATCCCCTGGCCCGGCACCACCTGGAAGGCCTCCACGCGCCGCGGGCCGAGCTCCGGGTCGCCCCCGGTCAGCCGCCCCTGGAAGGCCCTGGCGATGGGGTGGTGGCTGCGCTCCTGGACCGCCGCGAGGATCGCCAGCCATCGGTGGCGGTCGGCCGCGTCGCCCCGGGTCACGAGGTCCACCAGGCTCAGGCGGGATTCGGTGAGGGTGCCGGTCTTGTCGAAGGCGGCGAGGGTGACCGAGGCCAGGCGCTCCAGGGCGCGGGCGTCCCGGACCACGAGGCCGCGGGCCGCGAGGGTGGCCATGCCCTGCCACAGGCCCAGGGGCGTCGCCAGGCCCAGCGCGCACGGGCAGGCCACCAGCAGCACCGACAGTCCGTTGAAGAGGCCGCCCGCCCAGTCGCCCCGCAGACCGGCCCAGAGGAAGGCGCCCACGGCCGTGGCGATCACCACGGGCAGGAAGAGCCGGGCCAACCGGTCGGCCTGCGCCTGCGCCTGGCTGGTCCCCAGGGTCGCCCGGGCCTCGTTCACGCGGCGGATGAGCGCGTCGAGGCCGCGGGTCTGGCCGGAGCCGCCGCTGCGCACCACCAACTCGGCGTCCACGCTGAAGCCCCCGGCCATCACCGCATCACCCACCCGCCGGACCACCGGCTCGGGTTCACCGGTGAGCGGGGTCTCGCGCACGAAGCCCTCGCCCCGGACCACCACGCCGTCGACCGGGATGGGCTCCCCGGGAAGGACCCGCACCAGGTCGCCGGCGACGATCTCCTGCACGGGCACGCGACCCTCCGGCGGTCCGATGCGCAGGGCGGTCGAGAACGTCTCGTCGAGCCGTCGCGTCTCCGCCAGCGCCTGTTCCCGGGCCCGGGCCGTCAGGGCCTTTCCGGCGCTGTACACCGTGAGCAGGACCGCCACGACCTCGTAGTAGACCGGCCCCGAGCCCCGCAGGGTCGACTGGAGGGAGGCCCCGAAGGCCCCGAGGACGCTCGAAAGGAAGAGCAGCTCGAGCCCGAGGGTCCGGCGGCAGGCGCAGTCCCAGGCGGCCCGCAGCAGCGGGGGGCCCAGCAGCCCGAGCACCCCGAGCGTCAGGGCGACGAGAATCCCGTGCAGGGCGTGACGCACGATCCCATCGGGCTCCGACAGGTTGAGGGCGAACCCGAGCAGCATGGCTTGGCTGGCGGCCACCGCGCCGAGCACGATCCGGAAAAGACCCCGGCCCCGGGCGGGGGTGTCGGCCCCGTCGGCGGGATCCATCGGGGGGCGCTCGCCCAGCAGGCGGCAGCCGTAGCAGCAGAAGCGGCGGTCCACCCCGGGATCCCCGGCGTCGGAACCCGGGGGCAGGGGACCCTGGCAGTGGGCGCAAAGGTCCTGCCGCTGCGGGGTCCGGGGGGCGGTCATGGCAGGCGGGAGCGGTGGCTATGGCGTCGCATCGGCGGGGCGCACGGGATGGAAGGTCAACGGCCCCGGCAGCAGCCGCCGCAGCAGGTCCGACTTCCGATCCGCGGCGGCAAGTTCCTCGTCGATGGTGCCACGCGCGACCACCTGGAGTTCGATGCTCCCGCCTGCGGGGCGGGCCGAGACCGAGTCCACCGCCCGGAGATGGCGTCGATCCAGCCCATCGGCCGTCCGCAGGCAGGCGGCCATCCAGGCGACTCTGGCCTGGTCGCCCGCCGGCAGGCCCTGGAGGTCTTCGTGGTCCGGGTCGGGCAGGGCCTTGCGATGGTACCGGGCCACGGCCGCCACGCAGCGCACCTCGACGGGACTCAGCGACTCCCAGGTCGATTCCCGTATCATCCGCGCCGAGGCCTTGTGATGGCCCTTGCCGTCCGGCCCGCTGACCGACCAACCGATGTCGTGGAGCAGGGCGGCGCATTCGAGGAGTCCGCGTTCGTGCGCTCCCTGCCCATGGATGGGTCGAAGCGCGTCGTGCAGCTCCAGCGCCAGCCGGGCCACCTGGCGTGGGTGTTCGGGCTCCCGCTCGTGGCGGGCCAGGAGCGTCTCGGTCTCCTGCTGCAATGGCGTGGTGCTGCGGTTCATGCCCGGAGACCCCGATGGAATCGCACCCGGACCAGGTTGTCTGCCCCGGAATGAGGGGCCGGATGAGGGCCGCTTCGACGGGCCCGGACCGGGGCGGGTCGACCGCGCTGGGGATCGTGGAATTGGCGGATTTTGCGCTTCCGCCCGCACCGGACCACCGCGACCCTCGAGGCCCCATGGAGACACCCGACCAGTGGCGCGAACTCTTCCGCATGCAGAAGGCCCTCAACGCCCGCATCGGCGTCCACACCGACGCGATGACCGAGGCCGAGAAGACCCAGTGGA
Organism: Verrucomicrobiota bacterium; assembly: GCA_016871615.1. Lineage (GTDB taxonomy): Bacteria > Verrucomicrobiota > Verrucomicrobiia > Limisphaerales > UBA9464 > SXXZ01. The sequence continues at coordinate 24,469 of VHCX01000030.1, forward strand.
TCCTCAACTACACCAGGGCCCTCTCCCAGGAACTGGCCGAATTGACCGACAGCGTGCCCTGGAAGTGGTGGGCCAAGTACCAGAAGTTCGACGAGCAGAATGCCCGGGTCGAGGTGGTGGATTGCCTGCACTTCCTCATCAGCATGGCCCAGGTGCTCGGCATGAGCGCCGACGACGTGTTCGCCGCCTACGTCAAGAAGAACGAGGTGAACCTCAAGCGGCAGGACTCCGGCTACCAGGCCAAGGACGCCGACGATTCGCGCCACATCTGATCGGGTCGGCGGGAGTGGTTCCGATGCCGCCGTGACGCGTCCCACCGAGGGTGGGATGGCCTCCGCCCAGCGCGGCGGTCGAACTCAATGGCCGGCGAACCCGAGGTCGCATTGGACACCGGGCCTGGGCTGTGGCAGAGACTGCGTGGCGCCCGACCCAGCGCCGGTCGACGCTCCCCACCTGGAATCGGCCGTCCCGTCCGACCCAACCGAACCCAGGCCCCTTCCCATGCCCCTGTCCAAGCCTCCCCTTGCCGAGAAGCTCACCCGCCGCATCCCGGCCAGCCAGCGTCCCGACCTGGCGGGCGTGCTCATCCCGGAAGCCGATCTGCAGCGGCGCATCGCCCTGATGGGCCGGGCCATCGCCCGCGACTACGCCGGCAAGGACGTCCTGGTGGTCTCGCTGCTGAGCGGCACGGTGCTGTTCCTGGCCGACCTCCTGCGCCGGTTGCCCTTCCCGTTGCGGGTCGATTTCCTCGGTGTCTCGAGCTATGGCCTGGGAACCGAGTCCGGCAACCTCGTGTTCAACAAGGAACTCAAGCTCGACGTCTGCGGGGCCCATGTGCTGGTCGTCGACGACATCCTCGACACGGGCAAGACCCTGCGGGCGGTGACCGAGAAGATCTCGGCATTGAAGCCGGCCTCCATCCGCACCTGCGTGCTGCTGGACAAGAAGGACCGGCGGGTGGGCAGCTTCGAGGCCGACTACGTGGGCTTCCGCATCCCCAACCTGTTCGTCGTGGGCTACGGCCTGGATTTCGCGGAGCGCTACCGCAACCTGCCCTTCGTGGGGGTGCTCAAGCCCGAGGTGTACGCCCCGAAGCCGGCCCCGAAGCCGGGCCCGGCGTCCGCACGGAAATCCGCCGCATGACCATCCCCGTGACGTTCTGGTCGTATTTCGCCGAGTTGGCCGGCCGTCCCGAGACCTCGGTCGAGCTGCCCCAGGGCGCCACGGTGGGGGCGTTGCTGGAGCGGGTCTACGTCGACCACCCGGCCCTGGCGGGCCTGAGGCGCTCCACCCTGGTCGCCGTCGGGGTCGAGTACCAGGACGACACCCACGTGCTGTCGGCGGGCGATCGGGTCTCCCTCTTCCCACCGGTCCAAGGCGGATGAAACGATCCCTCCTCATCACCACCGACCCGATCGACGAGGCGGCCCTGATCGCCGTCCGCAGCCTGTCGGCAGGCATGGGCGCGGTCGTGGCGTTCTCCGGCGTGGTCCGGGGCCGGGAGGGGGATGCGTCCCTTGCCGCCCTCGACTACACCTGCTTCGTCCCCATGGCCGAGTACCAGTTCCACCGGCTCTTCGACCGGTTGGCCGGGCGGGGGACGATCGAATCGGTGCGTCTGGTCCACCGGATCGGCCGGGTGGCGGTGGGCGAGGCTTCGCTCTGGGTCGAGGTGGTCGCAGCCCATCGCGCCGAGGCCTTCGAGGCCTGCCAGTGGCTCATCGACGAGATGAAGCGGGTGGTGCCGATCTGGAAGAGGGCCGTGCCGGCGTCGGCCTCCGACGAGCCGTCCGCCCCCGCCGGGCCGGCCCCGGCTCCCGTTCCGTCGACCCCGTCAGATCCGAACCCAGCGCCCTGAGCGGCTGGAGCGCAGCACCGCCTCGCACAAGCGCACCTCGTGGTGGCCGTCCTCGGCCGTGGCGAAGAGCACGGGCGTCTTGCGTCCGCTGGCGATGTGCCCGTAGACGGCCCGGTAGTGCATCTTGTGGCTGTCGGGGAAGCCCTCGGGATGTCCGCCCGGCGTGTCGGTGAACCCGGCCACGTCCTCCAGGAAGCCCGGAGTGCCCCGCTGGAGGATCTCGTTCGGCCCGTCGCGCCGGCCGACGAGGATCTCGTTGGGCTGCTGGAAGTCCCAGCGGACGCTGCCCCGGGTGCCGTAGATGCCCAGGGACAGGCTGCACTTCCACCCGGCGGCCACCTGCGAGATCGACGCGTTGGCGTGCACGCCGTCGGCGAACCCGTGGTCGGACCGTCCGAAGCGCAGCAGCAGGCTGCCGAAATCCTCGGTGTCGACCGTGTAGGGAATCCGGGAATCCGGGCCCGCCTTGGCGAAGGTCTGGATCGGCCCCCGGGGCCGGTACCGGGTCTTGTGGAAGGTCTCGAGGTGGGCGAAGACCCGTTCGGCCCGGCTTCCGAGGATGAACGAGACGGCGTCGATCCAATGGGTGCCGATGTCGCCGACCGCCCGCAGTTTGCCCCCCTCCGAGGCGAGCAGACGCCAGTTGAAGTCGGTGTCGTGCAACAGCCAGTCCTGAAAGAAGTGCCCCTGCACATGGATGACCCGGCCGAGATCGCCGCGGGCGACCATGGCCCGCATCTGCAGGACCGCCGGGAAGAACCGGCACATGTAGTTCACGGCGAACACGGGGGCGGCGGGTTTCCTCACGGCCGCGACCACGCGGGCCGTCTCCTTGGAATCCATGCCCAACGGCTTCTCGCACACCACGTGCTTGCCGGCCTTGAGGGCCTGCAGCGCCTGCGCCACGTGCACCTTGTTGGGCGAGGTGATATGCACAACGTCCACCTGCGGTGAGCGGACCAGTGCCTCCGCGTCATGGTCGCCGTACACGTCGGGGATCCCCCACCGGGCGGCGCAGTCGCGGGCCGAGGCGGTCGATCCGCAGACGGCCGTGACCTGGACCCCGAGGCGCTTGAGGGCCTCGATGTGAACGGGACCGATGAAGCCGGTGCCGATGACGCCGGCGCGGAGGGTGTGCAGGGGGATCATGACGAGCGTTGGGACGGAGGGTGGGGGGGATTCGGGTCGGCTTCGGAGAGTCGGGAAAGGTCGTCATCCAAGGCAAGCCCCGCCGGGCGATCCATCTCCAGGGAGTCCATCCAGTCCCGGATCGGTGTCCCTATTCATGAAGAATCCGCCACCGGAATGTAATACTATTATGCATTTGACCATCTTCCGAGGTTTGTTATCACTCGTTCGTCCGTTTGGAACATGAAGTGTCGGCGTCACGTTGACGGTTTGTGGAGGTAGCGTTAGTCCATTCCCCGCAATTGAAGTCTGCTGGTGCAGTTTCCCTCACTCGGTTGAAGAGCGGCCAAAAGTCGTATGGATAACAATTCCCGTTTGTTTGTGGGAAACCTGTCCTACCAGACGCAGGAACGTGACCTCCAGGATCACTTTTCGGCGGCCGGTGTGGTCACCAATGTGAACCTGATGCTCGACCGGGTGACCGGCAAGTCCCGCGGTTTCGCCTTCGTGGAGTTTTCCACTCCCGATGAGGCCAACCGCGCCGTGGAGATGTTCCACGGCAAGGACCTGGGCGGCCGTGCGCTGACCGTCAACATCGCCCGTCCCCGCGAGGAGCGCCCGCCCGGTGGCGGCGGCGGTGGCGGCTACCGCGGTGGTGGCGGTGGCGGCGGTGGCGGCTACCGAGGTGGTGGCGGCGGGGGTGGTGGTGGCTACCGTGGCGGTGGCGGTGGTGGCGGTGGCTGGCGCGGTGACCGCGGCGGCGACCGAGGCGTTGGTGGCGGCGGCTGGCGCGGGGATCGCGGCGGCGGCGACCGTTACTGACCAGCCGTTGCGGAGGTTTCCTTCGGATGCCGTTTTTTTCAGCCCGTGCCCCGGGATCTTCGGGATCCCCGGGGCACGGCTTTTTTCATGGTCGTGACCGTCACCCCGGGGCCCGGGTGGGTTGACTTCGCAGTGGGTCCGACCCAGGCGTGGCCATCCCGACTTTTTTCGTGCCGACGCCTTGACGAGGCGCCCTGCGTCCGACGTAGGTCCATGGTGGCCTCGTGTCATGGGTTCCCAAGATTCCGGGCACGGGTCCGATTGACCCGTGTCGTCCTTCAACGCTCGGTCGCCCAATCCTTGTTTCCATGGCAGAGACTTTGGAGATCCCCGAAGCCAACGATCCCTTCAGCAAACAGGTGGCCATCACCATCGCTCTCTTGGCGGTCGTCCTCGCGGTGATTGAAAACAAGGGCGACAATGCCAAGACCGACGCCATCCTCAGGACCAGCGAGGCGGCCAATCGTTGGGGCTATTACCAGTCGAAGAGCATCAAACAGGACCTCTATGAGACCGAGTTGGAGATCCTCTCGCACCTGAGGCCCGCCGAGCCGGAGTCGGGGACGGTGGATCCCGAATCGGTCTACCGCCGGAGGGCGCTTTCCGAGTCGATGGAGAAGGCGGCCGCCTCGGTCGTGCGCCACGGCTCGGAGAAGGGAGACATCAAGAAGGAAGCCGAGCAGTTCGAGGCGGCCGCGGCCGCCCATGGACGGATCAACGGCCGGTGTGACCAGGGCGCCCTGGTCCTGCAGATCGCGGTCGTGATCTGCTCGGTGGCCATCCTGTCCCGTTGGCGCCTGTTCTGGTGCATCGGCCTCGGGCTCGGCGCGGCGGGGACCCTCGTGGGGATCAGCGCCTTCGCCCTGTGACGCGGCGGCGGCCACGGCCGCCGCCGGATCCGGTTCAGAGGATGTTCGCGGCGAGTTCGGCCAGCTCGCTGCGCTCTCCCCGCTGGAGTTCGACATGCGCGGCCAGCGCCTGCTCCTTGAAGCGGCTGATCACGTAGTTGAACCCGTTCGACGCCACGTCGACGTAGGGGTTGTCGATCTGGTAGGGGTCGCCCGTCAGCACGATCTTGGTTCCGTGGCCGACCCGCGTCAGGATGGTCTTGGCCTCCAGCGGAGTCAGGTTCTGCGCCTCGTCGACGATCATGAACTGGTGGGCGATGCTGCGACCCCGGATATAGCTCAACGCCTCCACCACGATCGTGCCGCTTCGGAGCATGTCGGCGGTCCGGCGGTGTTCATGGCCCATGTTCAGGTCGCCCAGCATCTCGAGGGCGTCGTGGATGGGTTGCATCCAGGGCGAGAGCTTCTCGTCGAGGGAGCCGGGTAGGAAGCCCAGCTCCTTGCCCATCGAGATGGTCGGTCGGGCGACCACGAGGCGGCGGAACTCGCGGTCGTTGACCGTCCGCTTGAGGCCGGCCGCCAGCGCCAGGAGCGTCTTGCCGGTGCCGGCCTTGCCCATCAGGGTCACGAGGCGGACCCGCTCGTCGAGCAGCGCGTCGAGGGCGAAGTGCTGCTCCCGGTTCTTCGGCCGGATGCCCCAGACGTTCTGGCAGTCCTGCAGCGGCACGAGCTTCGTCCCGCTGGCGTCCACCTTGCACAGCACGGTCCGCTTGGGGTTTCCCTCCTCGGCGAGGGTGCAGTACTCGTTGGCGAAGCGCACCCGACCGGCCGGCAGGGGAAGCTCGCCGTTGAGCTTCAGCCCGGCGATGGCCGCCGCCGGCATCGCCAGCTCGAACATCCCGGTGTACAGGTCCTTCAGGTTGACCTGGTCGGTCTCGTAGTCCTCGGCGGGCAGCCCATAGACGTCGGCCTTGAGGCGCAGGTTGATGTCCTTGGTGACCAGGATGGTCGGGCGGGACCGTTGCTGCGCCTGGATGGACAGCGCCTGGGCGAGGATCCGGTTGTCCATGCTGCCGCCGGCGATGACGTCCCGCGCCGGTCCCGAGGAGGCGGCCGCCAGGAAGATGATCTGCAGGCGACCCCCGGTGGCGAGGGCGACCCCCTTGTTGAGATTGCCCTGGAGGCGGAGGGCGTCGAGGCGGCGGGAGACGGTCCGGGCGTTCTGGCCACGCTCGCTGGTCTCGCGCTTGAACTTGTCCACCTCCTCTAGCACCTCGATGGGGATGAGGACGTGGTTGTCCTGGAAGTTCAGCAGCGCGTTCGGGTCGTGCAGCAGGACGTTGGTGTCGAGCACGTAGTTCTTGATCCGCGGCACGTCCGGCTCGCTCCCGGGAGCCGGGGAGACCGTCGTGGCATTGCCCCGGGGTTTGCGGGGGGATTTCGCGGGGCCCTTGGGCTTTGCGACGATCAGGTCCGATGCGCTGTCCAGCACGGGGATGCTTCATGCGGCCGGCCGGGTCCGGGTTCAAGCCGAATCGGCGGCCTTTGGCCGAAACCATGGCCCGCAGGGCGTGACGTTCGCGTGACGGACGAAAATCAGGACCCTTGGACACCCTTTGTCGGATGGGGGGCGCCAGGCTGTCCGCCATGAAGATCCATGATCGATTCGAGGAGGAGCGCGGCGAGGTGGTGGAACTGGTCCCCTGGGGCGGCATCCTGCCCGACGGGCTGAGCGAGGGGTTCCAGGTCCGGGTGGTGCGCCGTGTGGACGGTGGCCGTCGCCTCGTGGAGCGCGAGGGGCGCGAATGGGTGGTCGCGGCGGAGCAGATCCGGCTTCGCCGCCGTCCCCCCGGGCTCCCGGGCCGGGGGGGGTGCGAGACCTGGAATCTCCCCCTGCGCGGGGTCCGTCCGCGGGTGCCCGAGCGGCGGGGCTTCCCGCCGGCCGCCCCGGGGTTCCAGCGGGCCGGCCACTGAGGCCGTTTCCGGCGGGGTTGGATTCCTGGGCGTCGATTCTTCCGCGTTGCGCCCGCCGTCGCTCCGGCGCGAGAGTCACCCTCATCATGTCTGCACCGGTCATCGCCATCGCCAACCAGAAGGGGGGCGTGGGCAAGACAACCACGAGCATCAATCTCGCCGCCGGCCTGGCGATGCGGGGTCATCCGGTGCTGTTGATCGACCTCGATTCGCAGGCCAACGCCACCAGCGGCCTGGGCCTGGACAAGGCCGAGGGGGGCAGCGTGTACCGGCCGCTGCTCGGGCTGGGCAGCCTCGAGGACCGCATCCGGCCCACGGCCTACCCGAACCTGTCGGTGATCGGCAGCGAGTTGGACCTCTGCGGGATCGAGGTCGAGCTGGCGAGGGTTGAGGATTCGATCCTGCGGCTCCGCAAGGTGCTCCAGCCCATCAAGGACTCCGGGCGATTCCAGGTCATCCTGCTCGATTGCGCCCCGTCGCTGGGCATCATGACGCTCAATTCCTTCGCCGCGGCCGACAAGCTCGTCGTGCCGCTCCAGTGCGAGTACTACGCCCTCGAGGGCATCGCCATGCTGACCCGCGTCATCAACCAGGTCCGGGACAACGGGGTGAATCCCGGCCTGGAGATCCTCGGGGTGGTGATGACCCTGCTCGACGCCCGGACCCGCCTGGGCCAGAGCGTGGTGGCCGAGGTGCGCCAGCATTTCGGCGACAGGGTCTTCGACACGGTCATCCCGCGCAGCACGCGCCTGGCCGAGGCTCCGAGCCACGGCAAGCCCATCATGGCGTATGATCCCTACAGCGCCGGGGCCGCCGCCTACGAGGTCCTGGCGGGCGAGGTGGCCCAGCGGCTGGGGTTGCCCGTGCCGGCCTGAGCCGTCGGTCACGGGACGTCCGGCAGGCGAGGGCCGTCACGGGCTGTTGCCGCGCCGTGCGCCAGAACTAACCGTTACCCGTTGGTGCCCTCACCCGCCGCCGCCAGATGCACCGGGGCTTCCCTCCGGTCGAGCCCGCATGGCAGCCTGTCAGGAATGACGCTCCCCGCCGCCGTGAGTTTCCTGGTCCTGGCCGCCGTGTCGGTGCTGTCCCTGAGGGCCGACGACCGCCCGAACATCCTGTTCATCATGACCGATGATCACGCCGCCCACGCGATCTCCGCGTATGGCAGTCGGATCAACCGGACCCCAAATCTCGATCGACTCGCCGCCCAGGGGCTGCGTCTGGACCGCTGCTTCGCCGGAAACTCCATCTGCACCCCCAGCCGGGCCACCCTGCTCACGGGCCAGTACAGCCATCGCAACGGGGTTCCCGTGTTCAACGACCTGGATCCGTCCAAGACCACGGTGGCCCACCGCCTGCAACAGGCGGGCTACTACACGGCCATGCTCGGCAAGTGGCACCTGGGCTCCGATCCCCAAGGCTTCGACGACTGGAACATCCTCCCCGGGCAGGGGCGCTACAACGACCCCGTCCTCTACGACCGGACCGGCCACCGCATCTACAAAGGTTACGTCACCGACGTCATCACCGACCTGACCCTCGACCGGCTCCGGAACCGGCCCAAAGACAAGCCGTTCTTCCTCATGTGCCATCACAAGGCACCACACCGTGAGTGGACGCCCTCCGAGAAGTACCGACGGGAGTTCGCCGGCCGGGAGTTTCCGGAACCCCCGACCTTCCGCGACACCTACGAGGGCCGCGCGGATGCGCTCAGGCAGAACCACCAGACGGTCTTCAAGAACCTGACTCGGCACGACCTCAAGATGGTTCCGCCCGAGGGCTTGGCCGGGCAGGAGCGCCAGCGCTGGTTGGGGCAGGTGCCGACCGAGGTGACCGTCCGTGAGAACGGCCAGGACCGGGTCCTGCGCGGGGACGACCTCGACCGCTGGAAATACAACCGCTACCTGCAGGACTACCTCGGCTGCGTGCAGAGCGTGGACGACAGCGTGGGTCGGTTGCTGGACTGGCTGGATGCTAATGGGCTGAAGGACAACACGGTGGTCATCTACACCAGCGACCAGGGATTCTTCCTCGGCGACCACCGGATGTACGACAAGCGCTTCATGTACGAACCGTCGTTCCGCATGCCTTTCCTGATGCGGTGGCCGGGCCGCATCCGACCGGGGACCGTCAGCGAGGCCCTGGCGGTGAACTGCGATTTCGCACCCACGTTCCTCGACCTGGCGGGGGCCCCGATCCCGGCCGACATGCACGGTCGCAGCCTGCGGCCGCTCTTCGAGGGCCAGCCGCCGGCCGGTTGGCGCCAGGAGGTTTACTACCGCTACTACCACGACCCGGGCCATCACAACACCAGGGCCCACTACGGCGTCCGCACGGCCAACCACAAGCTCATCCACTACTGGAAGATCGACCAATGGGAACTCTTCGACCTCGTCCGCGATCCCGACGAGATGAAGAACCTCGCCGGCGACCCGGCCTCGCAGGCGGTGATGGCCGACCTCAAGGCCCGCATCCTTCGCCTTCAGGCCGAATTGGGCGACACCGGCCAGTTCGCCGACAAGATCCCGGCCGACACCGTTGATCGTCGACCGAAGCAGATGGATCGCAAGCACCCCGACTCACCGCTCTGAGGCCAGGGCCGCGGCCCGCCCGGGCGCCCCTTGTCCGATCAATCCTCCGGCTCGGGCAGCCAGCAGGCGATTCCGGCGGCCGGCACGAAGAGGATGGCCGCGTAGAGCAGGGCCTGGCGGACATCGCCCACCTTGGTGAACAGGCCGAAGAACACCGTTCCGCCGGCCGCGACCAGTCGCCCGAAATTGTAGCAGAAACCCGCACCGGTCGTGCGGAGCAGGGTGGGGAAGAGTGGCGGGAGGCACATGGTGAAGAGGCCGAAGACGCCCTGGCAGATGCCGATCACGAAGAAGGAACCCAGCACGGTGCCATGGGCGCGGGGTTCGAGGAAGGTCAGTCCCATCGAGGCCCCATACACCAGGCAGAACGACGCCACGGCCTTACGGTAGCCGATGGCCCGGGCCACGGCGGCGGCCGCGTAGTTGCCCACGATGGAGCCGGCCATCAGGACCATCAGGGCGACCACGGCGGCCCGGTTCTGGCCGGCCGAGGTCAGGTCGCGCACCTCCGGCAGGTCGCGGATGTACTTCTGCTGCCAGAACATGAAGGTCCAATGGGCCGTGAGGGAAACCCCGCAGATCATCAGCACGATCCAGGTGGTCCGGGCCACCGATCCCCGGAAGAGATCGGCCAGACCCGGAGGGTTTTCGGAGCCCTTGCGGGCCGCATGCCATTCCTCCGTCTCGGGCACGGCCCGGCGGATCCACAGGACGATCAGGGCCGGCAACACGCCCACGAGGAACAGGTAGCGCGGTTCGGTGCTCTCGAAGAGGTACCCGAAGAAACAGGCCAGGAGCACCCCGAGGTTCACGGCGGTCTGGAGGGTCGCGGCGATCCACGGGCGCCAGCGTTTGGGCCAGGTCTCCGACAGCAGCGAGGCGCCCACGGCCCACTCTCCGCCGATGCCGAGGGCCGAGAGGAAGCGGAAGATCAACAGATGCCACCACTCGGTGGCGATGGCCGAGAGACCGGTGAAGCCGGCGTAGCAGAGGATGGTCAGGCACAGGGCCCGGCTGCGGCCCATCAGGTCGCCCACGCGTCCGAAGAAGGCCCCGCCGAGCGCCCAGCCGATGAGGAAGGCGGCGTTGATCAGGGCTCCCTTTTCCCCGACCTGCTTGTCGGTGCGGGGCAGCATCAGCAGCTGAGCCACGAACGGGGTGGCGACCAGCGTGTACAGGTGCATGTCGAGCCCGTCGAACATCCAGCCGAGCCATGCGGCCAGGCCCGACTTCTTCTGGTGGGAGGTCAGGTCTCGGAACCCGGTGGCTTCTGGGGTCGCACTCATGGAGGGATGGCCCAATCAACCCAGACCTCACCGCCCATCTCAAGCCCCGATGCGTCGCCGGTGCCGTTCAGACGGAGGGAAGAAGGAAGCCTGCGCGGCGACGCTGTCGGACGACGGTGCCGGTGCAGGTGGGCGGAGGCGGATATCCGGGGGGGGCTACTTCAGGGCCTCGCACTGCCGGCGAAGCGCCTGGTGCAGGATCCACGCCGTGTCGGGCCCCACCGAGTTCACCTCGCCATAGGGAGCCCCCTTGGCCCCGAAGAGGTGGGGCGGTTCGGTGTCCCACTCCGACTTGGGCAGGATGTAGCCGATCTCGTCGTTGGCCAGGCCGAGCACGAACTTCACCCGTCCGGGCATCAGTTCGCGCAGCGGGGGCACCTCGAGCGGCTCGATGTCGAAGTCGCCTCCCGGGGCCCGCACGATGCCGCCATTCACGATCTCCGGGTACACCTCGCCGGGGATGCACGCCATGGAGACGTCGCCGAGCCGCAGGACGCCCACCTCGGTCCGGAAGTGCAGCCAACGGCTGTGGCCCCGTTCCAGCAGGCCGAGCAGCGAGGCCGCCATGAAGCCCGGGTTGCGCAGCGGCAGGTCGAGGGTGCGGGCCTCGATGCCGATGGGGACCGTCGCCACGCCCGGGTCCTTGGCCGAGGCGATCCGGTCGAGGATGCGCGAGGCGATCTGGTTGCCCACCGCCCGGGTCTTGTCGTGCGAGGGTTCCTTGAAATCGGTCTTCAGGAACGGGTCGTGCACGGTCACCGAGGGGTGCGTGGTCATGAGGCCGCCCACCGCGCCGTTCACATACACATGGATTCCGCCAAGGCCCGGCCGGTGCACGGTGCCGCCGTAGCGGATGCCCTTCTCGAGGGACTCGCGGATGATGCCCGGGAAATCGGCCGTGATGTCGCGATTGCTGGACCAGGGCGTCTCGGGGTGGTTGGCCCAGCCCACCAGGGTTCCTAGGGTCTTGCCCTCGGTCGCATCCACGAAGTGCAGGACCCGCACATCCGGGTCGTACACCTCGGGCTTTCGGGTGTCGGCCACGAGGCCCGCGGGCGACACCGTCAATTCATGCGCCGCCATGCGGGCCGGTTGCAGGGCCTTCACCGCATCCTCGACCACGCCGACGCAGGCGGCGATGACCTGCTCGCGATAGCGTGGGTTGACCCCGGAATGGAGGGGGTCGGGGCCCCAGAGCCCCAGCAGGTCGGGGGTCGAATGGTTGTGGGTCGAGCAGACCACCGTGTAGTCGATCTTGAGATCGGCGGCGATCCGCTGGCGCACCGCCACGACATCGTCATGGAAGAACCCGATGGCGTCGATCGACACCAGGGCGATCCGCCGCCGACCGTTGTCGATCACCACGCTGACCGCCTCGAGGTTGTCGTGGATGTTGGTGGCCGAGCGGCCTTGGCTGAAGCCGGCCATCCACACGGGCTCGGCCGGATTGCCGAGGTCGGGGTTGAGGTCGCGCCGGCCGAAACCGGCCTTCAGCGGTCCAGTCTCTCCGGGTGCTGCGGGATGCGGGTGGTGCAGTTCGACCGAGTATCCGGGTTGACGATCGCGGGTGACCCAGAGGAACCGGACGAGCACGACCGCGACCAGGATGACCACCGAGGCCGCCAACCAGCGGAGCAGGCGTTTCCAGAGGGCGGGCTTGGTGTTGGCGCGGGACATGAGGACACGGTACGGACCGAGCCGTCGGGTGCAATGCGCCAGAGGGCCATCCCGGCGACTTCGCGAGTCTTGAATTTCGGGATCTGGGCTTCCAAGCCGGGATGTGCCCCGGTCGTAAAGCCTCAGGTGCTGGCTTTCAGACGTTGAGCAAGTCCTTCGGGATCTCCACGCGACCGCCCTTGAGCACCGCCTCCTGGGCCTTGGACGCGAGGACCACCGCCCGGTAGCCCACCTCGGCGCTGGCCTCGGGCTTGGTCTTGTCGTTGATGTGCTCGACGAACTTCTCCAGGGCGTAGCGCACCGGCGAATCGGTCTCGGAGGCCGCCTCGGCCGGCTTCTTGCCCTGCGCGAGGATCTTGGTCGCGTTGGCCACCAGGGCGATGCCGGAGTCGGTGAGGAAGTCCTCCTTGCGGGCGTAGACCTCCCAGCCGAGCAGCTCGGCGTCGGACTCCTTGAACATCCAGGCGCGGTTGTCGCGGATGAGCACCGCGGCCGAGGCGCCGAAGTAGATGTCGTGCTCGCCCTCGAACGAATTGGCCAGCGTGGCGCTCCAGGAGTGGCGGACGCCGTTGGCGAACTCCACCACCACATGGACCGTGTCGGCGACCTCGCGGTCGTCCTGCCACTGGGTGATGCCGCCGAAGCCGGTCACCGACACCGGCGTGCTGCCGAGGTACCATCCGGCCGTGTCGAGGCTGTGGATGCCGATCTCGCCGACCAGCCCGAGCGAGGTCTCCTGGTAGAGACGCCAGTTGAGGGCCTTCTCCCGGTCGGGATTGGGCGAGGCCTTGCGCCAGCTGGTCTTCTTGTTCCATTGGCCGCGGCTCATGGCCGGCTTTCCGGTGGCGCCGGTGCGGATGAACTTCAGCACGTGGTGGTGCTGCGGATTCTCGCGGTACTGCATGCCCACCTGGAAGGTCTGGGAGGCGGGCAGGGCGGCGGCCGCCTGCGCGATGGCCCGGGCATCTTCGACCGTGTGGGCGATGGGCGCCTCGAGGTAGACGTGCTTGCCGGCCTTCATGGCGGCGAGCGCCAGATCCTTGTGCTGGTGGGTGGGCGTGGCGATCACCACGGCCTGCACCTCGGCGTCGGCCAGAAGTTCCTCGGCGGAGGCGTACCCCTTGGCCTTGGGGGCCGCGTCGGCCGCGCGCTTGAGGGTGGACTTGTAGTGGTCGCAGAGCGCCACGACCGGTGCATTGGGCAGCTTGCCCAGGTGGGTGAGGATGTCGCGTCCCTGCGGACCCAGGCCGATCAGGCCAAACTTCACGGGCGGGCCCACCGGCTTCTCCTTGTACTTCGGGTCGGCCTTCGGCGGAGGTAGCGTCTTGTCGCCGGCCGCCTTGGCGGCCTCGTCGGCGGTGATGGGCACGGCCCCCATCATCGCCAGCATGCTGGCCATGGAAGCGCCCTTGAAGAAACTGCGGCGGTCGAGGTCCGTTCCGGTCGGGTCGGTCTGCATAGGCTAGGAATCCATGGACCTTAGAGAGGTCCCGTCGGTAAGCAAACGGTTCAGAGAGTCCCGAAATTCATTCGTTCTCACGTGAGCTGTCGCATGGATCGGTTCCTGAAATGTCCAACATCGCTGGTCCGGTCACGCCGGTTTGGAATTCGCCTTCAACCACGCCCCGTGGTCTCCCTCGTCCATCTCACCGGCAGCCAGCGCCAAGGTTCGAAGAACCACATCGACTTCGGTCGCTGCGAATCGGAATCCGTTGTTTTCCAGAAACAGGACGGCCGCCGCGAATCCGATCCGCTTGTTGCCGTCGAGGAATGGGTGGTTTTTAACCAAGCCGAAACTGTA
>VHCX01000031.1 GCA_016871615.1 Verrucomicrobiota bacterium
GGAACTTATTCAGATTATTGAAATGCCGGATTCCTGTCAATTGCAAACAGCAACTCGAAATCGCTTGGCCAGTTTCGAGCGCGCAGCCCGAAAAAGCCGTCCTCGCGCGACCAGGGCAGAGAGATGGGAGTGACGAATCGGGGTTTCGGTCACGTCCGATCCAACTCGCGGCCCTCGTAAAGCGCATCCTACCCAGGTTTTTCGGCTAGGATTTGAGGCGGGGGTCCCTCGCGACCCAATCGCGGGAATTCGCCCCCTCCCACCCCTACCCCGTGAGGACGGTCCGGGCCGCAAAAAAGGGATCCCTTGGGGGCTGATTGTCCAGGGCCCGCAGGGAAACACTCACCCTACGATGCTGGCGCTAAATGGCATCACCATTCTGGCCGCCGAACTGTCCGAGGCTTTCAGCGGAAAGCGGTTTAGGTGGCCAAGCAAATGGGGATTTCTTGATCCCTGTCGTGGATACACTTCCGGATACACTTGTGGATACACTTTAAGCCTTTTCAACCCCGAGGCCACAAGTCAACTGACTGGGGACATTGTCCTAGATTCGCCCTGATTTTACTGCGCTTTTTGAAACCCAAAGCGACGAAATGAAAACGCTAATTTTGGATTTTTAAGTCCCCTGTGTCTGCCATTTCACCACCGCGGCGACCGAAGGCGGGCTCGGAGCGACCTTCGAACCGGGGGAGCCTCCCCGGGCGAGGAGTTGGGCACGTTGGTCTCGAGGAACCGGACGGCCTCCCTCCGGTTCGGATGCCATTCTACGGGCAGGCCGTCCGACACCGCAACCCTCGTTCCCCAGGGTGAAGAGCCGGCGGGATCTCCCGGGGCCCGTCGCGGTTCACCGCAGGATGCGGTTCCGCTCCGGATCGACCGGGGCCCGCAACGTGAGGCGGGCCGGGCGACGCACACCATCCTGCAGGATCTCGTAGTGGCCGGCCTCCAGCCAGGCGATGTCGACGCCCAGGGCGGCCTCCTCGGGCGGCCGCTTGAGGTAGGCCATGGCCACCGGGGCCGAGAGCGTCGGCGAAAAGGCGGCGCTGGAGGTGTACCCGGCCAGGCGTCCGTCCCGGTAGACCGGCTCGTTGCCCCAGAGGGTCACGGTCGGGTCGTCGCAAGCCATCACCAGCGACACCAGGCGCTTGCGCAGGGGACGCCCTCGGAGGGCCTGCAGGGCCGGGCGGGCGAGGAAGTCGCGATCCCAGTCGATGGCGAAGGACAGGCCGGCCTCGAAGGGGTTCTCGTCGACGGAGAGTTCGTGTCCCCACGCCCGGTAGGCCTTCTCGATGCGCATGGCGTTGATGGCATAGGTGCCGGCGGGTCCGATGCCCTCGGGACGCCCCGCCCCGTCGAGGGCGGCCCAGACGGCGGCCATGGATGCGGCGGGCCCGTGCAGCTCCCAACCCAATTCACCGACGTAGGTGACCCGGAGCGCCAGGACCGTGCCAGGGACCCCGGCCATGCGGATCTCCGCGCTGTGGCCGAAGGGGAAGGCCGTGGCGGACAGGTCGGTGCCCGTGACGCGCTGCAGGACCTCGCGGGCCCGCGGCCCCATGATCGAGACCACTCCCATCGCATCGGTGACGTCCGAGAGATGGACGTCGGCCGCATCGGGCACGTGGCGGAGGATCCAGTCGGCATCGTGGCGCACCTGCTGGGTGGGAGCGATGACCCGGAAGCGCTCGTCGCCCAGGCGCACCACCGTGACATCGCTCTCGTAGGTTCCACGGGCATTGAGCAAGCCCGTGTACACGATGCGGCCGACGGGCACGTCGATGCGGTTGCCGCAGAGGCGTCCCAGTCCGGAGAGGGCATCCCGGCCCGAGATCTCGTACTTGGCGAAGGTAGACTGGTCGAGGAGCGCCACCTGCTCGCGGCAGCGCCGGACCTCGGCCGCCACGTGCGGTGCCCAGTTCTGCTTGGCGAAGGAGTAGCCGAGGACGGGCTCGACCCCGGCGGGCGCGTACCACAGGGGGCGTTCCCAGCCGGCCGTCTGCCCGAAGCAGGCCCCGGCCTCGCGGGTCACCTCGTGCAGGGGCGTGCCGCGCAGGCCTCGCGAGGTCTCCATCTCGCGGTTGGGCCAGGCCATCTGATAGTGCAGCCCCAGCACCTCGCTGGCCCGGGCCTGGAGGAAGTCCCGCCCGTTCTGGGCCGGCACGAAGCGACGGACATCGACGCTCCACAGGTCCATCGGCATCTCGCCCGTCTCGAGCCACGGCACCGCGAATCGGCCGACGCCCCCGGCGCTGGCGATGCCCACCGAATTGAAGCCGGCCAGCACGAAGAGCCCCTCGGTGCAAGCCGGGGTTCCCATGAGGAAGTTGTTGTCGGGTGTGAAACTCTCCGGACCGTTGACGAACTTCGGGAACCGTGCGGACCGCAGGGCCGGGATGCGGTGCTTCCCGGCGGCCCACGGCTCGGCGAACTTCTCCCAGTCGTCGGGCAGCAGGCCGAAGGCGAAGTCGCCCGGCACGGTGTCGCCGATCTCCCAGGGCTTGGAGCGCCATTGGAAGGCGCCCAGCTTGATCGAGCCGTCATCGAGCGTCCGGAAGTAGATCGCTGCGTCGGGATCACGGGCGCACGGCAGGGTGGGCAACGCGCCCTCGAGGGGTTCGCTCAGCACGTAGTGGTGCTCCACCGGGTACAGCGGCAGGTCCACCCCGACGGCCAGGCCAAGCTGCCGGGCCCACATGCCGCAGGCCAGCACCACCCAGTCGGCCCGGATCTCGCGGCCTGCGTCGAGGCGGACGCCGGTGATCCGCCGGCGGCCCCGCGGTCCCGGGGAATGCGTGAGCGCGGCGACCCGGGTGCGGTCAAACATCCTCACCCCGCCGGCAATCGCACCTTTGGCCAGGGCCACGGTGCACTCACCGGGGATGACCCGGCCATCGCCCGGCAGGTAGACCGCGCCCAGCACGTCGTCCACCTGGATGAGCGGCCAGAGCGCTTGGGCTTCCTTGGGCCCCACCAGGTGGGCCTCAACGCCGAAGACCTCGGCCATGGCCGCCGTGCGGCGAAGTTGCGTCATGCGCTCCGGGGTCGTGCCGAGGGTCAGGCCGGTGGTCCGGACCCAGCCGACGTCGTGGCCCGTCTCGGCGGCGAGGGTCGGGTAGAGCTGGGCCGAGTACCGATTGATCTGCGTCATGCTGTTGCTGGCCCGCAACTGGCCGACCATGCCGGCGGCATGCCAGGTCGTGCCGCCGCTCAATCCCCCCTGCTCCAGCAGGACCACGTCCTTCCAGCCGGCCTTGGCCAGGTGGTAGGCCATGGAGCACCCCACGATGCCGCCCCCGACGATGACCACCCGTGCCAATGATGGCGGCTCCCCGGGCGGCAACTGGAACTCGGAGCGGACCGGGGTGTTGAGGACATGGGTCGTGGTCACGGGCCCAGACTCTGGGACCGCTCCGTCGAGGCTCAATGGCGAAATCGCCCGAGACCCGTGTGGCGAGCCGGGACCGGGCCGGTCGGGCCGCCCGAATGCCCCTGCCCGCGGACTTTTTCATGGAAAGGCCGGCGCCGACCGCTACCCTCCCCATCGATCCCTGAGGACTTCCGCCATGAACACCGCGCGTCCCATCCCCCCATACCATCGCCTGAGGTCCGCCCACGGCTTCACCCTGATCGAGCTATTGGTGGTCATCGCCATCATCGCCATCCTCGCCGGCATGCTGCTGCCGGCCCTGGCCAGCGCGAAGCAGAAGGCCCACACAGTCAAGTGCATGAGCAACCAGAGCCAGATCGGCAAGGCCTACTTCATGTACACGGACGACAACCGCGACTTCTATCCGGCGATCAACGACTGGGCCTCGACCGGCGGCAAGAACGGCACCTACGACGTGTTCACGGCGGCCACCAACCGCCCCTTGAACATCTACGTGGGCAACGCCTTCGAGACCTTCCGCTGCCCCTCCGACAAGGGGGACTTCTGGTCGCTGGCCGGGCGCGGGGTCAACTGCACCAACGCCTACATGCAATACGGCAACAGCTACCTCACCGAATTCGGCTTCGACTACTACAAGGTGAAGATGGTCTGCGGTCCCCGGAGCAACCCCAATCTGCCCTCGATCAAGGCCTCCGAGGTGGCCCTGCGCCCATCGACCAAGATCATCCAGGGCGACTGGATCTGGCATGCGAACCGCGACGTGCTCAAGCCGCGCAGCCAATGGCACAACTACAAGGGCAAGAACCGCATGATGATGCTCTTCGGCGACTCCCACGCCGAATTCTTCAACTTCCTGCCGACGGGCCAGATGGAGGCCTTGGCAGGCCAGAAGCCGGATCCCGACTTCCTTTGGTGGTGAGCCGAAGGCAGGGGTCCAAGGTCCAAGGTCCGTGACCCTGGTTGCCCCCGGTGCCCTCGATGCCAACACCGGTCCGGCAACTCAGGAGGCCAGGAGTTCCCGAACCACCCGGGCGGGCTTGTTGTCGGTGAGGCTCAGTTCCCGGCCGGCACGGCGATAGACCAGCCGCGCGTGGTCCAGCCCGAAGAGATGCAGCAGGGTCGCGTGGAGGTCGTGGTGGGTGACGATGTCCTTCACCGCGTGGTGGCCCCACTCATCGGTCTCGCCGTGGGTCATGCCGCCCCGGACCCCGCCACCGGCCAGCCAGTGGGTGAACCCATAGGTGTTGTGGTCGCGGCCGACCTTCTCCTTGGGCCCGTCGTTCTGGATGACCGGCAGGCGGCCCATCTCGCCGCCCCAGTGGACCAGCGTGGTGTCGAGCAGGCCCAGCGCCTTGAGGTCCTGGACCAGTGCGGCGACCGGCTGGTCGGTCTTGGCGCAGAGGTCGGGCAGGGCCGTGTAGAGATTGCTGTGCTGGTCCCAGCTCTGGCCGTTGTTGACCACCTGCACGAAGCGCACGCCCCGTTCCACCAGCCGACGGGCGATCAGGCACCGGGTGCCGTAGTCGCGGGTGCGCTCCTGGTCGATGCCGTAGAGCCGGCGCGTGGCCGCAGATTCCGAGCGGATGTCCATCGCCTCCTTGGCCGCGGTCTGCATCCTGGCCGCGAGCTGGTAGCTGGCGATGCGGGCGTCGAGATCGCTCTCGCCGGGATGCTCGAGACGGTGGTCGTGGTTGAGTTCGCCCAAGAGCCCGAGCTGCCGCTCCTGGGGCGCCCCGCGCAGGTGGGGGGCCGGGTCGAGGTTGAGCAGGCGCGGCTCGGTGGGCCGGACGACGGTCCCCTGGTAGATCGAGGGCAGCCAGCCTTGGGACCAGTTGGCCTCGGCCAGCAGCGGCAGGCCCGACGGGTGGGTTATCGTCATGAAGGCCGGCAACTCCTGGCTCACGGTGCCGAGGCCGTAGCCGAGCCAGCTGCCCAGCGTGGGCGCCCCGGCGGTGATCCGGCCATTGGTGAGCGCGTGGAGCGACTGACCGTGGTTGTTGACCCCGGTGCGCATGGACCGGATGACGCAGACGTCGTCCACCACGTGGGCCAGATGGGGGAGCAGCGACGACAGCTCCGTGCCGCACTGGCCGTGTCTGCGGAATTCCCAGAGGCCCGGCATGACCTTGGAGCTGGCCTGCCCGGCGTTGTCGAACTTCAGCTCACCCGGGAACGGTTTGCCCGCCCAGTCCTTGAGCAACGGCTTCGGGTCGAAGAGGTCCATCTGGCTCGGGCCCCCGATCATCAGGAGGGAGATCATGGCCCGGGCCCGGGCCGGGTGGTGGCCGGCCTTGGGCTTCAGGTCGTAGGTGCGCTGCTCGAGCTCCGGCCGGGCCGGGGCGGCCAGGAGACCGTCCTGCTGCAGGAGCCAGGCCAGCGCGGTGGAGCCGAGGCCGAAGGCGCTCCCCGCCTGCAGGAAATGGCGGCGGGAACAGAACCCAGGAGGGCGGCAGGCGTGGGAATCGTTCGGGTTCATGGCGGGAAACTCAGTCCAGGTAGAGGAAGCGGTTGGACCCGAGCACGACCTGGCAGAGGGCGGCCAGCGCGCGCTCGTCGGGCGTCGCCGCCGGGGCCTCGGGGGCCTTGGGCTTGGCATCCTGGGAGGGCGGCGGCGAGGCCGGGTTCCCGGAGGCGTCACCGGGGGAGGCCCAGCCGGTGCGCAACTCCGCCAGGAAGCGCCGGGAGCGTTCCAGGTCGGCCGGCTTCGGAGGCACGGCGAAGACCAGGCGCCAGAGGCGCTCCAGCTGGGCACGCTCGTCCCCCGGGGCCTCGCGGCGCAGGCGGCGGGCGAGGTCCAGCGAGCGGTCGAGCACGAAGCCGTCGTTGAGGAACATCAGCGACTGCGGGGCGGACGTGGAGACCGGACGGGCCTCGCAGTTGGGATTGACCACCGGGGCGTCGAAGGTCTCCAGCACCCCGACAGGCGTGCTGCGGCGCACCTTGACGTAGACGCTGCGCCGGAAATCGGCCGTGCCGACGGATTCCACCCCGACGGCATCGCCGTTGCCGTCGCGCTTCTGAACCCCCACCACGAACTGCCCCTGCGCGTTGACCGCCACGGGCACCGGGGGGCCGGAGGGCGTGGGGTCGAGCCGGCCGCTCACCGCCAGCAGGCTGTCGCGGAGGCCCTCGGCGTCGAGGCGGCGCAGGCGGTACCGGCCGAGCAGCCGGTTGTCGGGATCCTTGCGCTGGGCGGCCGGGTTCACCGTGCCCTGCCGGTAGGCGGTGCTGGTGACGATGAGCCGGTGCAGACGCTTGTTCTTCCAGCCGTGGTCCATGAAGTCGGCGGCGAGCCAGTCGAGGAGTTCCGGATGGCTCGGCCGCTCGCCCAGCACGCCGAAGTCGCCAGGGGTGCCCACCAGGCCCATGCCGAAGTGCTGGTGCCAGAGCCGGTTCACCCAGACCCGGGCCGTGAGCGGATTGCGCCGGTCGGTGAGCCGCCAGGCCAGCTCGAGACGGCGACCGGTGGTCCGGCGGCCCGGCACCACCTCCGGCAGGTCCACCTCGAGGCCGCCCAAGCCCATCACGGAGAGCAGCCCGGGCCGCATCGTCTCGCGGGGTTGCTGCGGGTCGCCCCGGTGGAACCGCACGGTGGCCACCGGCTCGGCCGAGGCCTCGACCAGGGCCTGCACCATGGGGTCGGCGGGCTTGAGGGCCCGGTCGGCGGTGGCGCGCTTGCGGATCTCGTCCACCCGGTTGGCCCCCTCGCGGTCGATCTCCCCGAGGAGGATGTGGTCCTGGAACATCGGGAACTCCCGAAGGAGCTGGAGGTGTTCGGGGGTGCGCTGGGCAGCCGGGGTCCGGCGCGCGCCGAGGACCGCCTCGCGCCGGGGCTCGGGCACCAGGAGGAGCTGCTTCTGCACGAACTTCTCGATGAGTTCGTCGTGCAGCCGGGTGGCCTCGGCGTCATGCACCCTCGCCGCCTGCTCGATGCAGTCAGCCATCGAACGGTCCGCCGGGGGCATCAGGGACACCAGCCGCTGGCCCGGGTTCTTCCAGCGCTTCCAGTCGAAGGCCGGCTCGAACACCGCGCGCAGGCGGTAGTAGTCGGCCTGGGGGATGGGGTCGTAGCGGTGGTCGTGGCACTGGGCGCAATGGACGGTGAGCCCGAGCAGCGACGACGAGACGATCTGGACCGTGTCGGCGATGACCTGGTTGCGGGCCAGCTCCGGCTCGGGCGCGCCGTCGCCCGTGGGGTCGGGAGCCATGCGCAGGAACCCGGTGGCCACCAGGCGGTCGAGGTCGCGACCGGAGAGGTCGGGGGTGATGGCCGGCAGCAGCTCGTCGCCCGCCAGTTGCTCGGTGATGAACTCGTCGAAGGGCCGGTCGTCGTTGAAGGCGCCGATGACGTAATCGCGGTAACGCCAGGCCCACGGGCGCTCGGAATCGGCCTCGACCCCGCCGTTGGAGTCGGCGTAGCCGGCGACATCGAGCCAGTGGCGCCCCCAGCGCTCGCCATAGGCCGGCGAGGCCAGCAGGCGGTCCACCAGGCGCCCGTAGCCCGCGTCGGACGGATCCTGGAGGAATTGATCGACCTCTTCCGGCGTCGGAGGCAGCCCGGTCAGGTCGAGGGTGACGCGGCGGATCAGGGCCTCCAGTCGGGCCTGTGGGGCGAAGCCGAGGCCGTCGCGACGGAGGCGCTCCAGCAGGAAGGCGTCGATCGGCGTCCGGACCTGCTTGCCGTACCGGATCACCGGCGGCGTCGGATGACCCACCGGCTGGAAGGCCCAGAACGCGCGTTCCTCCTCGGTGATGACCCAGCGGGGCACCTCGTCGGGCTCCGGCCGGAAGGTCGGCGCTCCCTGGGCGATCCACCGCTCGAGGATGGCCACCTGCTGGGGCGACAAGGGCTTGCCCCCCTTGGGCATCTCTCCCGACCTCACCGCCTCCAGCAGGCGGCTCTGGGCGGGGCGCCCGGGCACGATCGCCGGGTCGGCCTTGGGATCGGCATTCCGGAGCATCAGGCGACGGAGCCTCAGGTCGATGCCGCCCTTGGGTTTCTCCTCCTCGCCATGGCAGTGGAAGCAATGGGCCTTCAGGATCGGGCGGATGTCGCGCTCGAAGACCGGGCGGGCCGGGATCTTGGCCGACGCGGTCTCCTGCGCTCCGGGAAGCCCGAGGGTGACGATCAGAAATGCCAGAGCGAGCCAACCCGCCCGCCCGCGACCTGCAGCGGCACACAGGGCCGGGAGCCGGTACAACGGGGGAATCATGAGGCGCATTCAACCCCGGGGAACAGGCCGGCGCAAGCGGGGGTTGCCGCCAAGACCGGGGACGCCGTCCCGGGAAAACGACCCCCAACACCCACCCAACAACACCCGCCTGCCGACCCATCACCGACGCCGGAGGTCCACTCCCGCCCGGGCCGTTCCCCTCAGGCGGGCGGTTCGAAGCGCAGGAAGGCGGCCTTGAGGTAGCGCGCCTCGTCGAAGGTCGCCGGATGGTCGGGGGCGTGGCCGGTGTACACCGGTTCGCCGAAGGATCGCCCGCTGCGATGGGCGGCCTCGGTCACCGCCGCGTAGAACTCCTCGGGCGTCACGTGCGCCGAGCAGGAGGCCGCGAGCAGCAGGCCCCCGGGGCGGACGCGGGCGATGGAGTGCATCGCCAGCCGGTGATAGGCCTCGATGGCCCCGGCCCGCTCCGCCTCGCGCTTGGCAAGGGAGGGCGGATCGCAAATCACCACGTCGAAACGGTCGCCCGAGCGCTCCAGCCATTCGAAGGCGTCGGCCTGCACCGAGTCGTGTTGGGCCACGCCCACCCCGGGGTCGGCGGCATTGAGGGCGAAGTTGCGCCGGGCCGCCTCTAGGGCATGCGGCGAGATGTCGAGGTCGGTCACGCTGCGGGCCCCGCCCCGGGCCGCGTGCAACGAGAAGCCACCGCTGAAGCTGAAGGCGTTGAGCACGTCGAGCCCCCGGGCCGACGTGCCGACGCGCCGGCGGTTCTCGCGCTGGTCGAGGAAGAACCCGGTCTTCTGGCCCTTGACCACGTCGGACCAGAACCGCAGGCCATCCTCGAGGAAGACCACGGAGGCGTCCGACGCGTCGCCCAAAAGGTTCTGGCCGTCACGAAATCCCGCCTGCTCGAAGGTCGGAGCCGCATTGCGGCTGAGCCGCAGCACGATGCGCTCAGGCTGCAGGGCCTCGCCCAGCCACCGGACGAGGTCGGCGATCCGGGGCAGCCACACGGCCGAGTAGAGCTTGAGCACGAGCGTGCCGTTATACTGGTCGACCACGAGGGCGGGCCAGCCGTCGGATTCGCCGTTGACCCACCGCAGGCCGTTGGTCCGCGCGTCGTGGACCCCGGTGCGTCGGGCGATCGCCGCCGCCAGCCGGGCGCGCCACCAGGCGTCATCCACGGTCACGGGCTTCCCGGCATGCAGCACCCGCAGGCGGATCGGCGAGTCGGGGTCGTACAGGCCGAGGGCCAGGAAGCGGTCGTTGCGGTCGTAGACGACGGCGAGTTCGCCGGACAGGCCTTCGCGGTTCCGCTCCCGGAGACGCTCGGCGTACACCCAGGGATGCCCGCGGCGGACGGCCGTCTCGGCGGCCGGGCTCAGACGCAGTCGCAGGCGGGGTTGCGGGGCCGGCGTGCCCGCGGGGGCCGCTCCGAGGAGGCTCATGCCTGGAGCGAGGCCAGCACCTCGGGGTCCCGCACATCGACCCAGCGTCCGGCGATCCGGAGACCGGCCAGCACCTGGCCACCGGCGATCATGTCGGCCAGCGCGTCGGTCAGCTCGTACTCGCCCCGGGGCGACTTCTTCAGGCGGGCCGTGAACTCGAACAGCGACGGCCGGAAGAGGTAGATGCCTGCGTTGTACCAGACGGGCCGGCCGGGGCGGATCCACCCGTCGACACGCAACCGATCCAACTGGGCGGCATCGGGCTTCTCGACCAGCCGGGTCAGGCAGAAGCGCTCGTCGTCGAAGAAGAACAGGCCGCCCTTGGTCACATCCTCGCCGGCGGTGACGGTGAGCACGCCGTCGAACGGGCCGGAGCGCCAGCGCTCGATCATCTGGGCATAGGTCTCAGGCTTGACCAGGATGTCGCCGTAGGTGAGCACAAAGTCGTCCTTGCCGACGAAGTCCTTCGCCAACTCCGGGGCCTTGCCGGTGCCATCCTGCACGACCTGCCGGGAATAACTGATCCGCACCCCAAACCGGTACCCGTCGCCGAAGTGCGACTCGATGACCTCGGCCCGCCATCCGGTGACGAGGTGGAACTCCCGCACGCCGACCTCCTTCAGGCCCTCGACGATGTGCTCCAGGATCGGCCGGCCCTGGACCGCCAGCATGGGCTTGGGAATCTCCTGGGTGAGGTCCCCCATTCGGGTGCCCTTTCCGGCGGCGAGGATGACGGCCTTGGTCATGTTTGTCGGCCGCAGTCTGGCCGAAGCGGCGGCGGGAAGGAAGCCCCGGGGGCGGAATCCAGAGCGGAACCCCGGCGACCTCTTGAACCCGGGGGCCCGGGGACCCTGCAGGTTCCCCGGCCCCGTTGCGACGCCCGGTGGGCGGTGGACGATCAGGCGAGCTTCACGGCCTTCCTGAGGCGGGCGCTCTTCACGGCCGCATCGACGATCTCCTGGCCGATCCGGCTGATGGGCAGGCTCACCGGGCCCTCCAGCGGCACGCCCTTGTCGAGGCAATGCAGCAGGTACTGGACGGGGTTCTGGTTCGGCGCCTTCGGGGCCGGGGCCGGTACCTGGTGGGGCACCGGCTTCCTTCGGGTCTGCACCGTGACGTGGTCATCGTAGTCGTAGCTGGCGATCGTGCCCTCGGTGCCCAGGATCACGAACCCGCACTTGGGCTGCGGTTGGATGATCCAGGGGTCGGTGAAGGTGCCCCAGCGGGTCTCGAACTTCGAGAGGCCGTGCGCGTAGCGGGCCACCACGATGCTGTGCTCATCGACCTCGAGGCCGGCGGGTTCGTCGACCACGGCCGTCACTTCGAGGGGCCGACGCCCGCCCTGGAACCAGGTTCCCAGGGTGGTGCCGTAGCCGAGGTAGTCGAGCAACGAGCCGCCGCCGTGGGCCTTCTTGTAGAACCAGGAATGCGGCTTCTCCTGGGCGACCTGCGCGGGCGTCTTCTCGTCCTTGTCGGCCCCGTGGAACAACGGGCCGCGGTTCCCGCCGATGTGCCAGACATTGAGCACCTCGCCGATCTTGCCGCCGGAGACCAGTTCAAAGGCCTTGCGGTGCGAGGCCACCCACTGCAGCGGCCAGTTGATCATCAGGCGCTGATCCTTGCCCATGCACTGGACCATCGCATCGGCTTCCTTGAGGGACGCGGCGAAGGGCTTCTCGACCATCAGGTGCGCTCCACACGGAGCCACCTTCTTGACCCACTCTCCGTGCTTCGAGGCGGCGGGACAAAGCAGCACCACGTCGGGCTTGGTCTTTTCGAGGCACTCGCGGAAGTCGGTGAAGGCCCGGTCACGGCCGACCAGGCCCTTGCGCACGGCCTCCTCCATGCGGGCGGGTTGCTCGTCGCTGATGCCGACGATCTCGGCGTTCGGGTGCTCGTGGGCGTACCGGAGGAGGTCGCCCATGTGGAAGTGGTCGAAGTTGATTCCGGCGATTTTCCAGGATCGTTTTTTCATGGTTGGCGGTGCCCCTCCTACGGTGGTGCGAAAGGCTTCGCGAGCGAAGCGGAAAAATCAACCCGGGCGCCGGAACCC
Source organism: Verrucomicrobiota bacterium (assembly GCA_016871615.1). Classification (GTDB taxonomy): domain Bacteria; phylum Verrucomicrobiota; class Verrucomicrobiia; order Limisphaerales; family UBA9464; genus SXXZ01. Next base: position 12,061 of record VHCX01000031.1, read on the forward strand.
ACCCCGCCGCGGGAACCCCCGAATTTGGCCATTGATCCGCCGACGGATTTGGCGGAAGGAACCCCTTGTGAGACTGGGATGGTTCCAATGGATCGCGGTCGGCGTCGCGGGACTTGCCTTGGCCGCCTGCGGGGGCCGACGCGGCGTGGGCGGCGGGTCGGCCGTGGGATCGGCGTCGACCGGACCGGCCGGGCTTGCCGGACCGGCCCGCTCCGGCGAGACCATCTACCGCGAGGACTGCGCCCGCTGCCACGGACCCCGGGGCGAAGGCGTGGCCGGCAAGTACGACGAGACGCTGCACGGCGAGCAATCGGTCGCTTCCCTCGCCCGGTACATCCACCGGACCATGCCGGACGACCGCAAGGAGAAGACCCCGGAGGCCGAGGCGCTCGCGGTGGCCGGGTTCATCCACGGGGCCTTCTACTCGCCACAGGCGCGGGCGGCGCTGGGTTCCCCGGCCCGGGTCGAGTTCGCGCGGTTGACCCAGCGGCGCCACCGCGAGGCGGTGGCCGATCTCCTGGCGGGGTTCGCTCCCCAGCGGCGGGCGACGAATTCCGGTGGGCTCCAGGCCGAGTACTTCCAGTCGAAGGGCATGAACAAGAAGGACCGGTCGGTGGTCCAGCGCATCGACCCGGTCGTCCGCTTCGACTTCGGCACCAACCCGCCGGTCGCGGGCATCACTGCCGACCAGTTCTCCATCGCCTGGACGGGCTCGCTCCTGGCTCCGGATTCGGGCGAGTACCAGTTCCGGGTCACCACGCCGAACGGAGCCCGGCTCTACCTCAACACCGACCTCGCGGCGGGCGACTCCAACCGCCGCGACGACTCGGACGCCAAGCGCGAGGTGGCGCTGGTGGACCTGTGGGTCAGCTCCGGGGGAACCGAACGACAGGGCTCGGCCTCGCTGTACCTGCTCGGCGGTCGCACCTATCCGCTGAGGCTCGACTGGTTCAAGTTCAAGGAGAAGACGGCGGCCGTGCGCCTCGAGTGGAAACCGCCGGGTGGCCCATGGACCCCGGTGCCGTCGTCGGTGCTCTCCCCGGAACCGTCCACCGCCACGGTGGTGCTCGGCACGGCCTTCCCCGCCGACGACGGCAGCCAGGGCTATGAGCGAGGCACGTCGGTCTCACGGGAGTGGTGGACGAGCGTCACCCGAGCGGGTGCCGAGGCGGCCGAGCGGGTCGCCGGGCGCTTCCACCGCCTGGCCGGCATCCCGCCCGGGCAGACCAACCGCGTCGAGGTGGAGCGGCGGGTGCGGGAGTTCTGCGCGGAGTTGGCCGCGCGCGCCTTCCGGCGGCCGCTGGACGACGACTCGCGTCGCCGTTACGTCGACGCCTGGTTCCAGCCGGGAATCGCCCTGGAGGACTCGGTCCAGCGTTCGGTGCTCGCCACGCTCACCTCGCCCCGCTTCCTCTATCCCGAGGCCGCGGCGGGTTCCGACGCGCATGGGACGGCCGCGCGGCTGGCGCTCGTGCTGTGGGATTCGCTACCCGACGCGCCGCTCCGCCAGACCGCCGACGCCGACGGGCTCGAGACCCCCGAGGCCGTGCGCGCCGAGGCCCGGCGCCTGCTCGGGGATCCCAGGGCCCGGGCCAAGCTGCGGGGCTTCTTCGACCACTGGCTCGACGCCGGCGAGGCCGACGAGATCGCCAAGGACCCCAAAGCCTACCCCGGGTTCGACGCCGAGCTGGTGCAGGACCTGCGGACCTCGCTGAACCGCTTCGTGGACTCGGTGGTCTGGGACGGGTCCTCCGACTACCGACAGCTGCTGCTCAGCGACGAGCTCCACCTCAACGGCGGACTGCGCCGCTACTACGGGGTCGGCGGATCGGTCACCAACGTGCCCGACGACGTCTTCGTGCCCGTGCGATTCGACCCACAGCAGCGGGCCGGGGTGCTCACGCATCCGTTCCTGCTCTCGGTCCATTCGTACTACCGGTCCTCGTCGCCGATCCACCGCGGGGTATTCCTGACCCGCAAGGTGCTGGGCCGCTTCCTCAAGCCCCCGCCGATGGCCATCGAGTTCATGGACGACCGCTTCGACCCGTCGCTGACCATGCGCGAGAAGGTCACGCAGCTGACCGACAAGCCCCAGTGCATCGGCTGCCACCAGACCATCAACCCGCTCGGATTCAGCCTCGAGCAGTTCGACGCGGCCGGGCGCTTCCGCCTTGAGGACAACCGCAAGCCCGTCGACCCCACCGCCGAATACCAGACGGCCGACGGACGGACCCTCACCTTGCGCGGGCCTCGGGATGTCGCCCGGCATGCGGCCGAGAGCCCGGAGGCGCGCCGCGGCTTCGTCCGGCAGCTCTTCCACCACGCTGTGCAGCAGGATCCAACCGCCTACGGCCCCGGGACGCTCGAGTCGCTCGATGCGGCCTTCGCGGCCTCCGGGTGCAGCATCCGCGAACTCCTGGTGGACATCGCCGTGCACGCGGCCACCTTCCGATCGGACAGCAGCCCACGGAAATGAAGCCACCATCCACGAACCTTGTCCGCCGGCGCTTCCTGCGCGACCTCGGCGTGTCGGCGGCCGTGCTGCCCTTCCTCGGAGGCCTGCCCTCCCTGCAGGCCGGACCCAGGCGGCGCCCGCAGCCGCGCATCGTATTCGTCTTCAGCCCCAACGGCACGGTCCCCCCGTCCTTCTGGCCCGAGACGTGGGGTTACGATTTCGAACTCAAGCCCATCCTCGAGCCGCTGGCCTCCTACCGGGACCGCATGCTGGTGCTCAAGGGCCTGTGCAACCGCGTCCGTGGCGACGGTGACGGGCATATGCGGGGCATGGGCTGCCTGCTCACCGGCCTCGAACTGCTCCCGGGCAACATTCAGGGCGGCTCCGACACGCCGGCCGGTTGGGCCAGCGGGCCGTCGATCGATCAGGCGCTCAAGGGCTTCCTGCAGGGACGACCCGAGACGCGGACCCGGTTCGGGTCGCTGGAGCTGGGGGTGGGTGTACCCCACCGTGCCGACCCGTGGACGCGCTGGACCTATGCCGGTTCCAACCAACCGGTGGCACCGCTGTCCGACCCCTACGAGGTCTTCGAGAAGCTCTTCGGCCAGGTGCGGGACCGACAGAACCTCGGGAGCGTGCTCGACGGCGTTCGGTCGGACCTCCGGACGGTGTCCCGCAGGCTGGGTCGCGAGGAACGCGCCCTGCTGGACCGCCACGCCACCCTGGTGCGCGAGATGGAGCGCGAGATCGCCGAGGCCGGACGCCAGCGGCTCCGGGTGCCCGCGCCCGCGCTGGAACCCGGGGTGGGCACCGAGAACGACTCGATGCCCCAGGTCTCGCGCATGCAGGCCGACCTGCTGGTCAACGCCTTCGCCAACGACCTGGCCCGCGTCGCCTCGCTGCAATACACCAACTCGGTCGGGCAGGCCCGCATGCGCTGGCTGGGCATCGACGACGGGCACCATTCGCTCTCACACGATCCCGACCTGAACGCCGGCTCGCAGGAGAAACTGGTCAAGATCAACTGCTGGTTCGCCGGCGAGATCGCCGACCTGGCCCGGAAGCTCTCGACCACCCCGGACCCCTCGGGTCAGGGATCGCTGCTCGACCACACGACGATCCTGTGGACCAACGAACTGGGCAAGGGGAACAGCCACACCCATGAGAACATCCCCTTCGTCCTGGTGGGAGGCGGCCTCGGGTTCCGGACCGGCCGGTGCCTGCACCTCGAGAAGACCCCGCACAACCGGCTCTGGCTGTCGATTGCCCGATCCTTCGGGCTGGACCTGGCCACCTTCGGCAACCCGTCGCTCTGCGCCGCCGGACCGTTGGACCTCGCCTGAGGACGGCGGCGGGCGGCCACGGGCCGGGAATTGGCGCGGCCGTCGGGTTTTTTGGCGGATCGCCGGCGCACTTGACCCGTTCCGGGGTCAATCTAGGATTCTAAGCGCCACGCAGCGTCCGCCGGACGGGCTCACCAAGGGTTGCCCGCAGGCCGATGAATGCGAAGCCCGGACACATCCACCTTCATCAATGAGCACTGCCGCTTCCCCGCAATCTTCGCCCAGGATTTCCAAAATCTCCGAGGCCGTCATCCGCATCGCCGGCAATTCCCAAGACGGCATCCAGGCAATCGGCGGCTTCCTCGCCCGGCTCGCGGGCCGTTCCGAGCAGGAGGTCATGACCTTCATGACCATCCCGTCCACGATCTCGGGCGGGCCGTCGATCTTCCAGGTGCGCATCGGTTCGGGGGAGGTGCTCTCGGCGGGTGACCAGGCCGACATGCTGCTGGCCTTCTACGACCATAGCTACAAGGCGCACCTGGGCTCGCTCAAGCCCGGCGGCATCGTGATCTATGATTCCGACCACCTGAAGGCCGAGGACATCCCGGCCGAGAACCTCGGCAAGTACCGCCACGTCGGCGTGGCCATCTCCTCCCTGACCGTGGAGGCGATCGGCGGCACCGGCCGCGACAAGGGCAAGAACGTCTTCGCACTGGGTCTCCTGGCCAAGATGTTCGACCTCAACGTGCCCAAGCTCACCAGGCTGCTGACCGAGCGCTTCACGGGCAAGGACCCGAAGGTGGCGGAGACGGCCCTCAACGCCTTCAACGCGGGCTACAACTACCAGCTGGCCACGGCGCCGGAGCTCTTCCAGTTCACCCCGGGCGAGAACGTCGGCCAGAGCCAGGTGGTGATGAGCGGCAACGAGGCCCTCGCCTACGGCCTGATCGCCGCCGGCGTCCGTTTCGGTGCCGGCTACCCGATCACCCCGTGGTCCGACATCATGGAACTTCTGCGCCGCGAGCTGCCCAAGTACGGGGGCATGTTCCAGCAGTGCGAGGACGAGATCGCCTCCATCTCGATGGCCATCGGCGCCAGCTGGGGCGGGCGGGTCGCGGTCACCGGCTCCTCCGGCCCCGGCATCTCGCTCAAGACCGAGGCCCTCGGCTGGGCCGTCATGGCCGAGATGCCCCTCATCGTGGTCGACGTGCAGCGCGGCGGCCCCTCGACCGGCATGCCGACCAACATCGAGCAGTCGGATCTCAACATCGCCTGCTTCGGCGGCCACGGCGACAGCCCGCGCGTGGTCATCGGGCCCTCCTCCGTCGAGGACTGCTTCTACAGCGCCATCGAGGCCGTGGACATCGCCCGGAAGTACAGCACGCCGGTCGTGCTGCTCACCGACCAAGGCATCGCCACCCGGATCGAGGCCTTCAAGGAGCCCGACCTGCAGAGGGTCGTGCAGGACATCACGCCCGACCTGAGCCCGGTGGCCGACCACAAACCCTACGATCTGTCCGCGCCGGACGGCATCACCCGCCATCTGGCCCCGGGCACCCGGGTCGCCAGCGGCAAGTACCCGGTCGTCACCGGCCTCGAGCACGATGAACTCGGCCACCCGACCGGATCGCCGAAGCTCCACGTACAGATGGTCGCCAAGCGCCGCAACAAGCTCCGGAAGCTGGCCGCCGAGTTGCCGAAGCCCACGGTCTTCGGCCCGGCCGAGGGCCAGATCCTCCTCGTCAGCTGGGGCTCGTCGAAGGGTCCCGTCCAGGAGGCCGTCAAGCTGGCCAGGGCGGCCGGCCACGCCATCTCCTCGGTCCACATCAAGTACGTGCATCCCATGCCCCACGGCCTGGAGGAGATCTTCGCCGGTTTCCGCCACGTCTTCGTGGTCGAACTCAACGACGAGGGCTTCGCCGGCATCGGACAGATGGGCGGGTTGCTCCGCTCGCACATCCCGGACGCCAAGATCCGCGGCATCACCAAGACCGACGGCCTCACCTGGAAGGTGAAGGAGATCATGGATCGCGCCCTCGAGATGGCCAGGTGAGCCACGGCACGACCACCACGGACCCCACGCCCTCCCAGAACCGCTTCCCGAACCCCAGACCATGACCGAATCCGCCATCCTGAGCCTCGTTTCCCAACGCGGCCCGAACACCAGCACCGCGCCGGTCGCCCCGCTGCTCGACGCCGACCGGAAGCCCCTTACCAAGAAGGAGATCTCGGCCGACCATCCGACGTGGTGCCCCGGCTGCGGCGACTTCGCCGTGCTGGCGCTGTACTTCAAGCTCATCGAGCGGCGCAAGATGCTGCACGAGAAGATCACGACCGTGGCCGGCATCGGCTGCTCGTCGCGCTTCCCCTACTTCGTGCAGGCGCACGGCGCCCACTTCATCCACGGCCGCGCCCTGCCCTTCGCCTCGGGCGTGTCGCTGAGCCGCCCCGACCTGCATGTCTGTGTCTTCGGCGGAGACGGCGACGCCTTCTCCATCGGCGGCAACCACTTCACCCACACCGCGCGCAAGAACATCAAGCTGACCTACGTGGTGATGGACAACAGCGTGTACGGCCTGACCAAGAACCAGACCTCGCCCACGTCGCCCATCGGCTTCAAGTCGAAGACCGACATCTGGGGCTCCAAGGACCGTCCCATCAACCCGATCAAGCAGGCCATCGCCGCCGGTGCCACCTTCGTGGCCCGCACCTCGGCGACCAACCCCAACCACGTGCTGGCCATGATGGAGGCCGCCATGGACCACGACGGGTTCAGCTTCATCCAGTGCCTGAGCGAGTGCGTGGAATTCTATCCGGGTGCCTTCGACGCGGCGATCCCCCGCAAAGGCGGCGTCTTCAACGAGGTGTCCAAGGAACATGATGTGACCGACGAGTACGCGGCCTACAAGCTGGCCGACACGGCCTGGCCTGGCCTCTTCGGCGTCTATTACAAGACCCAGCGTCCCACCAAGAACGCCAATGAACAGGCCATCATCAACGATCTGCAGGGCAAGGCCGCCGGCCTCGAGCCCTGGCAGATCCTCAAGAAGAACTTCGAGCGGATGAAGTGATCGACAGGGAGGCCGAGGCCGCCTTCAGGGCGCCCCCACGGCCGTAGCGTGTTGTTCTGGAGCCGACGTAAACAGGTCGAACAGGTCGGCTCACGAAACGAGCAGGGTGTCCCCACGGACCCCTGCTCGTTTTCTTCCCCTCGATCCGACCCCGACTGCCTCGTCCGCCCCGTCCACCTCGTGGCCCAACGGCCCTGAGAGCCTGTCTGAGCCCGGTGGGGCTGGAGATCCCGCTGGAGACGGAGTCACTCCGGGCGTCATTCCGCGCTCGCGACCCGGACCAGCGCGGCGTCGGTGTTGTCCGACCACCGGCTGCCCCATTCGATCAGGTACAACGCCCCGTCCGGCCCCAGCCGCAGGCAGATCGGGCGGCGGAATTTCGCCCCCGTCAGGAGGGGCTTGAGCCGGGTGACCCGGTCCTGCCCATCGAGCCAGGCCCCAAGGATCCAGCCACGTTCCCAATCGAAGAGGAAGGTGGCCCCATCCCACTCGGCCGGGAGTTTGGCCGGTGAGTCCAACCCCGCGGAAAAATGATACGTGGGGCCGGCCATGGCGGACCGGGGCCCGGACCCCACCTCGGGCCACCGTGCCGACGGCCCCGGCGGATACCACAGGAAGGCCGGTCGGGCCGGCGGCAATTCCCGGCGGCCGGTGTTGAACGGAGACTCGTTGACCGGGTGCTCCGGATCGTAGGCCTCCCCCGCCCTGCGCGTGCCGAAGTCGAACCGCCGATACGGCCGGTTGTCGGCGATGGAGTAGGGCCACCCGAAATTGCCTGCGGTGCGGGTCACATGGAACTCGTCGAAGCCGGCCGGACCTCGCTCGGGATCGGGCTGGATGGCGTCGGGACCCACATCCCCCCAGAAGAGGCGTCCGCCCGGTCCATCGAAGCTGAGGCGGAAGGGGTTTCGGCAACCCATGGCGTAGATCTCCGGCAGGGCCTTGGGATCACCCGCCGGGAACAGGTTGCCCGCGGGAATGGTGTAGGTGCCGTCGGGCTCCGGATGGATCCGCAGGATCTTCCCGCGCCAGTCGGCCGTGTTGGCGGCCGTGCGCTCGGAATCGTTGAATTCCTGGCCGGGGCGATGATCGAGGGGGGCGAAGCCCTCGGATCGGTCCGCATCGGTGTAGTCGCCGGTGCCCAGGTACAGGTGGCCGGCCGGATCGAAGGCCAATCCGCCGCCCGAGTGGTTGGGCTTGGGGATCCGCGTCGGCACCCGCAGCAGGATGCGTTGGGAGGCGGGATCCAGGAGTCCCTCCTTCACCGTGAACCGCGAGAGGCGGTTCTCAAGGACCCCCGGTGTGCCGTGATAGCAGAAGACCCATCCGTTGGTGACGAAGCCCGGATGCAGGGCCAACCCGAGGAGGCCGTCCTCCGGGCCGGTGAACACGTTCAGCGAAGCGATGGTCCGCAGACCGGGATCACGGGGATCCCAGAGGACGATCCGGCCCCGGCGCTCCGCGAGCATCACCCGGCCATCGGCCGCCACGTCGAGGGTGATGGGTTCACGAAGCCCCTCGGCCAGGACGCTGCGTTGCAACCCGGACGGCGGCCTCCCAGCCCCCAGGCCCTGGAGCGCGAAGGCGACGGCGAGTGCCGCAAGGCGAAGGACCGACCCACATCCCGCCAGCCATCCCCGGGAGGATGGGACGCGGCCCACCTGGCGGCTCGGCACCATGGGCGGCCGTTCAGGGAATCGGTCGGACCAGGTAGCCGCCGCTCTTGGCGTCGGCCTCCATGTCGATGAGCCCCCGCTTCTTGGCTTCGATGAGCAGGTCGTTGAAGGAGCGGAACCCGCAGGCGCGCTCGTTGAAGCCGGGGTTCCGGCGCTTGATGGCCTGCTTGATCATGGAGCCCCAGATCACGTCGTCCTCATCGCGCTCCCCGGCGAGGTCCTCCACGGTCTCCACCACCTGGTCGAAGGTCTTCTCCAGCAGCGCCGCCTTGGCGTCCACCGGGGCTGCGGCAGCGACCTTTGCGCCGGCCGTGGACGCCGACGAGGCGGCGGCGGATGCCGGGGCGACCACCGAGGCCCGGGGCCTGGCGCGGCCGCGCGCGGGGGCCGTCTGGACGAGATCATCGTAGTAGATGAACGTGTCGCAGTTGTTGATGAAGAGGTCGGACGTCGAGTTCTTCACACCGACACCGATCACCGTCTTGTCGTTCTCGCGCAGCTTGGACACCAACGGCGAGAAGTCGGAGTCACCGCTGAGGATCACGAAGGTGTCGACATGGCCCTTGGTGTAGCAGAGGTCCAGCGCGTCCACGACCATGCGGATGTCGGCCGAGTTCTTGCCCGACATGCGCAGGTGCGGGATCTCGATCAGCTCGAAGGCCGCCTCGTGCAGGTCGCGCTTGAACTCCTTGTAGCGGTCGAAGTCGCAGTAGGCCTTCTTGACGACGATGTGGCCCTTGAGCAGGAGGCGCTCGAGCACCTTCTGGATGTCGAACCGGGGAAACCGCGCATCGCGCGCCCCGAGGGCGATGTTCTCGAGGTCGAGGAAGACCGCCATGGTCGAATCGGAAGCGGAATGGCTCATAAGGCGCCAAGAGACTACCCGGATCGGCCGGTGGCGACAGCGTTTCTTTGGATGACGGCCATCTCCGGGTTTGACAGGGAGGACCCCGGGTCGCCATTGCTGGGGACAGGCCCGCCCTGGGCGGATCCACCGCCCGTCGGCCCCGAAACCTTGGACAAGACGATCCTCATCCAGCGTATCGTGGAGAAGCTCTCGGCGGACCTGGCCCTGTATGCCAAGGCGGCCGGCGCGGCGCGTGCCGAGGCCACCCACGAGCAGAGCCGGGCCGAGAACAAGTACGACACGCGCGGCCTCGAGGCGTCGTACCTCGCCCGCGGCCAGGCCCGGCAGGTCGCCGAACTGGAGGCGTCCATCCAGCAGGTGCGCACGCTGCCGCGCCGGACGTTCGGCCCGGCCGACCCCATCGACCTCGGCGCGTATGTCGAGACCGGGCGACGCGGCGGCACCTCCTGCTATTTCCTCGCGCCTCGGGCCGGCGGCACGGAAGTCACGATCGACGGGCGCGAGGTGCTCGTCATCACGCCCCAGTCGCCGCTGGGCCGCCAACTCCTGGGCCATCGTCAGGGCGACCCGGTGAAGATCGAGCTGGCCGGGCGCACGGAGACCCACCGGGTCGAACGGGTGCTCTGAGCCGGAACGATGTAGTTGGGAGGAAAGGGGTGGCGTGGCGGATTCTTTCGCAAGACGAGGCGAGAGCGAGGCGCGGGCCGATGGAAGGCCCGTAACGAGCGAGCAACGAAGCCATTGCGGAAGAAGACGCAGCCAGCACGACCGATCCAGCGGCATCGTTCCGGCTGAGCCGGCGGTGCCCCCGGGGTGGATCCGGCCGCATCGCCCCGGACTTGCGGAGGAACCGGCCGGAAGGGATGGTCGTGTCCATGCCGACCCGGTTGCCCGCCTGCAGGATCCCCGCCCGGCTCGCGGCCCTGCTGCCTGCGATCCTCCTCGCCCTCAGGTTGCCCGCCGACACGACGGCGCCCATCCCCGTGCGGCCGGAGGCGTTGAAGTTCCCGCCCCTGTCTTACGAGCCGCCCGATCCCCGCGACCACCGCGTGGTCCTCAAGGCGGGCCCCGTGGCCTATCTGGTGCCCGACCGCGAACTGCCGCTGGTGACCATCTCGCTGCTGGTGCGCACCGGCGCCTACCTGGAACCCGAGGGGAGCGAGGGCCTGGCGGCCTTCACCGGCGCCCTGCTCGTCCGGGGCGGCACGGAATCGCGCACCGCCGAGGCGCTGGACGAGCGCCTGGCCTTCCTGGCGGCGCAGATGTCGTCGTCGATCGGCGACGACCTGGGCACGGTGAGTCTGAACCTGCTGTCCAAGGACCTGCCCGAGGGCATGGCGATCCTCCGCGAGGTGCTCACCCGGCCGCGCTTCCAGGCCGACAAGCTCGAACTGCAGCGCCAGCAGACCCTGCAGGCCCTGCAGCAGCGCAACGACGACGCCTCCTCCATCGAGGCCCGCGAACTCGAGAACCTGAGCCTCGGCAGCGGATTCTGGGCGGCCCGCCAACCCACCTCGCGCAGCATCGGATCGATCCGCCGGGAGGACCTGCAGGCCTTCCACCGGCGGTGCTTCCACCCGTCCAACCTCGTCGTGGCGGTCAGCGGCGACTTCGACCGCGACGTATTGAAGCAGACCCTCGAGAGGCTCTTCGCCGACTGGCCGTTCCCAGGCGAGAAACCGCCGGCGATCCCCGCAGACCTCAAGCCCGCCGGTCCCGGGGTGTACCTGGTCGACAAGGACGTCCCGCAGGGCCGGGTGTCCATCCTGCTGCCCGGGGTGATGCGCGACGACCCCGACTACCTCGCCATCCTGCTGATGAACGACATCCTCGGCGGCGGCGGGTTCACCTCGCGCCTCATGAACCGGGTCCGCAGCGACGAGGGGCTGGCCTACTCGGCCGGAAGCTCGTTCCCGGGTGGCGTCTGGTACCCGTCGACCTTCCGGGCCGGGTTCCAGAGCAAGAGCCGCACGGTGGCCTATGCCACGAGCATCGTGCTCGAGGAGATGAAACGCATGGCCACGGGCCCGGTGACCGACGAGGAAATTCAGACGGCCAAGCGGTCGTTCATCGACAGCTTCCCCGAGAACTTCAACACCAAGGCCAAGGTCGCCGGCATCTTCGCGCGGGAGGAGTTCACCGGCCGCTTCGCCAAGGCGCCCGACTTCTGGAAGGTGTTCCGGCAGCGCCTGGAGAAGGTCGGCCGGGAGGATGTCCAGCGGGTGGCCGCCAGGCACCTGCATCCGGACCGGGTGGCCATCCTCGTGGTAGGGAACCGCGAGGAGATCCTGAAGGGGCACCCCGATTATCCGGCCTCGCTGGAGAAGCTCGTTCCCGCACCGCTGACCGTGCTGCCGATGCGCGATCCGCTGACGCTCGAGCCGAAGAGCCCGCCGCCGGCCAAACCTTCGAACTAGGTCAGGTCCACCGGGTGCTCAAGGGTGTCCCGGCAGGGCGAAGGCGACATAGGCATCGCCGCTGGGCGTGCCCATCTTGCCACCGCCGCAGGCGATGACCACGTATTGACGGCCATCGACGGCGTAGGTGGCCGGGGTGGCATAGCCACCGGCCGGCAGCGCGGCCTTCCAGAGTTCACGCCCGGTCCTCCGGTCGAAGGCCCGGAGATGGGCATCCCGGCTGGCGGCGATGAAGACCAGACCGCCGGCCGTCACCAAGGGGCCGCCGTAGTTCTCCGTGCCGGTGGGCGGCACGCCCTGGGCGGTCAGTTCCTTGAACTCGCCCAGCGGCACCTTCCATCGGATCGAGCCGGCGTTCAGGTCGATGGCGTTGAGCGTTCCCCAGGGCGGCTTGACCGCCGGATACCCGTTGCTGTCGAGCCACCGGTTGTAGCCGGTCATCGAGTAGGGGATCCTTCCCAACGCGTCGGCGGCCGCGGCCCCGGCGTCGGCGGCGGGCTCGGGCTCGTCGCGGAGGAAGGCCATCAGCCGGGACTTCTGCGCCTCCGACAGGAAGTCGAAGGAGGGCATCACGCCCTTGCCCGTCTGCAGCAGCCTGTGGAGGTCGGCCGCCTGGAGCCGCTTCCCCACCCCGACCAGCGAGGGCACGTTCTGGCCCGGGTTGCCCTGGCGTTCGGGCCCATGGCAGATCCCGCAGATCTGCTGGTAAAGCGCCGCCCCGGAGGCCGAGGCGGCCGCGTCCTTGGACCGGGTTTCCACCATGGTGAGGATCCAGGGCATCTCGTTGCCGTTGACGTACAGGATGCCGTCGGGATCCACTGCGGCCCCGCCCCACTCCGCCCCGCCGTCGAAGCCCGGGAACACGATCGTCCCCTCGCGACTGGGAGGCTGGAACGGCGTGTGCGGCCGGATCCGAGAGAAGCGCTCGAGCACCTGCCGGTGCGACTCGGGCGAGAGGTCGGTGACCTCGTCGTGGGTGAACAACTGGCGCGAGAAGGGCGGCGGCCGCAAGGGCACCGGCTGCGTGGGCCATGCCGATTCGCCCGACAGGTCGGAACCGGGCACGGGGATCTCCTGCACCGGGAAAAGCGGCTGCCCCGTCACCCGGTTGAAGACGAAGACATGCCCCGACTTGGTCACCTGGGCCACGGCATCGATCCGGCGGCCCTGGTGGGTCACGGTGACCAGGTTGGGCGGCGCCGGCAGATCGCGGTCCCACAGGTCGTGGTGCACGAACTGGAAGTGCCAGATCCGGCGGCCGGTCCGCGCATTCAGGGCCAGCAGGCAGTTGGCGTAGAGGTTCTGGCCGATGCGGTTGCCCCCCCAGAAATCGAAGGCCGCCGAACCGGTCGGGCAGTAGACGATGCCCCGGGCGGCATCGAGGGCGAATCCCGTCCAGACGTTGGCCCCGCCGACATACCGGTGGGCCTCCGGCGGCCAGGTCTCATGGCCGGGTTCGCCGGGCTGCGGGATGGTGTGGAAGCGCCAGACCAGCCTGCCGGTGCGGACGTCGAAGGCACGGATCGGTCCTGGGGCCGCCGGGGCGGGGCCTTCGCCCAATCGCATGCCCATGATGAGCAGGTTCCCGAAGACCACCCCGGGCGTCGTCGCCTGCAGCGACAAACCCGAGGCATCGCGACCCAGACCCTCCTTGAGGTCGATCGATCCGTCGCGGCCGAAGCCCGGGATGCGTCGCCCGGTGACCGCGTCGACCGCATGCAGGAAATGATCGTTGGCATAGAGGATCCGCCGGTCGTTGCCATCGGCCCAGTAGGCGAGGCCGCGGTTCACGCCTCCCTTGGTGATGCCCTCGCAGGCGGCCGGATCGAAGCGCCACTTCTGCACGCCGCTGGTGGCGTCGAGGGCGAAGAGCTTGAGGTCGGCCGTGGTGCCGTACACCACCCCGTCGATGACCAGGGGGTTGCACTGGATTTGAGATCGGTTCTGGGGATCGGCCCAGCCCCCCTGATAGGTCCAGGCCACCTTCAGTTGCGCCACGTTCCTGGACTGGATCTGCTCCAGGCGCGAATAGTGGCTGCTCTCGGCGTCCCCGAGGTACACCGGCCAATCCACGGTGCCCTGCGGGACAGCCGGTACCGCCCCGGCCGGAGGCCAGGGCGACGCCATCAGGAGCGCGCCCACCAGGGCTGCCTTCCCACCTCGTTGGAATCCTTTCATGCGAAATCAGTTCAACCGTGCATCCCGGAACCAGGCGGCGCTGCCGTCGAGCATCAGCCGGTTGCGCCCTCCCCGATGGGCGGACCGGCCGGCCAGCCCGGGAGCGACCGTGGGGATCGTCCGCGGGAAATACGCATCCACGGCCATCTCGACCCCGGACGGTCCATCGGGCGGGACCGAGCCGGAGTTGAGCAATGAAGTCCCCAGGTCGGCCAACGCCGATTCGGGAGTCTTGTTCCAGAAGTTGTCCAGCGCCACCTCGGCGTCGGCCCGGTCAAAGCGCCAGAGCCAGAACGCGGTGCGGATCCCGGGATGCCCGTCGCCCACCCCCGGAACCCGCTGGACCACCTGCGGTGCCTCGGCGAGGACGCCCTGGCCGATGCCTGGGCACCACCCCGCCCCGCCGCCCGCCCGGGCCAGCGCCTCGACCGTCCAGCCGCCCCGTGGGTCCGAGGGGGGCCAGTCCGACCATGGCCGGTAGCCCAGCGACCGCTTGAGGTCGCGCCGGTCGGGCAGGCGATCCTGATGATCGCCCAGATAGAGCGCGAACCCGAGGCCGAGCTGGTGCAATTGCGACAGGCAGGCCACGCGGGCCGACTTGGCCCGAGCCGCGGCCAGCGCCGGCAACAGCAGGGCGGCCAGCGCGGCGACGAGGGCGACGACGACGAGAAGCTCGACCAGCGTGAAGGCCGCACGACGGCGCCGGCCCTGTCCTGCCGTCGCGGCGGCTGCCGGCCATCCCGGTCTGGTTCCGGGGAGGGCACTGGGCGTCGGGCAAGGGGCGGCACGCTTCATCGCACACCTCCGGCGCCCTAGTACCCTCCGCCACCGAGAGCCGGAGCCGGGGCGGTCCCCAGGGTGCCGGCGGCCTCGCGACGGCGGAACTCGTCCAGCATGGTGGCCGTGGCCGTGGCCCCGCACCGGGAGGCTCCCAGGGCCCGCACGCGGAGCAGCCCATCCAGGTCCCGAACCCCTCCCGCCGCCTTGACCTGCACCCGCTCCGAGACCGTCGCCCGCATCAGGGCGAGGTCGTGCTCGGTGGCGCCCTGGTAGTCGTAGCCCCCGCCGGGGCGCTTCACGAAGCCGAACCCGGTGGAGGTCTTGACCCAGTCGGCCCGGGCCGCCTCGCACAGCCGGCAGAGGGTGCGCTTGAGTTCGTCGCCATCCAGCCCGGCTCCGCCGGCATGCAGGTAGTCCGTCTCGAGGATGACCTTCACCCGAGCCCCATGGCGGTGGGCGATCTCGCACACCCCGCGTATCTCCCCCTCGACATACTCCCAGTCGCCCGAGAGCGCCTTGCCGACGTTGATGACCAGGTCGATCTCGGCAGCCCCCTGCGCGCAGGCCAGTTCGGTCTCGTGCCACTTCACCTCGGCCGCGCTTCCTCCGTGGGGAAATCCCACCACCGTACCCACCGCCACGCCGCTGCCCGCCAGCCACTCCACGGCTTGCGGCACCGCATGGGGCTTGATGCAGACCGACGCCACCCGGTAGCGGGCCGCCACGTCGCATCCGGCCTTCAGGTCGGCATCCGTCAGGGTGGGATGCAGCAGCGAGTGGTCGATCATCCCGGCGAGGTCCTCGTAGGTCGGCTTCATGGGCTTGAGTCCCCATGTCATGCCCCCGCCTCCGCGAAAGGCAAGCCGGGATGCATCGGGATGCGATCGGACCTTTGGTCCGGGGCTTGCCGACGCCACGCCTCGGGGCACGATGAGGACATGGCACAGCGCTATTGGCTGGTGAAGCAGGAACCCGAGGCCTATCCGTGGTCGCAGCTGGTCGCCGACGGGAAGACCGCGTGGACGGGGGTGCGGAATTTCCAGGCCCGCAACCACCTGCGGTCGATGAAGGTCGGCGACGCGGTGCTCTATTACCACAGCGTCACCGGCAAACAGGTCGTCGGGATCGCCGAGGTCGTGCGCGAGGCCTACCCCGACCCGACCGCGACCGAGGGCGACGACTGGTCCGTGGTGGACCTCGCCCCCAGGAAGCCCCTGGCCCGCCCGGTGGACCTGGCCACCCTCAAGGCCGACCCCATCACCCGGGACATGCCCCTCATCCGCCAGTCCCGCCTCAGCGTCATGGCCCTCGAGGCCGCCGTGTACCGCCGCATCCTCGACCTGTCGGGCACGCGCTGAAATCCCGGCGTCCAAGGCCCTTGACGTCGCGGATGGCGCGGATGGCGCGGATGGCGCGGCCGGACCGACGTGGCCCGGACCGCCTCAGCCGTCGACCACCACGCCATCCACCAGGGTCACCACCCGGTCGGCGCGGTCGGCCAGGCGGGCGTCGTGGGTGGCGACCACCAGCGTCACGCCGCGTTCGGCGCGGATCTCCAGGAGCAATCGCACGATGTCCTCGCCCGTCCGCGAGTCGAGGTTGCCCGTGGGTTCGTCGGCCAGGATGAGCCTCGGGCGGTTGACCAGGGCCCTGGCAATGGCCACCCGCTGTTGCTCGCCGCCGGAAAGCTCGCCAGGGCGATGGTCCAGACGGTCCTCCAGGCCCACCCGCCGCAGCAACACCCCGGCCTCGGCCATGACCTCGCCCATCGGACGGCGGGCCATGCGCCCCGGCAGCGCCACGTTCTCTAGGGCGTCGAACTCGGGCATCAGGTGGAAGGCCTGGAAGATCAGGCCCACGTCCCGGTTGCGGAACCGCGCCAGTTCCGACGGCCCGAGCGACGGCAGGGCGACGCCAGCAACCTGCACGGAGCCACGGTCCGGCTGGTCGAGTCCCCCGATGAGATGCAGCAGGGTGCTCTTGCCCGCACCGGAAGCCCCCCGCAGCGCGACGAACTCGCCGGCATCGACCATCAGGTCCACGCCCCGGAGCACCTCGAGGCGGCGACGGCCCAACGAGTAGCCCTTGTGGACGGAGTCGGCCCGGACCAGGGGGCCACTGGCGGGAAGCTCACTCATGGCGTAGGGCCTGAACGGGTTGGAGCCAGGCGGCGCGCAAGGCCGGGATCACGCCGGCCAGCAGGCAGATCACCAGCGATCCGCCGCAGATGATCACCACGTCGGAGGTCACGATCCGGGCGGGAAGTTCGCGGAACTGGTAGAGTTCCGGAGGGAACAGGTCGAGGTTGAAGGTCCGGTTCATGAAGTGCAGGAAGTCGTTGCGGAACCGCACCCCGGTCCACCCGAGGCCGAAGCCGCTGATCACCCCGACCACCCCGACCACCAGGCTCTGCGACAGGAACACCAGCGCCACCTGGGCCGGCGTCGCACCGAGGGCCTTGAGCATGCCGATCTCGCGCGTCTTCTGGACCACGAAGGTGATCAGGGCGCTCATGATCCCGAACGCCGCCACGATCACGATGAAGAACAGCAGGTAGAACATCATGTTCTTCTCGACCACCAGCGCCCCGAGCAGTTGCCGGTTGTCCTGCATCCAGGAGACGACCTGGAACTCGCCGCCCAGCGCCGAGGTGATCTCCGACTGCACGCGGGACGTGGTGGGCATGTCGGGGCTGTGCAGCATCACCGACATGCCCGTCACATCGTCCTCGATGCCGTGCAGGTCCTGCGCATCGCCCAGGCCGGTGATCATCGAGGACATCTCGAGTTGGTAGAGACCGGCATCGAACACGCCGGCGACGTGGAATTTCTGCGGCGGATCCACCTCCTTGCGGCCGGCCTCCCAGGCCTCGTGCATGCGCTTGAGCGCCGGCAGCGAGTAGACGGCCAGCGAGTCGCCCACCTTGAGACCAAGCGCCTCGGCCAGCGACACGCCGACCAGCACCTGGTTGGGGCCGACATCGAAGCGGCCCGAGATCATGCCGCGAGGCACCTCGGACACCCGGGGCTCCAGCAGCGGATCCACCCCCCGCAGCACCGGGGCGAAGGGCCTCGGATTGCCCGACTCGGGCTGGGTCTCCATGAGCACCTGCGTGTGCACGTAGGGGGCCACGGCCCGCACCGATGCGTTCGACGAGATCGTGGCGGCCACCTCGCGCCATCGGGGGAGCGGCTGGCCGACGGCCTCCACCCGCAGGTGCGCGTTGAAGCCCAGGATGCGCTCGCGCAACTGCTCGCCGAACCCGGTCATCACCGCGATGACGATCATCAGCACCGCCACCCCGAGGGTGACCCCCAGCACGCAGATGAGCGTGATGATCGACACGAAGGTGCGCTTGGGCCGCAGGTAGCGCAGGGCCAGGGCGATCTCGTAGGGCAGCGGCGACATGGTCTTTCCGGAGCGGCGACGGTGGCCGGCCGGGGGCGGCCTGACAAGGCACGAGCCGGCCCGGTGGCCCCGGGGCGTCCGGACCGGGGCCTTGCCGGGTCGGTTGGATCGGCTCACGGTCCCGGCTTCCGATGAATCCCCTGATCGCCAAGATCGAAGAAAGCGCGCGACGGCATCTGGTGCTTCCGCCCTTGAGCAAGCCGTCCGACGAGCTGCCGAGGTACAAGCGCTTCCTCAAGGTGGAGGGGCACCGGCTCAAGATCCTCCACCGGGGCGGGGCCGGCGGCCTCGAGGTGTGCCGGGCGCGGTCGGCGATGATGGATGTCCTGGTCCGCCACCTCTGGAGCTCCATCCAGAGCGTGTTCCCGGCGCCGAAGGGCAAGTCGCCCAAGGTGGCGCTGGTCGCCTTCGGCGGTTATGGACGCGGGGAACTCAACCCCTGCAGCGACATCGACCTGATGTTCCTCCATGCCGACGGCCTGGGCCCGGAAGGACCCGAACTCAAGGCCTTGGCCGATTGGACCAGCGGCCTGCTGTACACGCTGTGGGACATCGGGCTCAAGGTGGGGCACGCGGTCCGCACCGTGGACGACTGCATCCGCCTGGCCAACGAGGACATGCAGGCCAAGACGGCCCTCCTCGAGGCCCGTCGCATCACCGGCGACGAGGCGCTCTCCGAGAGGCTGCAGCGCGAGGTGCAGCGCCAGTGCGTGCGCGGCCATGAGGACGAGTACATCGCCCAGCGCCTGGCCGACCAGGCCACCCGCCGGGCCAAGCACGGCAATTCGCCGGCGCTCCAGGAACCCAACATCAAGAACGGCGTGGGCGGCCTGCGTGACTACCAGAACCTGCTCTGGATGGCCTATTTCAAGCACGGCACGCGGTCGTTGATGGACCTCCAACGGGCCGAGTTCCTCGGCCCCGCCGAGCGCAAGCAGATGGAGGCGGCCTACGATTTCCTGCTGCGCACCCGCAATGAGCTGCATCACCAGGCGGGCCGGGCCGCCGAGGTGCTCACGCCCACGGTCAAGCCCGCCGTCGCCCATGGCCTGGGCTTCACCGACCGGTCGCCGCGGGCCCGTACCGAGGCGTTCATGCGCGAGTACTACACCCACGCGCGCAACCTGTACCTGACGGCCCGCACGCTGGAGCAGCGGCTGGCCCTGGTGCCCAGCCCCGGGAAGTCGAAGGCTTCCAAGACCAAGACCCGGCGGGGCGCCGCCAAGCCGGCGGAGGAGTTCGACGGGTTCCGGATCGTCGACGGCCAGCTCCACATGGTCGACCGGGGCATCCTCCGCCAGGACCGGGGGAGGATCCTCCGGGCCTTCCTCGAGGCGCAGCGGCGGGGCCTGGCGATCCACCCGGACCTTGCCCAACTGCTGCGGCAGCAGGTCTCGCTGGTGGACCGGGGCTTCAAGGCCAACTCCCACTACCAGGCCACCTTCCTGGAGATCCTCAACCAGCGCGGCAACGTGGCCCCGTATGTCCGGGCCATGCATGAAGTGGGACTCCTCGGGCGGTTCCTGCCCGAGTTCGACCGCATGACCAACCTCGTGCAGCACGAGTTCTACCACCAGTACGCGGTCGACGAGCACACGCTGACCTGCGTGGCCAAGCTGGACCAGGTCTGGGGGTCCGAGACCCGGCCGTTCTCGGGCTACGCCGAGCTGCTGCGCCAGGTGGAGCGCCCGTTCGTGCTGTACCTGGCCCTGCTCCTGCATGACTGCGGGAAGGCCTTCCCGGGACGACGCCACGAACTCGTGGGCGCCGAGCTGGCGATCAAGGTGGCCAAGCGCTTCCGGCTCGACGGCGCGACCGCGCACACCCTGTCGCTGGTGATCGAACACCACCTCACGATGGTGCAGACCTCCCAGCGGCGGGACCTCGACGACCCGGAGGTGATCCGCACCTTCGCCTCCCAGGTGCAGAGCCTGGAGAACCTCGACCTGCTGACCCTGCACACCTTCGCCGACTCGATGGGCACGAGCGACACGCTCTGGAACAGCTTCAAGGACTCCCTGCTGCGGACCCTCCACAAGCGGACGACGGCGGTCCTCCGGGGCGGCCCGGAGTTCATCGAGGCCGAGTTGCGCCAGCGGCAACTGCTCCGGGAGCAGGTGCAGGCCCTGCTGCCCCGCACTTTTTCCGAAGAGGAGATCTCGGCCCACTTCGATGGCCTGCCGGGGCGTTACTTCCAGATCCATTCCCCGCGCCAGATGGCCCGCGACCTGACGCTGGTCCACCAGTTCATCCACCTGCAGCTCACCCAGGAGGACCGGGCCCTCGAACCGGCCGTGCTGTGGAACGAGGACAAGGATCGAGGCTGGACCCGCGTGCACTTCTGCACCTGGGACCGGCCCGGGTTGTTCACAAAATTCACAGGCGCCCTCACGGCGGCCGGGCTCAACATCCTGTCGGCCCAGATCTTCACCCGGGCCGACGGGGTGGTGCTCGACAGCTTCCACGTCACGGATGCGCGCACCGGGGCCGCCCCCGATGCCGCCGTCCGGGAACGGTTCGAGCGACTGATCCGGGAGGTGCTGGCCAAGGGTACCGATGTCCGGCCGGCGGTGCGGCGGATCGCCGCGCAGACACGACCGCTGTACCAGGCGCTGGCGGGGGAACGCCTGGAGCCGGACATCCGCTTCGAGCGGTCGGCACCCCACGGACCGACCATCATCGACCTCGAAACCGAGGACCGGGTGGGCCTGCTTTTCGCGCTGTCCCAGGCCTTGACCGAATTGGGCCTCAATCTGGTGCTCGCCAAGATCGTCACGGAGAGGGGGGCGGCCATCGACACCTTCTATGTCACCGAGCGCGACGGGTCCCCGGTGGACGCCCCCGGACGCCAACAGCAGATCGCCGAGGAACTGAGGCGGGTGATCCACGACCTGTAGGGGTCCTTCCCGGACCGCAACCCCAGCGGGCCCCGACCGATCGCAAAAAAAGTGTTGGCACTCCATCAACCCTGTTCCTATTGTCCCGCCCAGGATTTCCGCCATTTCGGCGGGGGTCGGGGACTGTGTCTCCGTCCTTCAACGTGATTATTGAAGTCAAACACAACGCAGTACTCAGGAGTAACAACATGAAGTTCAACAAATGGACAGTCGCACTGGCCGCCACCGGCGTGGTGAGCCTCGCTTCCGTGGTGCAGGCCGATGAGTCGCACCCGGTCAACACGGCGCTCAGCTCGACCACCCTCAGCGGTTACGTCGACACCTCGGCCATCTGGAACTTCGGTTCCGGTTCGGCTCAGGCCAACCGCTTCGCCAACACCGGTGCGGACCGACAGGACGGCTTCAACGTCAACACCGTCAAGATTCAGCTCGAGAAGCCCATCGACGAGGGCACCTGGAGCGCCGGCTACAAGTTCGAGACCATGTTCGGCCCCGACGCCAACGTGATGCCGGGTGCCCTGACCTCCGGCGTGGCGATCAAGCAGGCCTACGCGGCGCTGCGCGCCCCGATCGGCAACGGCATCGACTTCAAGCTCGGCCAGTTCGACCCGATCGTCGGCTACGAGGTCACCGATTCCTACGCCAACCCGAACTTCTCCCGCAGCCTCGGCTTCAACAACCTCGAGCCGTTCGGTCACACCGGCATCCTCGCCAGCTACCAGGTCAATGACATCATCGGCGTGTCCGCGGGCGTTGCCAACGGTGACACCAACTTCGGCCTGAACGGCGGCAGCCTCACGGCCGCCGGTTTCCCGAGCAACAACAACCCTGCAGGGACTGGCTTCCAATCCGGTCAGGCGGGCAGCAGCTTCCGCGGCCTCCTCGCCGAGTCGTCCAAGGTGTACATGGGCTCCGTGGTCATCAAGGCCCCGGAGAGCACCGGTTGGCTGGCCGGCAGCTCGCTGTACGTCGGCGCCGTGAACGGCGACGCCCAAGGCAAGAAGAACGACCCGACCCTCCTGTACGTCGGCGTCTCGCTCGCCACCCCGATCAAGGAACTGTCGCTCGGCGCCAGCGCCGACCTGCTGTTCAACGCCGGGGTCGGTGGCCAGAGCTACGCCAACGCCTACGCGTTCTACACCGGCTACCAGATCACCGAGAAGCTCAAGGCCAACAACCGCTTCGAGTACGCCACCTCGGGTTACGGTGCCTTCCTGCCCGGCCGCGCCGAGGACAAGATCATCGGTGAGACCTTCACCCTGGACTACGCCCTCTGGGCCAACGTGCTGACCCGCGGCGAGTTCCGCTGGGACCGTGCGGTGGACGGCGGTGCCAATCCGTTCAACGGTCAGCGGAACGACCTGAGCTTGACCGCCAGCGTCGTCTACAAGTTCTGATCGGCCGATCCCTGCGATCGGAAGGTTCCAAGTCCGTCCTTTCAACCCCTCCCCGAAACGGGAGGGGTTTTTTCATGCCCAAAACCGATCCAAAACCGACCTTACGCTAACCTCCTCGTTCCAAAACCTCGTCGTTCCCGATCCCACGCCGGCCCAAAACCATCCCAAGCCGCGCAGTCCTCCCCGGGCCACCACCCCACCGCCAACCCCGCGAGCGAACGGGATTCCCCCCTCACAACCCGCTGGGATGGTCAATGAACTCCCATGCCACGCCGAACCGTCGGGCCAATTTCCCGGCGAGGGCCTGCACCCCGAAGGTCTCGGTGGCATAGTGTCCCCCGTAAAACACATTGAGTCCCACCTGCTCCGCCAGCGCGTGGGTCCAATGAGGCCCCTCACCGGTCACGAAACAATCCACCCCCTCGGCGGCCGCCTGGGCCAACTCGGCCCCGGCCCCCCCGGTGCAGATGCCCACCCGGCGACAGGTTGGGCTTCCCCCGGGCAACAGGATCGGCGCGCGACCGAGCACCTCCCCAAGCCGGTGGCCCAACGCCTCACGGTCCAGGTTCGTCTCGCCCTGCCATCCGATCGGGCGACCCTCATGCTCGAAGAACGGCTTGAGCCGCCGCAACCCGATCCGTCGAGCCAAGAGCGCGGCGTTGCCCAGGGTCGGGTGGGCGTCCAGCGGCAAGTGCATCGAGTAGACGGCCAGATCGGCCTCGAACAGCGCCCGGATCAGGGCCATCCGGGGCCCGGTCCAGGGCCGGGTCTCGCCCCAGAACAGCCCATGGTGGACCACCATCAGGTCGGCACCGGCCGCGGCCGCCTTGCGCACGGTCGCCAGCGAGGCATCGACAGCCGCCGCGATGCGGTGAACCCGGCCCCGGTTCTCCACCTGCAGGCCGTTGTGCGCCCGATCGTAGTCCCGGAATCGCTCCGGCTGGAGCCACGACTGGCATTGCGCGACCAGGACCGCGAGATCGACGGACTTCATGCGCCGCAGGGAAGCAGCCGGGCCGCCCGTAAGGAAGATCCAAAAGAGCCCGTGCGGCCGACGCCCCCCTCGGGCATTGTAACCGAAGCTCCCACCGGGCGGTCGCCTGGATTGACAGGGGTGCTCAGAGAATCGGGCATGGACGAACCGGTGCTGGACGTGACCGCCTGCGTGGAACGCGTGCGGGCGGGCGATGAGGATGCGGCTCGCGTCCTCATGCGACATCTGCATGGGTTGATCGTCAAAATCGTCCGGTCGCACCTGCCCCGAAGAACCAGCGAGGAAGACCTCATCCAGGCCGTGTACGTCAAGGTGTTCACCCGAATCGACCAATACCGCGGAGCCGTGCCCTTCGAGCACTGGGTCTCCCGCGTGGCGGTCAACACCTGCCTCAACCAGATCGCCCACGAGAAGATCCGCCCCGAGTGGCGTCTCTCCGACCTGAGCGAGGAGGAGGAGCAGGTGGTGCAGAACCTGGCCTCCACCGAAGGGGAACTCTCGCCCGAGGACGGCTTGGCATCCCGCGAACTCGTGCAAAAGATGCTGGCAAGGCTCAACCCGGAGGATCGCCTGGTCGTCACGCTGCTCCACCTCGAACAAAAGTCCGTCGAAGAAGTCCGGCAAGTCACCGGATGGAGCGCCGCGCTGGTCAAGGTCCGTGCCTTCCGAGCGCGGGCCAAGATGAAGAAGCACCTTTCCGAATTGATGGAGGAAGTGAACCGATGAAGACCCATCCCCTCGATCGACTGCTCCGCTCGGCCGCCTCGGCCCGGAGGCCCGAATGTGCCGTATCCGCCGCCACGGCCCCGGTGCCCGATCCCGTGCTTGAGCAACGGGTCCTGGCCACCGTCCGGCGCGCACGGGCCGATGCCGACAGTCTCGGATTGCTCGCCGTCCTCCGCTGGGGCGTGGCCTTTGCCGGATGCGTCGCCCTGTGCGCCATCCTGGTCGCGGTGGGAACCCCGGCCGGCCACTCCCTCGACGAAGCCTTCGCGGTGCCCGAACCCGAGACCTACCTCGCCCTGCAATGAACCCCCTCAGCCGCAACGCGATCATCGGCTACCTGGCCGCCACCTTCGTCGCGGGCGCGGTGGCGGGTGTCTTCGGGGCCAAGGCCTTCCCCGCCAAGCCGCCCCCCCGTCCTCCCAGGCCCAGCGGCGGCATGTCCGAGCGCATCCTGCAGCGATGGACCACCGACCTGCACCTCACGCCGGAGCAGGTCGGCAAGATCGAGCCCATCCTCAAGCGGTCCGAGACCGAGGTTTCCGGCATCCACCAGGAGACCGAACGGCGGATGAAGGCCTCCTTTGAGCGCATGCACCAGGAGGTGACCCCGCTGCTCGACGAGGAGCAACGCCGCCTGCTCGATGAGCTCCGGAAGAAGATGGACCGCCGGAAGACCGACCGATCGCACGGCACCAACGCGCCAACGCCCCCTGCCCGTTGACCCCGGCCCATGAACCTTGGGGGCCTGCCGGAGACGCCTTCAGGACAGGCCGCCTCCGGCTCGGGCCGCACGCGCGGTGTCTCGGGTTGGATCCTTCGGTTTGACTTGCACGGGCGCACGACGCGCCCGACAACGGGAACACGCATGATCCCTCCCCGCCTCCTCTCCAACGTCCGCCCGTCTGGGCGCCGCCTTCGACTCCCCGGGCTTCCCACCCTGCTCGCCCTGGGCGCCCTGCTGGGCCTGACCATGGACCTGATCCAGGCCGCCGACCTGCCGGGCCTGCGCCGCACCGAGGTCATCTACGGCCGGAAGTTCGGCACGGCGCTGACCCTCGATGTCCTGCAGCCCGCCCGGACCAACGGCCTCGGCGTGATCTGGGTCATCAGCGGCGGCTTCTATTCCGACCACAACAACATCAACCCCGCCTACTGTCAGGCGCTCTTCGACGCGGGCTACACGGTCTTCGCCGTCGTCCACGGCTCCCAACCCCGGTACACCATCCTCGAGATCGCGGACGACCTGCACCGGGCGGTGCGCTGGATCCGGCACCATGCGGCCGACTACTCCGTGCATCCCGACCGCCTGGGCGTCTTCGGGGCCAGCGCGGGCGGACACCTGTCGCTGACCCTCGGGACCCAGGGCCGCGACGGCGACCCCAAGGCCAAGGACCCGGTGGATCGGCAAGGCAGCCGAGTGCAGGCCGTGGCCTGCTTCTTCCCCCCGACCGACTTCGAGAACTGGGGGGCTCCCGGGGACACCCAGGTCGGCGTCGGCAAGGTCGGCCGGCAGTTCTACGGGGCCTTCGGGTCCCCGTCCGACACCCTCGAGGGGCGGCTCGAGTACGGTCGCCGGATCTCGCCGATCCACTTCGTCACCCGGGACATGGCTCCCACGCTCGTCATCCACGGCGAGGCCGACGGGCTCGTGCCGATCCATCAGGCCGAGATCTTCGAGACCAAGGCCCGGGAGGCCGGGGCGGTCTTCCAACTGGTGCGCCTGCCCGGCAAGGACCATGGCTGGCCCGGCATGGAGAAGGACATCGCCCAGTTCGCCCAGTGGTTCGACCGGCACCTGAAACCGGCCCGGTGACGGCGGTCTTGCCCGGGGCAGGTCCTTGGGACCCACGGACGGAATGCCGACCCAGGCCACCGGGCCCGCAGCAGGCGCGGATGGCGCCCCGGAGCCCACCTCCGCATTTGACTCCGGTGCGGGGGCTTCCGGAGACTGTCCGGCATGAACCCCCTCCTGCTGGCCGCAGCCCTCGTGGCCTTCGGTGTGTCCACCGCCCGGGCCATCGACAACTACCCTCTCGGTGCCGAGTCGACGAACCGCGCGCCCGGCGTGGTGAAGGGCCGGGTGGAGACC